>DATBFW010000127.1:0-13420 GCA_036558285.1 Mycobacteriales bacterium | reverse complement strand
GCGTACGCCGGGCTCGGCTGGGTCGGCAACCTGCGCACCGGCGTGCAGATGGTCTGGGCCAGCGAGGTCACGAAGGAGAACTTCGTCAAGGCCAAGCTCGAGGACCTGCTCGTGCTCGTCGGCCTCGGGATCGGCATCGTGCTCTCGCTTGCGCTCACCTCCGGCGTGACCGCGGCGATCCACGCCGTGGTCACCGGCCTCCACCTGGACGGCATCCCCGGGATGGGCACGCTTGTCGGCGGCGTGGCGATCCTGCTAGCGCTGGCCGCGGACACGGTGCTGTTCATGTGGTTGTTCACCCGGCTGCCGCGACGTCCGGTGCGCTACCGGACCGTGCTGCGCGGGGCGATCTTCGCCGCCGTCGGGTACGAAGTGCTCAAGATCATCGGCACCACGTACCTCGCGAGCGTCACGTCCAACCCGACGTACGGGGTGTTCGCCAGCGCGGTCGGCCTGCTGATCTGGATCAACCTGGTCTCCCGCTACCTGCTGCTTTCCGCCGCGTGGACGGCGACCGGCCGGCAGCCGCGCGGAGCGGAGCGCGAACCCGCGCCGCCGGAGGAGGGTTTCGCCGTCGCGGTCGACGACAAGCCGGACAGTGGTGTGATCGGGCCGGTTCCGGCCGGCACCCGGACGCGGGAGGCGCCGCGCCCGGCCGCGGTCGCCGGTGCCCTGGTCGGCACCGGCGCGCTGCTCGGCGTCGGCGTCGGCGCCACCGCCACCCGCCTCCTGCGCCGCCGCCAACCAGCCGCCTAGGACCCCCGGCTCGCGCGTCCTGGCCGTCCCGGCCCACCGGCTCAGGCCCGGCGGCGGATGATCCGGACCGCCAGCGCGCCCAGCAGCACAGCTAGCGCGGCCGCAATCAGCAGGGCGATGGCGGAGGTCGGGCCGCCATTCCCGGCCACGTCCGGGCCTGCCGCCGTTGCCGCCGGCGAATCCGACGCCGACGCCGATGCCGACGGAGCGCCCGCGGCGGCGGCCGAGACCAGCGTGCCGACCGGCGCCGCCGTGCGTGGCAGCGCGAAGCCCCAGTCCAGCAACCGGCCGGCCTGGGCTGAGATGTTGTCCGGCTTGTGCTCGCCGTACATCATCGTGACGATCAGCCGCCGGTTCCCGTGCTTGGCCGCGCCGATGAACGAGTGGTGCGCCGCGTCGGTGAAGCCGTTCTTCCCGCCGATCGCACCGGGGTAGTTGTAGAGCAGCTTGTTGTCGTTCGCGAACTGGAACGTGTGGTACTTGGTGCCCTGCGCCGGGATCGTCCCCAGCTTCTGCGCGGTGTACTTCCGGAAGTCCGCTCGGGCGAAGTCCGCCCGCCCGATCAGGGCCAGGTCGTACGCGGAGGTCAGCTGGTGCGGCCCGTCCAGCCCGGACGGCGTCGCCGCGTGCGTGTCGAACGCCTGGATCGACCGCGCGGTCGTGTTCATCGCCGCCACCGTGCTCGGCACCGACCCGGCCACCCGGGCCAGCGTGTTGGCCGCGTCGTTGCCGGAGGCCATCAGCATCGCCTGGAACAGCAGGTCGACCGAGTAGCGCCCGTACTGGACCAGGCCGACCCTGGTGCCGTCCACGTCGACGTCCGTGTACGAGCAGACCACCCGCTTGTGCTTGTCCAGCTTGGGCAGCAGGGTCAGCGCGGTCAGCCACTTCAGCGTGCTGGCCGGCGGGTAGCGCCCGTGCGGGTTGCGGGCGGCGAGCACATCGCCGGTGTCGAGGTCGGCGATCACCCAGCCGCGCGCACTGATGTCCTTCGGCAGCGGCGTCGCCTTCGCCGGCAGGGCGAGGCCGACGGTCCCCAGCCGGGCGCCGCCGACCACCTGACCGCCCTGACCCTGCCCTGGCAGCGGCGGCTCGGGCGTCGGCGTCGGCACCGGGGTCCGGGCCGGCGCGGACGCCAGCGCCGGAGCCGTGCCGTCGACCGCGAGCAGGCAGCAGAGCACGGCTGCGACGGCAGCAACGGTCCGGACTGATCGCACCAGCAGAGGCTACGACGTCAAGAGCAGGTCAAGGCTGCTCCAGGCGTGCAACGATGCGGTGACGAGAATTCACCTCTCCTCCGGAGACTCATATCGGCGGTCTACCGTGTCGCCCGATACCGGGCCGGGCGGCGGACCCGGAACCGCGAAGGGAGATCCTCTTGCGCCGAGTGCGTGGGATGGGGCTGGCAGCGGCCGCGCTGGTCGGCGCGTTGACGCTGGCGGCCTGCGGAAGCAGTGACAGTGGCAGCAGCAGCGGGGGTAGCGGCAGCGGGGGTTCCGCGGCTCCGAGCAACCTCAAGATCGGCATGGCGTACGACATCGGCGGTCGCGGGGACAAGTCGTTCAACGACTCCGCGGCGGTCGGCCTCGACGCCGCGAAGAAGCAGTTCAACCTGCCGGACAGCAACGTCAAGGAACTCTCGGCGCGTGCCGGCGAGACCGACACCGACCGGGCGACGCGGCTCGAGCTGCTGGCCAAGACCGGGTTCAACCCGATCGTGGCGGTCGGCTTCGCGTACGCGCCGGCGCTCAAGACGGTCGCGCCGAAATACCCGAACGTGAAGTTCGGCATCATTGACGCCACCCCTGACGACGTCAAGGGGCCGAACGTGTCCAACCTGACCTTCGCCGAGGAGCAGGGCTCCTTCCTGGTCGGCGCGGCCGCCGGGCTGAAGACCACCACCGGCACGGTCGGCTTCATCGGCGGCTGCAGCGTGCCGCTGATCGCCAAGTTCGAGGCCGGCTACAAGGCCGGCGTGCAGGCGGCGAAGCCGGGCACCAAGGTGGTCACGAAGTACTTGTCCACCCCGCAGCAGAACTGCTCCGGCTTCAACGACCCGGCCGCGGGCAAGGAGGCGGCCACCGGCATGTACGACGGCGGCGCGGACATCGTCTACGCGGCGGCCGGCGGCTCCGGCTCTGGCGTGTTCTCCGCGGCGGCGGCGGCCGACAAGAAGGCCATCGGGGTCGACTCCGACCAGTACCTGTCGGCCGACCCGGCGGTGCAGAAGACGATCATGACCTCGATGGTCAAGCGCGTGAACGTGGCCGTGCAGAAGTTCCTGACCGAGGCGAAGGACGGCAACGTCAAGTCCGGCCAGGAGGTCTTCGACCTCAAGGTCGACGGGGTCGGATACGCGACCTCCGGCGGCCAGGTCGACGACATCAAGTCGAAGCTTGACGCGTACAAGCAGCAGATCGTGGACGGCCAGATCAAGGTTCCGACGACCGTCTCCTGACGGTTGCGCCAGGGCGTGTCGCCGAGTTCGCGGTGGATGTGGATGCGGACGGCGCCCGAGCGGCGTCCGGCAACGCGGCGGGGACGACCGATACCGGTGTATCGGTCGGCCCCGCCAACGCGGCCGGTCGTCGTCTGGGCGTCGGCCCGCGCCGCCAGGGAATTCAGCGGCAGGCCCTAACCCCGGTCCGGGGGTGACGCCGAGCGGCGTCGCCCCCGGACGCTGCTCTGTCCGAGGGGAGACGCGTGACCTCCGCACCCGCCCCGGCCCGGGACACCATCGCCGTGCAGCTACGCGGTATCACGAAGCGGTTCCCCGGAGTCGTCGCCAACCGCGACATCGACATCGCCGTGCGGGCCGGCACGGTGCACGCGATCGTCGGGGAGAACGGCGCCGGCAAGTCGACGCTGATGAAGATCCTCTACGGCATGCAGAAGCCGGACGAGGGCAGCATCGAGGTGGACGGGCGGACGGTGAGCTTCTCCTCGCCGGCCGACGCCATCTCCGCCGGCATCGGCATGGTGCACCAGCACTTCATGCTGGCCGACAACCTCACCGTGCTGGAGAACGTCGTGCTCGGGGCCGAGCCCGGCGGCTTCGGCCGGCTCGACTTCCGCGCCGCCCGCCGCCGGATCCTGGAGATCTCCGACTCGTACGGCCTCGGCGTCGAGCCGGACCGGCTGCTCGAGGAGCTCGGCGTCGGCGACCGGCAGCGGGTGGAGATCCTCAAGGTGCTCTACCGCGGCGCCAGGATCCTCATCCTGGACGAGCCGACCGCTGTGCTGGTGCCGCAGGAGGTCGACGAGCTGTTCGGCAACCTGCAGGAGCTCAAGTCCGAGGGCATCACGATCCTGTTCATCTCGCACAAGCTCGACGAGGTGCTCGCGGTCGCCGACGAGATCACCGTGGTGCGGCGGGGAACCACGGTCGCGACGGTGCTGCCGGCCGACGTGACCGCGCGGCGGCTGGCCGAGCTGATGGTCGGCGGCGAGCTGCCGTCGCCGGAGACCCGCGAGTCGACCGTACGGCCGGAGGTCGTGCTCGAGGTGCGCGGGCTGACCGTGCGGGGGGAGGAAGGCCGGCCGCTGCTCGACGACGTCTCGCTGACCATCCACGCCGGCGAGGTGCTCGGCATCGCCGGGGTCGAGGGCAACGGCCAGGCCGAGCTGGTCGACGCGATCATGGGGTTGCGACCGGCCACCGGCACCGTCCGGCTCGGCGACCGGGAGCTGACCGAGCTGAACACCCGGCACCGGCGGGAAGCCGGGATCGGCTTCATCCCGGAGGACCGGCAGCGGCAGGGACTGCTGCTGGAGGCGCCGCTGTGGGAGAACCGGATCCTCGGCCATCAGAGCCAGCGGCCCAACGTCACCGGGCCGTGGATCGACCGGGCCGGCGCCAGGGCCGACACCGAGCGGATCGTCCGCGAGTACGACGTGCGGACGCCGGGCATCGACGTCGCCGCGTCGGCGCTGTCCGGTGGCAACCAGCAGAAGCTGATCGTCGGCCGGGAGATGAGCGGCAACCCGGTGCTGCTGCTGGCCGCGCACCCCACCCGTGGCGTCGACGTGGGCGCCCAGGCCCAGATCTGGGACGCGCTGCGCACCGCGCGGGCGGAGGGGCTGGCGGTGCTGCTGATCTCGGCCGACCTGGACGAGCTGATCGGGCTGTCCGACACGATCGAGGTGATCCTGCGCGGTCGGATGGTCGGCACCGCCGACCCGCGCACGGTCACCCCGGAGGAGCTCGGTTCGGCGATGACCGGCGCCGGTGAGGCCGCCGAGCCGGCCGAGCACGGTCCGGCCGGAGGTCGCCACGCCGCCGGGACGGTCGCTGTCGCCGACCGCGAGGACGCCGGCCGGCACCTCGTCCCCGGTCCTGACCCGGTGCCGCCGGACTCCGGTCCGGGAGCGGACCCCGACCTCGACGTGCCGCTGCCCGGGACCGCGGGTCCCGGGCTCACCGGCACCGGCACGACCGGCACCGGCGACCTGGCGAACGATCCCGACGCAGGCGGGGAGGAACGGCCGTGAAGCGGTTCGACCTGGAGCGGATCGGCCTCGGCCTGGCCGCTCCCGTGCTCGCGCTCATCGTCGCGGCGCTCCTGTCGTCCATCGCGCTGGTGATCTCCGGCAACTCGCCACTGCACACGTTCAACGCGATGCTCGACTACGGCACCCAGCCCGAGACGGTCGTCCAGACGGTCAACAAGGCGACGATCTACTACCTGTCCGGCCTGGCGGTCGCCATCGGCTTCCGGATGAACCTGTTCAACATCGGGGTCGACGGCCAATACCAGATCGCGGCGTTCTTCGCCGCGGTCGTCGGCGGCTGGCTGCTGCTGCCCGGGCCACTGCTCATCATCGTCGTCGTGCTCGTGGCGATCGTGGTCGGCGCCCTCTGGGCCGGCATCGCCGCGGTGCTCAAGGTGACCCGCGGGGTCAGCGAGGTCATCTCCACGATCATGCTCAACGTGATCGGCGGCGGCATCGTCGCCTACCTGCTCGACCCGCACCGCCTCGGCACGATCGTCGGCACCCAGCAGGTGACCACCAAGCCGATGCCGTCGGACGCCTACCTGCCGGGTATCCCGGTCTCCGGCGGGGAGATCTACGGCTTCATCGTGGTCGCTATCGCCTGCGGCATCGCGTACTGGGTGCTGCTCGGGCGGACCCGGTTCGGGTTCGACCTGCGGGCCACCGGGCTGTCCGAGACCGCCGCGGTGGCCAGCGGTGTCTCGGTCCGCAGGATGGTGATCCGCACGATGCTCATCTCCGGCGGGGTCGCCGGACTGGTCGGCATGCCGCTGCTGCTCGGCAGCAGCCACGCGTTCGCGCAGGACTTCCCCACCGGGTACGGCTTCTCCGGGATCGCGATCGCCCTGCTCGGTCGTAACAACCCGATCGGCATCGCGCTCGGCGCGCTGCTCTGGTCGTTCCTGGAACAGTCCGCCCAGATCCTCGACCTCGAAAACGTGCCGAAGGAGATCGTGACGATCATGCAGGGCGTCACGGTGCTGTCCGTCGTCATCGCGTACGAGCTGGTGCGCAGGTTCTCCCTCGCGCAGCAGCAGCGCCGGGTCGGCGCCGAGCTGCGCGCGGCCGCTGCTCCGGGCACTCCCACCACCGGTGAGGGGAGCCCGGCATGACCGCCACCGGCCTCGTCGAGTCGATGACCAAGGCGTCGACGGCGGCGGGACGTCGACGCGGTATCCGTTGGCCGCTCTGGCTGCTGGGCATCTCGGGCATGCTGGTGCTCGTCTCGATCGTCCGGCTGATCACCGGCGCCAACGACATCACCTCCAGCGGCACCACCGGTGCGGCGCTGCGGCTCGCGGTGCCGATCGGGTTGGCCGGCCTGGGCGGCCTGTGGTCCGAGCGGTCCGGCGTGGTGAACATCGGCCTCGAGGGTCAGCTGATCCTCGGGACCTGGTTCGGCGCCTGGGGCGCGTACGAGTTCGGGCCGTGGTGGGGGGTGATCGTCGGCATCATCGGCGGGGCGCTCGGCGGTCTCGTCCTCGCCATCGCGACGGTCTCCTTCGGCGTCGACCACATCGTCGCCGGTGTCGCGATCACCATCCTCGGCGGCGGGATCACCCGGTTCCTGTCCGCGCTGATCTTCGTGGACACGCCGGGCGGCGGCGTCACCCAGTCGCCGAGCCTGCCCCGGATCGGGACGGTGACGCTGCCGGGTTCTGGCGTGCTGCGGGACATCGAGGAGAAGCACTGGTTCGTGGTCTCCGACGTCGCCGGCATCCTCGGCGGCCTGATCACCCAGATCTCCTGGTTGACGATCGTCGCGGTGCTGCTGGTGCCGCTCACCTACCTGGTGCTGTGGCGGACCAAGTTCGGCCTGCGGCTGCGCTCCTGCGGCGAGGCGCCGGGCGCGGCCGAGTCGCTGGGCGTGAACGTCTACCGGATGAAGTACACCGCGGTGATCCTGTCCGGCGGGTTCGCCGGCCTCGGCGGCGCGTTCCTCTCCCTGGTCGCGACGAACATCTACCGCGAGGGTCAGACCAACGGGCGCGGGTACATCGGCCTCGCCGCGATGATCTTCGGCAACTGGATGCCCGGCGGGCTGGCGCTCGGCTCGGGGATCTTCGGCTACACCGACGCGCTGCAGTTGCGCAGCGGCGGCCAGTCGGTGCACGCGCTGCTGCTGCTGCTGGCGATCGTGCTCGGGTTGCTGGCCATCTGGTCGCTGTACCGCGGTCGGCGGATGCGGGCGGCGACCAGCGTGGCCGTCGCCGCGGCCGCGCTGATCTGGTTCCTGACCTCCGACACGGTGCCGGACGAGTTCGTCGGCTTCGCGCCGCACCTGACCACGCTGCTGGTGCTGGCGCTGGCCGCGCAGCGATTGCGACCACCCGCGGCGGACGGCAAACCCTACCGGCGCGGGGAGGCCGGATGACCGCCGTGGACTGGGAGGGCCTGCGCGCCGCGGCGGTCGAGGCGATGCGCCGGGCCTACGCGCCGTACTCGAACTTCCCGGTCGGCGCCGCCGCGCTCGTCGACGACGGCCGTACGGTGGTCGGCTGCAACGTCGAGAACGCCTCGTACGGGCTGGGGTTGTGCGCCGAGTGCGGGCTGGTCTCGTCGCTGCACGCGACCGGCGGCGGCCGGCTGGTCGCGTTCGCCTGCGTGGACGCCGCCGGCGGGGCCTTGCTCCCCTGTGGACGGTGCCGGCAGCTGCTCTGGGAGCACGGCGGTCCGGCCCTGCTGGTGGACACCGCCGACGGACCGGTGCCGATCGGCCGGCTGTTGCCGCGGGCGTTCGGCCGCGAGGACCTGGATCGCGTGGCTGGTGCCTGAGCGAGCGCGAGAGCCCGCAGCGCGAGCGGGGAGCGACGAGGGCCGGTCGTCCGGAGCTCGCGACGGACGGCCTGGCCGAGGAGCCGGCGGAGCGTTCGACGCGGTCGACGTCATCCGGGCCAAGCGGGACGGCGGGACGCTGTCGGACGCCCAGATCGACTGGGTGATCGACGCGTACACCCGGGGCGCGGTGGCCGAGGAGCAGATGTCCGCGCTGCTGATGGCGGTGCTGCTGCGCGGCCTGTCCGACGCCGAGCTGGCCCGCTGGACCGGGGCGATGATCGCCTCCGGCGAGCGGCTCGATCTGTCCGCTGTGGACAGACCGACGGTGGACAAGCACTCGACCGGCGGCGTGGGCGACAAGATCACGCTGCCGCTGGCGCCGCTGGTCGCCGCGCACGGCGTCGCCGTGCCACAGCTGTCCGGTCGCGGGCTCGGGCACACCGGCGGCACGCTCGACAAGCTGGAGGCGATCCCGGGCTGGCGGGCCACGCTGTCGACGGAGGAGTTCCTGGCCCAGCTGCGTACGGTCGGCGCGGTGGTGTGCGCGGCCGGTGCGTCGCTGGCCCCGGCCGACCGCAAGCTTTACGCGCTGCGGGACGTGACCGGCACGGTCGAGTCGATCCCGCTGATCGCGTCCTCGATCATGTCGAAGAAGATCGCCGAGGGCGCCTCGGCGCTGGTGCTCGACGTCAAGGTCGGCTCGGGCGCGTTCATGAAGTCGGTCGCCGACGCCCGCGCGCTGGCCGCGGCGATGGTCTCGCTCGGCAGCGCGCACGGCGTGCGTACGGTCGCGCTGCTCACCGACATGTCCGTGCCGCTCGGGCGCACCGCCGGCAACGGGCTCGAGGTCGCCGAGTCGGTCGAGGTGCTCGCCGGCGGCGGGCCGGCCGACGTGGTCGAGCTGACCGTGGCGCTGGCCCGGGAGATGCTCGCCGCGGCTGGACAGTCCGATGTGGACCCCGCCGCGGCGCTGGCGGACGGGCGGGCGATGGACGTGTGGCGGCGGATGATCGCCGCCCAGGGCGGCGCGCCGGACGCCCCGCTGCCGGTGGCGCGGGAGACGTCCGAGGTGCGGGCGCTGGACACCGGCGTGCTGACCCGGCTCGACGCGTACGCGGTCGGGGTCGCCGCCTGGCGGCTCGGCGCGGGGCGGGCGCGCAAGGAGGACCCGGTGTCCGCGGCGGCCGGCGTGGAGATGCTGGCCAAGCCGGGCGACCGGGTCGCCGCGGGCGCGCCGCTGCTGCGGCTGCACACCGACGACCCGGCCCGGTTCTCCCGGGCCGTCGAGGCGCTGGACGGGGCGATCGAGGTCGCACCGGACCCGCCGGCACGCCAACCCCTCGTCCTCGACCGGATCGCGGAGTCCTGATGCCCCAGCACATCGCCGCGCCGACCACCATCCCGGTGCCCGGCGGCAAGAAGATCGACGAGTATGTCGGACGGGTCAACTCCGGGACCGCGACGGTTTCCGTCGCCCGGATGGCGGCGCCGGGCGGGTGGACCGAGCCGGCCCAGGCGCCGGAGTTCGACGAGGTGACGCTCGTGCTGCGGGGAACCGTCCGGGTCGAGCACGACGCCGGCGTGCTCGACGTCCGCGCCGGTGAGGCGGTGCTCACCCACGCCGGCGAGCGGGTGCGCTACAGCACGCCCGACCCGGACGGGGCCGACTACGTGGCCATCTGCGTACCCGCGTTCAGCCCGGAAGCCGCCGGTCGGGAGGAATAGCGCCGAGCAGCTCGGCCAGCGGCACCTCCAGCGCGGCCGCCAGCCGCAGCAGCCGGACCACGTCCACGCCGTGCGTCCCCTTCTCGATCAGCGACACGAAGCTGCGCGACATCCCGGCCGCCACGGCAAGATCATCCTGCGTCATCTCCCGCGTCAGCCGCAGGATCCGCACCCGCCGCCCCAATGCACGCAGCCACGCATCCGTATCGAACACTCCGCCCGAACTCACCGATTCGACACTCCTCCCACGCGATCCGACCTGATGTAATCTGCATTCACCGAGCAGCAGGGCAACATCAGTCTACTCGATCACCATCGAGAGGACCGCCACCGTCGGGTAGCGCTACCGGCGGGGGAGGGGGGTCCATCGAGCGGTTGAGGGCGGACCGATCGGTCGGGTGTGGTGGGGAGGCGGGGCGCTCGGGACCATGGCTGCATGAGTGATGTGGCAATCCGGGTGTCCGGGCTGCGGAAGGCCTACCAGGGACGGGCCGCCGTCGACGTCCTCGACCTCACGGTGCAGCGCGGCGAGGTGTTCTCGCTGCTCGGGCCGAACGGGGCGGGCAAGTCGACGACCGTCGAGATCCTCGAGGGCTACCGCAGCCGCGACGGCGGTGACGTGACGGTGCTCGGGCACGACCCTGCGAAGGCGACTGCCGAGTGGAAGTCCCGCATCGGCATCGTCCTGCAGCGGGTCGACGACCTGGCGCAGTCCAGCGAGCTGACCGTACGGGAGTGGGTCGGCTCCGTGGCGGCCTACTTCCCCGACCCGATGCGACCGGACGAGGCGATCGCGCTGGTCGGCCTGACGGAGAAGCGGGATGCGCGCTCGTCCAGCCTGTCCGGCGGCCAGCGCCGCCGGCTCGACGTCGCGCTCGGCATCGTCGGGCGCCCCGAGCTGCTGTTCCTCGACGAGCCGACCACCGGCTTCGACCCGGAGGCACGCCGCCAGTTCTGGGGCCTGATCGAGAGCCTGTCCGACGCCGGCACGACGATCCTGCTCACCACCCACTACCTGGACGAGGCCGAGCACCTGGCCGACCGGGTCGCGGTCATCAACGCCGGCCGCATCCTCGAGATCGGCGCACCGGCCACGCTCGGCGGCCGCGCCTCGGCCGCGGCCACCGTTCGCTGGATCGGGCCGGACGGACCGCACGAGCTCACCACCGACGAGCCGACGAAGACCGTGCTGGAGCTGGCCGCCCTGTTCGGCGGCGGCGAGGTCCCGGAGCTGGTCGTCGAGCGGCCAAGCCTGGAAGACGTCTACCTGCGAATGATCGGGAGTCCCGAATGACCGCCGACCTGATCGGCGCCGCCGCGCCGGCCCGCACCACCACCGACTACCGGCCGCCCTCCCTGCTCTCCGTCTACCGGGTCCGCGCGGTGGTCGAGCTGAAGACGTTCATGCGCGAGCGCGAGGCGGTCGTGTTCACGTTCGCCTTCCCGATCCTGCTGCTGGTGATCTTCGGAGCGGTCTTCGGTCGGCAGGACGTCGACGGCGGCGTGAAGTTCGCGCAGGTCTTCGTCGCTGGCATGATCGCCGCCGGGCTGTTCGCCAGCAGCTTCCAGAACCTCGGGATCGCCATCCCGATCGAGCGGGACAGCGGTGCGCTCAAGCGGCTGGCCGGCACCCCGATGCCGCCGTCGGCCTACTTCGTCGGCAAGATCGTGCTGGTCGCCGTCGTCGCGACCGTGCAGCAGGTGCTGCTGCTCGCGGTCGGCGTCGTCTTCTACGGACTGGACCTGCCGGCCGACGGTGGCCGCTGGCTGACCTACCTCTGGGTCAGCGTGCTCGGCATCTCGGCCTGCACGATGCTCGGCATCGCGGTCACCGCGTTCGTGAAGAACGGCCGCACGGCGCCGGCGGTGATCTCACCGATCGCGATCGTGCTGCAGTTCATCTCCGGGGTGTTCTTCGTCTTCGCGCTGCTGCCGCAGTGGATGCAGACGGTCGCCGCGCTCTTCCCGCTGAAGTGGATGACCCAGGGGATGCGCTCGGTGTTCCTGCCGGACGACTACCAGTCCCAGGAGCCGGCCGGCTCCTGGGAGCACGGCCGGATCGCCCTGGTGCTCCTGCTCTGGCTGGTGGGCGGCCTGCTCATCGCGGTCCGGACGTTCCGCTGGCGGAACAAGGCGGACGGGTAGGGACCGGTGGCGAGCGTGCCGGCCGGGTCGGCCGCCGGGCGGGACGTCTGGGACCGCGGGATCGTCCTGTGGGACCTGGCGTTCTTCGGCGCGGTGGCGGCGGGCGTCGTCATCGTGCTCGGCGCCGACGGCCTGGACACCGCCGCCCGGGTCCGGGCCGTGCTGGCGCTGGTCGCCCTGGCCGGCTGGTACGCGGCCTTCGGCGCCCGCGCGCTGCACCGCCGGTCGGCCATGTTCGGAATGGTCTACGTGGCCGGGATGATCCCGCTGTTCCTGTTCGCGATCGCCCAGTACGACACGCTCGGCTTCCTGCTGTTCGTGCTCTACGCCCAGCCCTGGACGATGCTCGACCGGATCAGCCTGATCGTGGCGGCTGACGCGGCCCTCGCGGTCGGCGTCGGCGCGGTCGCGTACCTGGTGTTCCACGACTCCTGGCGGGCCGCGCTGGCCCAGTCGGGCATCTCGCTCGCCTTCGCTCTGCTGTTCGGGTTCTGGATGTTCCGCATCATCGACCAGAGCATCGACCGGCGGGCGGTGATCGACGAGTTGGAGCGGACCCGGGAGGAGCTGGCCGTGGTTAGCCACCGGGCCGGCATGCTGGCCGAGCGGGAGCGGCTGGCCCGCGAGATCCACGACACCCTGGCCCAGGGCTTCACCTCGGTCGTGGTGCTGCTGGAGCTGGCCGAGTCCGAAGTAGACACGGACCCGGCCGGGGCCCGCATGCGGCTGGCCGCCGCCCGGGAGACCGCGCGGCAGAACCTGGCCGAGGCCAGGGCACTGGTCGCCGCGCTCACTCCGGTCGACCTGCAGGCGGCACCGCTGCCCGAGGCGATCGGTCGGCTCGTCGACCGGTTCGCCGCGGAGACCGGGCTGCCGGCCCACCTGAGGGTGACCGGCGAGATGCGGTCGCTGCCGGCCAACGCCGAGGTCGTGCTGCTGCGGGCCGCCCAGGAGGCGCTGAGCAACGTACGCAAGCACGCCGGCGCGTCCAGGGTGGAGGTGTCCCTCGACGGCGCGGTGCTCACGGTGGCCGACGACGGCGGCGGGTTCGACCCCGGCGCGCCGACCGCAGGCTACGGTCTGGCCGGGATGCGCCGGCGCGTCGAGGAGATCGGCGGCGTCCTGACGGTCCACAGTGGACGTACTGGGACCCGGGTGGAGGTGCGGTGCTGAGGGTGATCGTGGCGGACGACCATCCCGTGGTGCGGGAGGGCCTGCGGGCGATCCTGGACGCCGAACCCGACCTCGAGGTGGTCGGCGAGGCCGCGTCCGGGGCCGAGGCGGTCGCGCTCGCCGCCCGGCTGCGGCCCGACGTCGTGCTGATGGACCTGCGGATGCCCGGCACCGACGGGGTCACCGCGACCGGCGAGATCGCCGCCGCCGGCGACGCGCGAGTGCTCGTCGTCACGACGTACGACACCGATGCGGACATCCTGCGCGCGGTCGAGGCCGGTGCCACCGGATACCTGCTCAAGGACACGCCACGACGGGAGCTGGCCGAGGCGGTCCGGGCGGCCGCCCG
>DATBFW010000126.1:0-54025 GCA_036558285.1 Mycobacteriales bacterium | reverse complement strand
CCGTCGTTCATCCGGTACACCAACGTCAACCCCCGGCTGCGTAGCTACTGGCTGGACCGGGACGTCGTGATCCGCGTCGGTATCGAGAACTATCAGCGGATGACCGGGCACTACCCCGGTACCGGGACGGAGCTGAACCGGGTCGGCCGGCAGCAGTTCCTGGACAGCTTCCACACCGACAACAGCTGGAAGCGTTGGTTGAAGTACCGGGCCGTCTACCGGCTCACCTTCGACGCATCACACACGCACCTGCGGGCGATCGAGGAACTGCGCAGCTTCTACAGCTGCTGAACCAGCCCAGGACCGCGAGGTCGACCTGACCGCCGTTCAGCGCTCGGAGATTCCCGAACGGGGCGACCCCGAGGCCGAAGCAACCCGGTCTCGGGGCGGCGCCCGCCTCAATAGGGTGTACGGGCGCTCCTCGCCGGCGTCCGTGCCCATCGTCCGGGCACCCGCCGCAACGACGCCGGCAACCGGGCCACCTACACCCGTCCCCACCTCCACAGAGCCGTCCGCGGGAGCACCGATTCCGGTCCCACCGACCACGCCGACCGGACCCAGCCGTTGCCACACCGCGGGTCTCCCCGCGCGACTTCACGACCTCGACCCCGCCGCTGGCTCCCGGTACGCCGCGGTGGTGCTGACCAACCGGACGAGTAGCACCTGCCGCGTCTACGGCTACGGCGGCCTGCAACTACTCGATGCTGCTTACCGCCCGCTGTCCACCCACCAAGTTCGCTACCGGGGCACGCCGCCGCACCTGGTGCTCCTCCGGCCCGGCGCGAGCGCATCCTCCCTGCTGCACTGGAGCCCCGTGCCCGACGGCACCGAGAGCCAGACTGGGTCCTGCCAGCCGACCCCCGCCTACCGCTGCGGACTCGCGACAGGCCGCGGCGACGGGCCGCGTCGATGAGCCGGCTGAGCCACTCCGCTCCCGGATGCCCCGCTGCCGGCGACGCGCAGCGCATAGATTCACGAAGCTTGTCATCCAACTTGTGGTCAGAGATTCGTTGCGGCCCACACTCACCTCGAGCCAGAGTCGGCCGTCGCGAGCCGTAGCGTACTGACCGGAACGACGGCGACGGCCCCCGCCGAGCGCGAAGCCTGACGGGGCCGTATGAGCCGAGCGGAGAGTCAGTCGCTCACCCCTCGCCGTTGTCGGTCCAGAGCAGCGCGAGCACAGCGCGCGCCTCGTTCGGGGTGTCCGGGGTATCTCTGCCAGTTCGGGCGGCCACCGGCTAAGTTCGCCTACCCCAGGCGGCCAGCCAGTCGAGCATGTCGTAGTCGGACACCGCGCCGGGGGAGGCGACCTTGCCCGGGTCGGCGCCCTGCAGCACGCGCTTGACCGGCACCTCGAGCTTCTTGCCGGTCAGCGTCCGCGGCACCGCGGTCACCCCGACGATCTCGTCCGGCACGTGCCGGGGGGAGAGCTGGGCACGCAGCGCGGTGCGGATCCGGTCCCGCAGCGCGTCGTCGACCTCGTGCCCCTCGGCCGCCACCACGAACAGCGGCATCCGGTACGACCCGTCCGGTCGCTCCACGCCGATCACCAGGCTGTCGGCCACCTCGGGCAACTGCTCGACCACCGCATAGATCTCGGCCGAGCCCATCCGTACGCCCATCCGGTTGAGCGTGGAGTCGGACCGGCCGGAGATCGAGACCGACCGGTCGGCGTGGACGGTGATCCAGTCCCCGTGCCGCCAGACGCCGGGGAACACGTCGAAGTAGCTGTCGTGGTAGCGCCGGCCGTCCGGGTCGTTGAGGAAGTAGAGCGGCATCGAGGGCAGCGGCTTGGTGACGACCAGCTCGCCCTCCTGCTCGATCACGGGCTTGCCGTCCGGGTCCCACGCCTCCAGCGCGACGCCGAGCTCCGCCGCGGGGATCCGTCCCGCGTACACCGGCTGCAGCGGGTTGGCCCCGACGAGCGCCGAGCAGACGTCGGTGCCGCCGGAGATCGAGTTGAGCTGGGCGGTCGCACTCACGTGCTCGCTGGTCCAGATCCAGGCATGGTCGGGCAGGGTCGAGCCGGTCTGCATGATGCCGCGGATCCGGGACAGGTCGAGGCCGTCTCTGGGGGAGGACCCGGCGTTGCTGCCGGCCATCAGGTAGCCGGCGCCGCAGCCGACCACGTCGGCTCGGGTCAGCGCGGCCACCCGCCAGGCGCCGTCCACGTCCGGCCAGGTGGGGCTGCCGTCGTGGATCACCGGCGCGGCCCCCACCATCAGCCCGCCGACCATGAAGTTCCAGATCATCCAGCTGGTCGAGGTGACGAAGAAGAACCGGTCGCCGCGCTGCACGTCCCCGTGCAGGCTGACCGCCTTGAGCAGCTCCAGCACGATCCCGCCGTGCGAGTGCACGATGCCCTTCGGCGCGCCGGTGGTGCCCGACGACCACAGCACCCACAGCGGGTGCTCGAACGCGGTGTCGGCGAACTCCAGCGGCGCGTCGGTGCCGGCCGCCTCGGCCCAGCCCACGGTCGGCACGGGCAGGTTCCAGTCGGCCGGGACGGCCAGGTTGTCCACGGTGAGCACGGCGCGCACCGAGGGCAGCCCGGCGACCAGCTCGGCCACGGTCGCCCGGCGGTCGTACGGCTTGCCGCCGAACCGGTAGCCGTCCGCGGCGATGAGCACGACCGGCTCGGCCTGCTCGAAGCGGGCCAGCACGCTGGAGGTGCCGAAGTCGGGCGACGCGACCGTCCACACCGCCCCGACGGCGGCGGTGGCGAGCAGCGCGACGGTCGCCTCGGCGATGTTCGGCAGGTAGCCGGCCACCCGGTCACCCGGCTGGACCCCGAGCCGGCGCAGCGCCGCGGCGACCGCGGCCACCTGCCGGCGCAGCTCGCCGTAGGTCATCTCGGTCGGGTCGGTCAGCCCGGTCTCGCCCTCGCCGACGAGCACCAGCGCGGTGTCGTCGTCGGCACCGGGGGCAAGGCAGCGCTCGGCGAAGTTGAGCCTCGCGCCGGGGAACCAGACCGCGCCCGGCATCCGGTCGTCGGCCAGCACGGTCTCGTACGAGGAGACCGCGTCGAGGCCGAAGTGGTCCCAGACGCTGGCCCAGAAGCCATCGAGGTCGTCGATGCTCCACTGCCAGAGCTCGTCGTACGAGTCGAAGCGACGGCCGGTGCGCTCCTGCAGCCGGCGCAGGTAGCGGGTGATCTCCGCCCGCTCGAGGCTTTCCGGCGTCGGCACCCACAGCGGCTCGCTCATGCCCTCTTTCTACCGCGTGCCCCGCCGGCGCAGCCCGACCGGCCGGGGCGCGCGGGACGACGGCGGCGCCCCGCCGTGCTCAGCCCGTCCGGCCGGACGAGACGACAGCGCCGCCCCGGAGGTGGGGACTCCGGGGCGGCGTGGGGTGGGTCGGGTGTCAGGTACCTGCGGACGGGCGGCCGTGCACCGGTTCGGCGGTCGGGTCGGTCTCGGTGGCCCCGCCCTCGACGGTCCGGCGCCGGCCGTCGGCCTCGGCGGAGCGGACCTCGCCGTCGTGGCCGTTGGCTTCGTGCCGACCCTCCCCGGCGTGCCCGTCGACGGCGATCCGGACCTCGCCGTCGTGCCCGTCGGCGTTGTGCCGGCCCCGCCCGTCGGCGTCCGGATCCGGCGTGTCCAGCCCGTTGCGCTCGTCCACCGCGACCTCGGTCCGCTCCGCGATCGCCTCGGCGAACGCCGCGCCCGGCACCGGAGCCGCCTCAGCGGCCGCGCCGGCCTCGGCCTGCGCCTCGGCCGCGCGGGCCTGGGAGGCGGACCGGTCGGCCAGCGGGATCTCCGGCAGCATCAGCACGACGACGAACCCGATCACCATGATCACCGCGCCCATCAGGAAGACCACCGACATCGAGTCGGAGAAGCCGACCTTGAACGGGTGCGCGATGACCGGGGCGAGCCGGGAGATGAACGACGTGTCGTTCAGGTTGGTGTTGCCCGCGCCGGCCGCCTGCAGGGTCGCTGCCTGCTCCGGGTGCGCGGCCAGCGCCGCCTGGAACTCGGGCGTGCCGCGCACCGTGTCGAACGCGTGGGCGATCTTGCCCGGCAGCGTGCTGAGCAGCACCGACAGGAACACCGCTGTACCGAGCGTGCCGCCCATCTGCCGGAAGAATGTCACCGACGAGGTGGCGACGCCGATCTCGCGCGGCGAGACCGCGTTCTGGATGGCCAGGATGATCGGCTGCATGTTGCCGCCGAGCCCGAGCCCGACGATCGGCATGATCAGCGCGGTCTTCCAGAGCGGCGTGTCGGCGCCGACCAGCGAGAACAGGAAGAGCCCGACGACCATGAGCCCGGTGCCGATGATCGGGAAGATCTTGTAGCGCCCGGTCCGGGAGATTGTCTGGCCGGAGATCACCGAGCCGGCCATGATGCCCAGCACCAGCGGCAGCGTGGCCAGGCCGGCACCGGTCGGCGAGTAGCCCTTGACGATCTGCAGGTAGAGCGGCAGCACGAGGATCGCACCGAACATGCCCATACCGATGATCACGCTGGACGTCGTCGCCACGCTGAACGTCCGGTTGCGGAACAGCCGCAGCGGGATCAGCGCGTCGTCCTTGCACATCCGCTCGGCCAGGTAGAACAGCACCAGCCCGATCACGCCGATCACGTAGCAGGCCACGCTGCGGGTGGACGACCAGCCCCACTCCCGGCCCTGTTCGGCCACGATCAGCAGCGGCACCAGCCCGATGACCAGCGCGACCGCGCCCTGCCAGTCGATCCGGTGGTCGCGGCGGGTGTGCGGGAGCTGCAGCACCCGGTTGACCACGACCAGCGCGGCCAGCCCGATCGGCACGTTGATGTAGAAGATCCAGCGCCAGCCGGAGACCCCGAGGATGGTGTTGGCGCCGGCGAACAGGCCGCCGAGCACCGGGCCGAGCACGCTCGAGGTGCCGAACACCGCGAGGAAGTAGCCCTGGTAGCGAGCCCGCTGCCGGGGCGGCACGACGTCGCCGATGATCGCCAGCGCCATCGAGAACAGGCCGCCGGCGCCGATGCCCTGGATCGCCCGGAACGCGGCCAGCTCGTACATCGAGCGGGACAGGCCGCACAGCGCGGACCCGGCGATGAAGATCGAGATCGCGAACAGGAAGAACGGCTTGCGGCCGTAGATGTCCGATAGCTTGCCGTACAGCGGGGTCGCGATCGTCGAGGTGATGAGGAACGCGGTCGTGGCCCAGGCCTGCAGCGAGAAGCCGTTCAGGTCGTCGGCGATCGTCCTGATCGCCGTCGAGACCACGGTCTGGTCCAGGGCAGCGAGGAACATCCCCATCATCAGTCCGACGAGGATCATCACCGTCTGCCGGTGGGTGAAGCCGCCGTCGGTCTGCTCCGACGGAGCGCTCCGGGTGGCCGGGGTGGTCATGCGGGCTCCTGCTCTGTGCCGGCTGGCACGCCAGCGGCGATGGTTGTCAACGTGCGGGTCAGGGTGGTGCGGGTCGGTGCGGGTCGCGCCGGCGGCGGGCGGTACGCGGCGCCGAGGGCGCCGTTGAAGCGGCTCAGCAGGTCGGCGAACGTGTCGAGCTCGGAGTCGGTCCAGGCGGCGGTCGCGGCCGCGAGCAGCTCTCGGCGCAACGTCCGCACCCGCTCGCAGACTTCCCGACCGGCGGCGGTAATCGCCAGCAGGCTGGCCCGCCCGTCGGACGGGTCGGGCTCGCGGCGCACCAGCTCGCGCCGGACCAGCTCGGCGACCTGGCGGCTGATCGTGGAAGGATCGGCATGGCTGAGCTCGGCCAGCGCGCCGGGGCGCTGCGGGCCGTCCATCAACGGGAACAGCAGCAGCATCGCCGACCGGTCCGGCCCCAGGACGCCGCCGCCGTCCCGGGCGGCAGCGGCCTTGAGCGGGTGGATGAGCCGCAGCAGCGTGCTCACCTCGGTCGCGAGCTGCTCTTCGGCGGCGGCTCGGTCCATGATTACCCAGGGTAGAACTGGTTGCATGACTCAACCAACTAAAATCTCCGCCAAGTGGCCGGGCCGCCCGGGCTGAGTAGGGTGGCCGGCCGTGACGAGTGCTGATCTTCTCGCGGACGCCTTCGACCGGATCAGGGGTGTCGTCGGCCGCGCCCTCGACGGCATGACCGACGAGCAGCTCGCCGAGCAGGTCGGGCCGGTGGCCAACTCGATCTCCTGGCTGGTCTGGCACCTGACCCGGATCCAGGACGACCACGTGTGCGACGTGGCCGGCATCGAGCAGGCCTGGATCGCGCAGGGCTGGTACGAGCGGTTCGGTCTGCCGTTCGCGGTCACCGACCACGGTTACGGCCACACCGAGCAGCAGGTCGAGCAGGTACGGGTGCCGGGCGAGCTGCTGCGGGCGTACCACGACGCGGTGTACGCGCGCACGGTCGAGTACGTGAAGACGATCCGGGATGCCGACCTCGACCGGGTCGTCGACACCAGCTGGGACCCGCCGGTGACCCTCGGCGTGCGGCTGGTCAGCGTGATCTCCGACGACCTGCAGCACGCCGGCCAGGCCGCGTACGTCAAGGGCCTGCTGCTGAACCGCTGACCGGCCGGCGTTCGGGCACACTCACCGCCATGGCGGTGTACGTGTTCGACGTCAACGAGACGCTGTCGGACCTCGCGCCGATGCGCACCCGGTTCGCCGAGGTCGGCCTGCCGCCGACGGCCGCGCAGCTGTGGTTCACCGCGCTGCTGCGGGACGGGATCGGGGTGGCCGCGGCCGGCGGGCTGGTCCGGTTCGCCGACGCCGCGCGCGGCGTGCTGGCGCCGATGCTGCCCGGCGACCCGGACGCGATCGAGCACGTGATGGCCGGGTTCCAGCAGTTGCCGGTGCACCCGGACGTGCCGGGCGGGATCCGCGCGTTGCGGGCGGCCGGGCACCGGCTCGCGACGTTGAGCAACGGCGCGGCCGAGGTCGCCGTCGGGCTGCTCGGCCGCGCCGGGATCCGCGACCAGTTCGAGGCGCTGCTGTCGGTGGAGGACGCCGGCGCCTGGAAGCCGACGCGGGCCGCGTACCACTACGCCACCGGCCGGCTCGGGGTCCGCCCGGCGGACGCGACGCTGGTGGCCGTGCACCCGTGGGACATCGACGGCGCCGCCCGCGCCGGCCTGCGCACCGCGTACGTCGACCGCACCGGGACGGGCTATCCGGTGCACCTCACCCCGCCCGACCGCACGGTGGGGTCGATCGCCGAGCTCGGCTGATCCGCCGGTCGGGTGACTGGCGTCAGCGCAGCCAGTCGTCCGGGTCGACGTCGGCGATGGTCTCGGAGAAGGTCCAGGTGTGCCCGATCGGGTCGGTCGCCGTGTACTGCCGTTCCCCGTACGGGTAGTCCGTCGGCTCGGCGACGATCCGCGCGCCGGCGGCCCGGGCCCGGGCGCAGTGCGCGTCGACGTCCTCGACCCGGACCATCACGTTCGCCGGCGCGCTCGGCCCGTTGACCAGGACCAGCGAACCCGACCCGTACGAGAGCTGGATGCGGTGGCCGCCGATCGCGAGCCGCTCCAGGAAGCCGAACGCGGATCGCAGCCAGGCGCTCGCCGCCACCACGTCGGGGCAGTTGAGCACGGGGATCACCGCCGACGGCGGCATCGACCGGTTGTCCAGCATGCGCACATCCTCCTCGCCCGCCCGGCCGGAGGTGCGCCGCCTCTGCCAGGCTCGGGACCGTGGAGATCACGCATCCGGATCAGGAGCTGTTCGACGGGGCGGGGGCGACCAAGCGCGACCTCGTCGACTACCTGGCGGCGGTGGCCGACCGGATCCTGCCCGAGCTGGCCGGGCGGCCGCTGTCGGTGATCCGGGTCCGCCCCGGCCAGGAACCGTTCATGCAGAAGAACCTGCCCAAGTACGCGCCGGGCTGGATCCGGACCACGACGGTGTGGGCCGAGCGGTCCCGCCGCGAGGTTACCTACGCGCTGTGCGACGACGAGCGCACCCTGCTGTGGTTCGGCAACCAGCGGGCCGTCGAGTATCACCCGACGCTGATGCGGCACGACGAGCCGGACCCGCCGATCACGATGGTGATGGACCTCGACCCGCCGGAGGGCGCCGGGTTCGGCGTCGTCACCGCCGCGGCACACCTCGTCCGGCGGGCGCTGGACGAGGTCGGCATGGCCGGCGCGGTGAAGACCAGCGGGTCCAAAGGCGTGCACGTGATCATCCCGGTGGCCGGTGGCACGCCGCTGGACGAGGTCGCGGCGGCGACCCGGGCGCTGGCGGCCAGGGCCGAGCGGCTCGACCCGGAGCTGGCGACGACCGCGTTCGTCAAGGACCAGCGGGAGGGGAAGGTGTTCCTCGACTCGACCCGGGCCGGTGGCGCGACCGTGGTCGCCGCGTACAGCCCGCGGGTCCGGCCGGGCGTGCCGGTGTCGTTCCCGGTCCCCTGGGACGAGCTGGACGGAATCGATCCGCACGCGTTCACGGTTGGCACCGCTGTCGAGGCACTGCGGCACCGGCCGGACTGGGCGTCGCTGCTGCCGGAACCGCAGCGGCTCGACGCCGGGCTGGTCGAGGAGGGTCGGGGCATCCCGATCGCCCGGGTGCAGGCCATGCACGAGGGGAAGCGGCGGGCCAGGGCCCGGCGCGAGGAGTCCGAAGGGACCTAGGGTGTCGAAGGTCTGGTTCATCACCGGGACGTCGAAGGGTTTCGGCCGGGAGTGGGCGATCGCCGCGCTCGAGCGGGGCGACCGGGTCGCCGCCACCGCCCGCTCCGCCGGCACGCTCGAGGACCTGGTCGAGAAGTACGGGGACGCGGTCCTGCCGATCGAGCTCGACGTCACCGACCGGGCGGCCGACTTCGCCGCGGTCGCGCGGGCGCACGGGCGGTTCGGCCGGCTCGACGTCGTGGTCAACAACGCCGGCTACGGCCACTTCGGCTTCGTCGAGGAGATCACCGAGGAGGAGGCCCGCGCGCAGCTGGAGACGAACTTCTTCGGCGCGCTGTGGGTCACCCAGGCCGCGCTGCCGATCCTGCGCGAGCAGCGCGGCGGGCACATCATCCAGGTGACGTCGATCGGCGGGATCTCCGCGTTCCCGTGGGTCGGGATCTACCACGCGTCCAAGTGGGCGCTGGAGGGCGTCACCCAGACGCTGGCGCAGGAGATGGAGCAGTTCGGCGTCCACGTCACGGCGGTCGAGCCGGGCGCGTACGCGACGGACTGGTCCGGGCCGTCCGGGCGGTTCTCCGAGCGGCTGCCGGCGTACGCGGGCTACTTCGACGAGGTCCAGGAGGGGCGCCGGCGGCGGGCGGTGCCGGGCGACCCGGCGGCGACCCGGGCGGCGATCCTCGCCGTCGTCGACGCCGAGACGCCACCGCGGCGGATCTTCTTCGGCTCCGCCCCGCTCGGCATCGCCACTGCGGACTACGAGTCCCGCCTGGCGACCTGGCGCGAGTGGCAGCCGGTTTCCGACGCCGCGCAAGGCTGAGCCCGCCGGCGCCCGCCGGCGCCCGCCGGCTGGCCCCGGGGTCGTCTGGCGGGGGCGGGCTCAGCGGGTGAGGCGGTTGCCTCGGCTGGAGCGCAGGTCGTCGCGGTCGTCGGCCAACTGGTCGTCGTGGTGGTGGGAGACGTGCGAGTGGGGGGCCGCCTCCTCAGCGAGCTCGTCCGGCGGCGGCAACGGCTCGGCCAGCAGCGGCGAGTGCGCCAGCACGTACACCCCGACGCAGACCAGCGCCGCCCCGAACGCCAGCCCGGCCAGCCCGCCGGCCGTGCTCGGCATCGCCTCGTTGAACCCGATCACCGCGAGCACGGTGCCGATCAGCGGGTTGGCGATCGTCATCGCGGTCGCCGCCACCGGCAGCCGGCCCGAGGTGAACGCGAGCTGCTGCAGGATGACGCCGGTCGCCGTCCCGAGCGCTAATGCGTATCCAGGCCAGTCGGTCGCGGTGTAGACCACTCCGTGGTTGACCAGGTCGTTGGAGGTGAGCTTGATCGTGCTCGCGGTGGCCGCCAGGGAGACCCCGGCCGCGCTCGCCAGCAGCGTGGCCCGGATCGGGCCGCTGCGCAGCGCGCCCGCCAGCGCGAGCAGCACGACCAGGCCGGCCAGCGCGAACAGCAGGAGCAGCAGCCGGCCCCGGTGCGCCCCGGCCGCGCTGCCGGCGGGGACCCCGCGCACGGCGAGGAAGACCGCAAGCCCGACCGCGATCGTGCCGGCACCCAGCCAGTCCCGCAGCCGGGGCCGCACCGCCGAGCCGATCCCGGCCAGCGGCAGCGTGAAGATCAGCGTGGTGACCTGCAGTGACTGCACCACCGAGACCGACCCGAGGTTCAGCGCCGCGGCCTGCACGAAGAACGCCGTGGTGCCGAGCGCCCAGCCGAGGAACCAGACCCGCTGGGTGGCCATCAGCCGCAGCGCACGACCCGCCGCGCCGGCCTCGGCCAGCAGCCGGGCCGAGCGGTCCTCGGCGTCCGTGTCGACGGTCTGCGCGCTCCGCCAGGCAGCCCGCTGCTGGAGGTACTCGGACAGCGCGTACAGGAACGCGGCGACCACCGCGAGAGCGATGACGATGGCCAGCACACCTATGAGTGTGCTCAGAAACCGCGATTCGCGCTCGGCCGTATACGTCACACGGCGTTTCGCGCGAGGTCGGGAAGATTTGTCGGGACGCCGGAGTAAGCAAAGCTGATGGCGACGGTGCGCGCTGAGCCGACGCGACCCCGGGTGCGGGTCGAGCTGGCGCTCGGCCTGCTCGTCTTCGCCTATTACCTGGTCGTCTCGCATCTCGGCGGGGCGGCCCGGGAGGCCAGGGCGATCCGCCACGCCGAGTCCGTGTACGGGCTGGAGAAGGCGCTCTGGCTCGACATCGAGCCCTCGCTCAACAACGCGCTGCGGCCGCACCACACGCTGGTCGTGCTAGCCAACTACGAGTACGCGACGACGTACGTGGTCAGCGCGCTGGCGCTGCTGACCTGGCTGCTGGTGCGCCGGCCGGAGCAATACCGGTCGGCCCGCAATTCGTTCCTGCTGCTCAACGTCGTCGCGATCAGCTGCTTCGCGCTGTGGCCGACCGCCCCGCCGCGGCTGGTGCCCGGCCAGGGCTTCGTCGACACGGTCCGGCTCGGCCAGACCTGGGGCTCGTGGGGCTCACCGGTCGGCGACCACGCCAACCAGCTGGCCGCGATGCCGTCGCTGCACTTCGCCTGGGCGGTCTGGGTCAGCGTCGTGCTGGCCTGGATCGGTCACCACTGGTGGCTGCAGTCGGTCAGCGGCGTGCACGTCGCGATCACGTTCCTGGTCATCGTGGCGACCGGCAACCACTACGTGCTCGACGCGGTCGCCGGCTTCGTGCTGGCGGTGATCTGCGTGGCGGTGGTCGGCCGGCCGCCGCCGGGGACCACCCGGGTGCCGCCGGCGGACGCGTTCTTCCTGCACGTCGAGACACCGGCGGCGCCGCAGGTGGTCGGGGGCGCCGTGCTGCTGTCCGCGCCGCCGTCGCTGGCCGCGCTTGAGGAGGTGCACCGGGAGGCGCTGACCGAGCTGCCGCACTTCGACCAGCGGCTGACCCGCCGGTCGGTGCTGCACCACTGGCGCTGGCAGCGGGTCGACGAGCTGGACTGGTCCTGGCACGTGGTCGACGCGCGCACCCTCGGGCTCGGCGGGCTGACCCTCGACGAGGTGATCGGCCGGCTGGCGGCGACGCCGCTGCCGCGGGACCGGCCGCTGTGGCGGATGGTCGGTGCCGAGCTGCCGGACGGGCGCGGTGCCGCGATCCTGCTCGCCCACCACGTCTGCGCGGACGGCGTCGGGCTGGTCACCGGCGCGCTGTCGATCCTCAAGCCACGGTTCGAGGCGCACGGGTTGCTCGGTCCGGTGGCGCCGCCACCGGGAACGCTGCGCACGGTTGCCGGGCTCGCCGGGCTGGCCACCGACACGGTGCGCGGTCGCGGGCGGATGCGGTTCCCCACCGGCGCCGGCCACGAGTTCGGCACCCTGCACCTGCCGCTGGGCCCGGTCCGGGCGGCGGCCCGGCGGCACGGGGCCGGCGTGCCCGACCTGCTGCTCTCGCTGGTGGCCGGCGCGCTCGGCTCGGTGAGCGGCCGGTCCGGGCTGCTGCGGGTGTCGATGCCGCTGACCACCCGCCAGGCCGGCGGCCCGACCGAGGGCAACCGCACCGGCACGATCCTGGTCGACGTGCCGGTGGCGCCCGGGGTCCGGCCGGCGCCGGCGATGCTGGCCGATCAGGTCGACGAGCTGACCGGCAGCGGCCGGCCGGCAGCGGCCCAGCTGGTCCAGCGACTCTTCGGGATCCTGCCGGCGCCGGCCCACCGGCTGGTCGCCCGGATGGTGTACGGGCGGGGCACGTTCGGCGCCATCGTGTCCTGCATGCCGGGACCGCGCGCCCGGCTCACGCTCGGCGGACCGCCGGTCGAGGCGGTGTTCCCGCTGGTGCCGCTCGCGCCCGGCACCGCGGTCGCGGTCGGCACGCTCACCTGGAACGGGCGGCTGTGCATCGGCCTCGAGACCGACCCCGCGCTGGCGCCGGCGGCGGTGCTGATCGCCGCGGTCGAGGCCGAGTTCGCCGCGGCCATGGACCGGTCGGCCGGTCAGGGGGACGCCGACCAGACCGCCGGTGCCGGCCAGCGCCAGCCGGGCGGCGACGACCGGGACAACCCGATGGCGACGGCCTGAACAGGCCGTCAGCCGGCGCGTGACGGCCGCGGGACCCGGATGTCGCCGCCCGAGCCCGCGTTCAGCCGGCCCGGGGTGGTCCGCGAGACCTGGATGGTCCCGCCTGAGCCGGGTGTCAGCCGGCGGGGTCCGGGTCGGTCGGCTGCGGCGGTCCCCAGGCGAGCGCGAGGGTGAGGCGCAGCCGGGTGTCCGGGTCGCCGTCCAGGTCGGGCCCGAACAGCTCGCGCAGCTGCTTAAGCCGGTAGCGCACGGTCTGCGGGTGGATGTGCAGGTCGGCCGCCACGGCCGCGCGGTCGCCGCCGTGCCGGAGCCAGGCCGCGAGCGTCTGCTCCAGCCGGCGCCGGGCGGACGGGCTGCATCCGTCCAGCGGAACAAGCGCGCGCCGACGCAGCGCCGCGAGCAGGTCGCGGTCGCGATGCACGATGATCGTGTCCAGGTGTTCATCGACGAACAAGGGGTCGCCAGGAAGCACACCGTCCCGGCGGAGCCGTACGGCCGTCTCGGTGATCCGCACCGCGCCGGGCAGACGGTCGAGCGGCACGGGTGGCCCGACCACCGCCGGCCCGCCCGCCAGCGTGGACGCCAACCGGTCGCGCTGCCCTGGGCCGGCCGAGTCCGGCACGATCGCGCCCAGCAGGCTGCCCCAGCGCACCGGCAGGCTCTCCGGTCCCAGCCGGCGGACCGTCGCCGGCGCGGCCGGGTCGTCGGCGTCGACCAGCACCAGCGACGCGGAGGCCGGCAGCCGCCAGCGGCAGGCGGCGGCCAACTCGCGGACCGCGGCGGTGCTCGACCGGTCGGCCAGCAGCAGCTCGGCCAGCTCCTCCCGCTGCCGCTCCCGGCTGGAGGCCTGCTCGGCGTGCTCGGCCACGTAGCCGTCCGCTGTGGCTGAGGCCAGCGCGTCGACCAGCACGAACATCTCGTCGGCCAGGGCGGCCAGGGTCTCGGCGGAGGCGCCGGCCGCGGTCGCGATCCGGCCGAGGTGCCGCCAGCCCACCCGGGCGGCCACCCGGTACGCCGCGAGCAGGTCGGACAGGTGCCGGCCCTCCCGGTACTGCCCGGCGCCGACCTCGGTGAACAGCAGCGTCACCAGCTCGGGCAGCGGCTCGGACAGCTGGTCGACGGACTCGCCGGCCTCGGCCCGGGCGACCAGCTCCAGGGTCGGCGTCTCGATCGCGCCGAGCACCTCGGACCGGTCCTCGTCGAGGAACTGCGCGAACGCAGGCCACTTGTCGCGGAAGAGCATCGCGATCTCGTCGAGCGCGTCCGGAAGCCCGGCCGCCAGAGCGGATCCGAGCTTGCTGGGGACGAGGGACGGTTCCAGTCGATCTCCCACGGTCGGCGGAATGCGCAGTGAACCCGAGGTTATGCCCGATCCCGAGGAATTTGTCACCGAGGCGCAAAGACGGTAGGCCACCCTGGTCCCTTCGGAGTAGAGAAGATCGGCATCGGTGAGGAGTCTCGATAGCGTGGAGGCAGAGCGGGTGGCGGAAGGTCGGGCCCACCCGGGGAGCCGGCCGAGCCGGCTGCGCCGGCAGGAGTCCGCGGAGAACTTCCCGGTCGCACTGCGCGTCCTGCCGGCTGCGGTGCGCGGTCATCTTCGCGCCGTGTACGACGTGGTGCGGGTGATCGACAACCTCGGCGACGACCCGGGTACGCCCGCCGACCGGCTGTCGGCGCTGGAGTCCTTCGGCGCCGACCTGGCCACCGTCTGGACCACCGGGCACCCGCGCGACCCGGTGCTGGTCGCTCTCGTGCCGTCGGTGCGCGCGGTCGGGCTCGAGCAGCGCGACCTGGCCGCGCTCGTCGAGGCCAACATGCAGGACCAGCGGGTGACCCGCTACCGGACGTACGAGCAGCTGCGCGGTTACTGCGCGCTGTCGGCCACCCCGATCGGCCGGCTGGTGCTGCAGGTCTTCGGCGTCAGCACTCCGACCCGGGTGGCGCTGTCCGACCGGGTCTGCGACGCGCTGCAGCAACTGGAGCACTGGCAGGACGTGGCCGAGGACCTGCAGCGGGGCCGGATCTACCTGCCGGCCGAAGACCTGGAGCGGTTCGGGGTCACCGAGGCCGACCTGGCCGCGCCGGCGTCCTCGCCCGCGGTCGGCCGGCTGCTCGCGTTCGAGACCGCGCGGGCCCGCGCGCTGCTGGTCGCGGGCTCGCCGATCGTCGGCACGCTGCGCGGCTGGGCCCGGGTCGCGGTGGCGGGCTACGTCGCCGGCGGGCTGGCGGCTGCCGACGCGCTCGCCCGCCCCGGCGCCGACCCGCTGGTCGCCACGCCGACCGCGTCGAAGGCCCGCATGGCACGGCACGCGCTGGCCGTGCTGGTGCGAGGGCGGGCGGCATGACCGGTGCCCGGCCGGTGCCCGGCCCCACCCCGGTGCAGGACGCGTACGAGGTCTGCGCGGACATCACGAAGACGCAGGCCGCCAACTTCTCCTACGGGATCAGGCTGCTGCCGGCGTACAAGCGGGACGCACTGTCCGCGGTGTACGCGCTGGCCCGGCGGATCGACGACATCGCCGACGGCGACGGCGCCGGCGAGCAGGTGCCGGCGGGGCAGCGGGCCGAGGCGCTCGACCGGCTCCGGGAGGCGATCCAGGACGCCAGCACGGGGCCGGTGCCGGCGGACGACCCGGTGCTGGTCGCGGTCGCCGACGCGGCGGGCCGGCTGCCGATCCCGATGGGCGCGTTCGGCGAGCTCATCGACGGTGCCCAGATGGACGTCACCGGCCGGCGCTACCAGACCTTCGCCGAGCTGGAGACGTACTGCCGGTGCGTGGCCGGCGCGGTCGGTCGGCTGTGCCTCGGCGTGTTCGGATCCAAGCCCGACCCGGCCGCCCCGCGGTACGCCGACGCGCTCGGCATCGCCCTGCAGCAGGCCAACATCCTGCGCGACCTGCGCGAGGACCTGCTCAACGGCCGGGTGTACGTGCCGGCCGAGGACCTCGACCGGTTCGGCGTGCGGCTGCGGATCGAGGGCGGCCGGCTGGCCGACCCGGACGGGTCGCTGGCCCGGCTGATCCGGTTCTCGGCCGACCGGGCCCGGTCCTGGTTCACCGACGGGCGCCGGCTGATACCGCTGCTGGACTGGCGCAGCGCCGCCTCCGCCAGTGCGATGTCCGGCATCTACGCAGCGCTGCTGGACCGGATCGCCGCCGAGCCGTCGCTCGTGTACGGCGGGCGGATGTCGCTGCCGGTGCGGCAGAAGGCCGCGATCGCGGCCAAGGCCCTGTCGGGGCTGGGCCGGTGACCCGGGTCGGCGTCGTCGGAGGAGGCCTGGCCGGCATCACGGCGGCCCTCGACCTGGCCGCCGCCGGGTGCGAGGTCGAGCTGCTCGAGTCGCGGCCCTGGCTCGGCGGGCTGGCCTCGTCGTTCCGCCGCGGCGAGCTGACCGTGGACACCGGGCAGCACGTGTTCCTGCGCTGCTGCACCGCATACCGGGGCCTGCTCGACCGGCTCGGGGTGACCGCGCTGACCACGCTGCAGCCGCGGCTGGACATCCCGGTGCTCGGTCCCGGCGAGCGGCCGGCGCGGCTGCACCGCGACCCGCTGCCGGCGCCGCTGCACCTGGCCCGCGCACTGCTCGGCTACCGGATGCTGCGCCCGGCCGAGCGGGTCTCCGCCGCCAGGGCCACGCTCGCGCTGGGGAAGGTCGACCCGGCCGACCCGGCGGCCGACACGGTGACCTTCGGCAGCTGGCTGACTGCCCACGGTCAGAGCCAGCGGTCGATCGCCGGTCTGTTCGACCTGATCGGCGTGGCGACCCTCAACCTGCCGGCCGCCGAGGCCAGCCTGTCGCTCGCCGCGAAGGTCTTCCGTACCGGGCTGCTCGACGACCCGTCGGCCGGCGACCTCGGCTGGTCGCGGGTTCCCCTCGGCCGGCTGCACTCCGAGGCGACCGCGGCGGCGCTGGCCGCGGCCGGGGTGACCGTGCGGCGCTCGGCCCGGGTCCGCGCGCTGGATCGACGTGGAGAGGAGTGGCGGTTGGTGCTCGACACCGATTCGATCGCAGTGGACCAGGTGGTCCTCGCCGTGCCGCCGCCGGCGGCCGAGGCGCTGCTGCCCGGGGGTGGCACGCACGCGCCGGCCGGCTGGTCCGAGCGGCTCGGCGCGTCCCCGATCGTCAACGTGCACGTCCGGTACGACCGGCCGGTCACCGGGCACGCGTTCTTCGCCGCAGTCGGGTCGCCGGTGCAGTGGGCGTTCGACCGGACCGAGGGCAGTGGGGCCGGCACCGGGCAATACCTGGCCGTGTCGCTGTCGGCGGCCGGCCGGGAGGTGGACGAGCGGGCCGCCGACGTGGTCGACGAGATCGTGCCGGCGCTGGCCGCGCTGCTGCCGGCGGCCAGGGACGCGACGGTGCTCGAGAGCTGGGTGACCCGGGAGCGCACCGCGACGTTCCGGCAGGCACCGGGCAGCGCTGCCCTCCGCCCGCCGGCCGACTCCGGGGTGCCGGGGATCGCGCTCGCCGGCGCGTGGACCGACACCGGCTGGCCGGCGACGATGGAGAGCGCGGTGCGCTCCGGCCACGCCGCCGCCGAGACCCTGCTGGCCCAGCCGGCGGTGGCGGGGGTGGCACAGTGACCGCCGTGGCCGAGCTGGTGAGCGTCGGTCCCGCGCTGCGGGCGGCGGTGGACCGGCTCGAGCCGAGCACCTGGGCGATCGCGGCCTACCACTTCGGCTGGGTGGACGCCGCCGGCCGCCCGTCCGGCTCCGACGTCACCGGCGGTGGCAAGGGCGTCCGGGCCCGGCTGGCGCTGCTGTCCGCGCGGGCCGCCGGAGCACCGGCGGAGGTCGGGCTGCCCGGCGCGGTCGCGGTCGAGCTGCTGCACAACTTCTCGCTCGTACACGACGACGTGATGGACGGCGACCTGCAGCGCCGGCACCGGCGCACGGTCTGGGCCGTCTTCGGCGTGCCGGCGGCGATCCTCACCGGCAGCGCGCTGCAGTCGCTGGCGCTCGAGGTGGTGCTCGACCCGCCGACGCCGACCGGAGCGGCCGCCGCCGACCTGCTCGGGCGTACCACCCGCGCGCTGATCGGCGGCCAGTTCGAGGACCTCGCCTTCGAGCGGCGCGAGTCGGTGACCGTGGCCGAGTGCCTGGCCATGGCCGCCGGCAAGACCGGTGCGCTGGTGTCCTGCAGCGCGGCCGTCGGGGCGGTGCTGGCCGGCGCGCGCGCGGACACGATCGCCGCGCTGGAGGCGTACGGGGAGCGCGTCGGGCTGGCGTTCCAGTTGGAGGACGACCTGCTCGGCATCTGGGGCGACCCGGCCGTGACCGGCAAGCCGGCGCTGGCCGACCTGCGGGCCAGGAAGAAGTCCTTGCCGGTCGCCGCGGCGCTCGCCGTGGGCGGACGGGCCGCGGGGCGGCTGCGGGACTGGCTGGCGACACCGGCGCCGCCGCCCGACCACACCGCGGACGACCTGGTCGAACTGCGCGGGATCGCCGACCTGGTCGAGGAGGCCGGCGGACGGGCGTGGGCGACGGGCGAAGCGCGGCGCCAGGTGGTGCTGGCCGAGCAGGCGCTGGCCGACGCGCCGGTCGATCCGGCCGCCGCGGCCGAGCTGGTCGCGCTGGCCCGGTCGCTGCTGGGGCGGTCGGCGTGACCGCGACCATGCCCGCCGCGTCCGGGGAGCCCGACGGAGCAATCGGGACCCGGGTCGCCGACCGTGTGGCGGCGGCACGGCCGGTCGACGAGGCGATCGCGACGGCGGTCGCGCACCTGTCGGGACTCCAGGACAGGGCCGGCTGGTGGAAGGGCGACCTCGAGACCAACGTGACCATGGACGCCGAGGACCTGCTGCTCCGGCACGTGCTCGGCATCCTCGAGCCCGACGACACCGCCAGGGCGGCCCGGTGGATCCGCTCCCAGCAGCGGGCCGACGGCAGCTGGGCGACGTTCGGCGGCGGCCCCGCCGACCTGTCCACCACGGTGGAGGCCTGGGTCGCGCTGCGGCTGACCGGCGACCCGGCGGAGGCCGCGCACATGCGGGCCGCGGCCGCCTTCGCCCGGTCCAAGGGCGGCGTCGCGGCCACCCGGGTGTTCACCCGGATCTGGCTGTCGCTGGTCGGGCTGTGGTCCTGGGACGACGTGCCGACGATCCCGCCGGAGATCGTGTTGCTGCCGCGGTGGGTGCCGCTGAACATCTACGACTGGGCGTGCTGGGCCCGGCAGACGATCGTGCCGCTCGCGGTCGTGTCCAGCCTGCGGCCGGTCTTCCCGGTGCCGTTCGGCATCGCCGAGCTCGGCGCCGGCCCCCGCCGGCGCACCGGCCGGCCGTCCGGCTGGGACCTCGCCTTCGGCGTGCTGGACAAGGCGGTCAAGGCGTACGCGCGGCGCCCGGTCCACCCGCTGCGGGCGCACGCGCTGCGCAAGGCCGAGCGCTGGATCCTCGACCGGCAGGAGGCGGACGGGTCCTGGGGCGGCATCCAGCCGCCGTGGGTCTACTCGCTGATCGCGCTGCGGCTGCTCGGGCACGAGCTGGACGCCGGCGCGGTCCGGGCCGGGCTGGACGGGCTGGACGCGTTCACGGTACGGGTCGACCGGGTGCCGTGGGTGCCGCTGCCGACCGGTCCGGACGACCCGTCCGGGACGCCGGCGGCGACCGCGGCGTTCGCCGAGCCCGAGGACGGGCCGGTGCGCTGGCTGGAGGCCTGCCAGTCTCCGGTCTGGGACACAGCGCTGGCGCTGATCGCGCTGCTCGACGCGGGGGTGCCGGCGTCCGACCCGACCGTCCGCCGGGGCACCGACTGGCTGCTCGGCGAGGAGATCGCCGCCGGCGGCGACTGGACGGTACGCCGGCCCCGGCTCGCTCCCGGCGGCTGGGCGTTCGAGTTCGCCAACGACCTCTACCCGGACGTGGACGACACCGCCGAGGTCGTGCTCGCCCTGCGGCGGGCCGCCGCCGGCCACCCTGACCCCGAGCGGGTGCACGCCGCCGCCGACCGCGGCGCCGCCTGGGCGGTGGGGATGGCCAGCAGCGACGGCGGCTGGGGCGCGTTCGACGCGGACAACACCCGCGAGCTGGTGCGCAAGCTGCCGTTCTGCGACTTCGGCGCGGTCATCGACCCGCCGTCGGCGGACGTCACCGCGCACATGGTGGAGATGCTCGCGGACACGCCTGGGGTGCCGCGCGACCGCGGCATCGACTGGCTGCTGCGGGCACAGGAGAAGGACGGCTCCTGGTTCGGCCGGTGGGGCGTCAACCACGTGTACGGCACCGGCGCCGCGGTGCCGGCACTGGTCGCTGCCGGGATCCCGGCGCACGGGTCGGTGATCCGGCGGGCGGTGCGCTGGCTGGAGGAGCACCAGAACCCGGACGGCGGCTGGGGCGAGGACATCCGCTCGTACACCGACCCGCGGTGGATCGGGCGCGGCACCTCGACCGCGTCGCAGACCGCGTGGGCGCTGCTGGCGCTGGTCGCGGCCGGCGCGCTGACCGGCGCGGCCGAGCGCGGGGTCGAGTTCCTGGTCCGGACGCAGCGGGCGGACGGCACCTGGGACGAGCCGCAGTTCACCGGCACCGGGTTCCCCGGCGACTTCTCCATCAACTACCACCTCTACCGGCTGGTGTTCCCGCTGTCCGCGCTCGGCCGGTACGCGGAGGCGACCCGGTGAGGATCGTCGCTCCGCTCCGCGTCGAGGCGCTGGCCGTCGGCGGGACCCGCATCGGGATGCGGGCCCGGCGGGTGCCGCCGGGCGATCGGCTGGTCCTGGCGGGGGTGGCCGGCGCGGTCGTCCCCGGTCTCGCGCCGGGCGACATCGTGGTCGCCGACCGCGTGGTCTTCGCCCCGAGCCCGCCCGCGGGCACCGGCGCGGCCCGGAGTGCCTCCGCCAGCCCGGCCGGCAGCCCGGCCGCCAGCCCGGCCGGCAACCCGGCCGGCAACCCGGCCGGCAGCCCGGAACCTGCCGCGGGGGCCGCGGATGTCGTCCTGCCCGGGGCGGCCGACCTGGCCAAGGCGCTGCGGATCGCCGGGCTGACGGTGCACCTCGGCCCGGTCGGCGGCGCCGACGAGGTGGTCACCGGCCCGGCCCGGGCCGCGTGGGCCGACCGCGGTGCGATCGCCGTCGACATGGAGTCCGGCGTGCTCGCCCGCACCGGCCGGCTGGCCGCGGTGGTCCGGGCGATCGTCGACACCCCGACCCACCCGCTGGTGTCGCTCGGCACACTGCCGCGCGGCTCCCGCGCGCTGCGCGCCCTGCGGCGCGCGGCTCCCGTACTGTCCGCCTGGGCCGCTGGCCAGGGCGACGCCGACGTCCGCGAGCGGCAGGCCGTGCACGTCGTTGACATCACGATCACCCTGCCGGGAGAGGTCGAGAACTCGTGAGCATGCCGCTGCGCCAGTCGATGCGACTGGGTGCGTACCTGGCCAAGCAGAAGATCAAGCGGGTGGAGAAGTTCCCGCTGCTGGTCGAGCTCGAGCCGCTGTTCGCCTGCAACCTGAAATGTGCCGGCTGCGGCAAGATCGAGCAGCCGCACGACGTGCTGAAGAAGCGGATGCCGGTCGAGCAGGCGGTCGCGGCCGTGCTGGAGTCCGGCGCCCCGATGGTGTCCATCGCCGGCGGCGAGCCGCTGATGCACAAGCAGATCGACGAGATCGTCCGCCAGCTGCTGGACCGCAACAAGATCGTCTTCCTGTGCACGAACGCGGTGCTGCTGCCCAAGCACATCGACAGGTTCACGCCGCACCGGAACTTCGCCTGGATGGTGCACATCGACGGCCTGCGCGACCGGCACGACGAGTCGGTGCGCAAGATCGGCGTGTTCGACCAGGCGGTGGCCGCGATCAAGGAAGCCAAGGCGCGCGGCTTCCGGGTGATGACCAACACGACCTTCTTCGACACCGACACGCCGAACGACGTGATCGAGCTGCTCGACTACCTCAACGACGACCTCGGCGTGGACAACATGCAGATCAGCCCGGGGTACGCGTACGAGCGGGCGCCGGACCAGGAGCACTGGCTGGGCACCGAGCAGACCAGGGCGCTGTTCAGGTCCGCCTTCGGCGAGGGCCGGCGGAAGAAGTGGCGGCTGAACCACTCGCCGCTGTTCCTCGACTTCCTCGAGGGCAAGCGCGAGTTCGAGTGCACTCCGTGGGGCATCCCGTCGTACTCGCTGCTGGGCTGGCAGCGGCCGTGCTACCTGCTCGACGACGGGTACGCCGAGACGTACAAGGAGCTCATCGAGACCACCGACTGGGACGCGTACGGCCGGGGCAGGGACCCGCGGTGCTCGAACTGCATGGCGCACTGTGGGTACGAGCCGACGGCGGTGCTGGCGACGATGGGCTCGCTGCGCGAGACGATCCGCGCCGCCGGAGTGCTGAGCTGACTCAGCCGAAGCGGCGGGCCAGCGCGCGGTAGGTCTTCGGGGCGGTCGCCGAGAGCCGGGCCGGGAACGCGAGCCAGCGCGGCTCGACCCGGCGCTCCCGGCCGGTCGCGATCGCCTCGACCACCGCCTCGGCGACCTGCGCCGGCGGGATCGGCCGCGGGAAGCCGCGGTCGTACGGGACGCCGCGGGTGGCGAAGAAGCTGGTGTCGACCGCGCCCGGGGCGACCGACGACACGGTCACGCCGTCGGTCTCCTCGCGCAGCAGGGTCGCGAACGTCTCCAGCCCGGCCTTGGTCACCGAGTAGACGGTCTCGCCGGGGACGCCGACGAGGCCGGCGATCGAGGTGACGAACACCAGCGCGCCGGGCCGGCGCAGCACCGGCAGCGCGGCCCGGGCCAACAGCATCGGCGCCCGCAGGTTGACGTCGACCAGCTCCGTGATCCGGGCGGGGTCCATGGCGGCGAACTCGCCGGCCCAGCCGAGGCCGGCGTTGGCGACGACCGCGTCCAGCCGGCCGTGCCGGTCGACGGCCGCTGCCACCAGCGCGGGCGCGGCGGCCGGGTCGGCCGCGTCGGCGACGACGGTGGACGAGGCGGCGACGGCGGCCAGTGCGGTCTCGTCCCGCCCCGCGGCGACCACCACCGCCCCGCGCCGGGTCAGCGCCGCGCAGGTGGCCGCGCCGATGCCGCGCGAGGCGCCGGTGACGAGCACCACCCGCCCGGCCAGCTCCACCGGGGGTCGCCGAGCGGCGCCGGGTCTCAAGCCTGGGTCGGGGCAGGACCGGCGGCGGAGACCTTCAGGCGGATGCCGTTGCGGCGCAGCGAGCGCCAGCCCCAGGCGGTGCAGACGGCGACCGCGAGCACGGTCAGCAGCGGGCTCAGCAGGCCGCGGGCCCACAGCCCGGCGTCCACCCCGCGGTGCAGGAAGCCGAGGTTGAGCGCGATGTCGATGATGCGGGAGAAGCCCCAGATGACCGCGACCTCGGTGAACATCCGGCGCACGCCACGCTTGTCCAGGATGTCCGCCGGCACGTGCACGAAGTCGCGCGCGAGCCGCAGTGTGATCGGCCGGCCGAACGCGGCGCTGCCCAGGAACAGCAGTGCCATCACCACCGATCCGAGCACCGGCTGCAGCAGGTAGATCAGGATGCTGCCGGAGGCCAGTGCGATCGCGGCCTTCACCGCCAGCGCGGCCGAGCCGAGCAGCAGGGTGCCGGGCAGCCGCCGGTCCACGTACCAGCGAAGGGTGATCGCCAGCGCGCACCAGCCGACCGCCACCAAAATGCTTCGCGTCGTGCCGATGACATGCAGCAGTATGGCCAGCAGCACCGTCGGCACGACGACGGCTTCGAGCAGGAGCCGGAAGGCGCGCACGACCGTGGCCCGAAGACCGTGGATCTCCAGCACGTCCGAGTGCCGGGAGCGGTCTTTCGGTGGTGCCATCTGGCCTCCAGCGGTCGTGAGGTCCGGCCATACTGGCACAGGTCCGTGGTGGCTCCGACCGGTGCCGGTGCCGGTGCCCACCTTGAACACGTGCGAGCTCCCATGATGGTTTCCCCATCGGGCACATTTCCTCACCCAATTCGGGGGGTGAGCAGGGAGTAAGCGCCATCCGTATCGATGAAGACCGCGGTCGGGACCGTGGGACCGGCTGGAAAAGTTCACCCGATCGGCCGTGCCAAGCGGAAACGGACCGCGGGCGAGGGTGCGCGGCGGGTGAGCGTTCTCGCCGCCCGCGCCGCCGACGGCACTCCTACTGTTCGGACTGATGGCCTGGGCAGCGGTGGCGGCGGCGGCCGCGGCGGTGGGCTGGATGCTCGACCTCGCCGGCCTGCCCAGCGCCGTTCTGTTCGGCGCGTTGCTGGTCGGCCTGGTCGCCGCGATCGCCGGCCTGCCGCGCGGGCGGCCGCCGCTGACACCGGCGCGATCCGCACCGGGCCGGCCGCGCCGCTGTGGGCGGACCTGGCGCTGACCGCGGGCTGCGGGCTCGCCGGCGTCGTGCTGGCCCGGCTGACCCGGCTGCCGGCGGGAGCGCTGCTCGGGCCGATGCTGCTCACCGCGGTGCTCGCGGCCAGCGGACTGACCGGTTCGGCGACCGTGCCCGGCCTGGTGGTGATGCTCGCGCTGGCGCCGGTGCTGGCGGTGCTGCTCGGCCGGCGGCCTAGCGGACGGAGCTGAGCCGGCCGGCCAGGAACGCCCGCTCGGCCGCGTTGCTGGCCAGCTCCAGCGCCCGCTCGTACTCGACCGCCGCCTCGTCGGGGCGGTCCAGCCGGACCAGCAGATCGGCCCTGGTCGAGTGGAACAGGTGGTACGCGGGCAGCTCCAGCCGGTCGATCTCGGCCAGCCCGGCCGCCGGCCCGTACAGCTCGGCCACCGCGACGGCCCGGTTCAGTGCCACCACCGCGGTCGGCGTGACCGCGGTCAGCTGGTCGTACAGGGCCAGGATCTGCGTCCAGTCGGTGTCCGCGGCGGTCCGCGCGTCCGAGTGCACGGCCGCGATCGCCGCCTGGATCTGGTACGGCCCGGGGCGGTTGCGGCGCAGGCAGGCCCGCACGATCGCCTGGCCCTCCACGATCAGCTCGCGGTTCCACAGCGTCCGGTCCTGGTCGGGCAACAGCACGATCCTGCCGTCCGGCGCGGTCCGGGCCGGCCGGCGCGACTCGGTCAGCAGCAGCAGCGCGAGCAGGCCGGCGACCTCGGGCTCGTCCGGCATCAGCCCGGCCAGCTCGCGGGCCAGCCGGATCGCCTCGGCGCACAGGTCCGCCCGGACCAGATCCTCGCCGGTGCTGGCCGCGTAGCCCTCGTTGAAGACGAGGTAGACCACGGCCAGCACGAACGGCAGCCGGTCCGGCAGCTGCGCCTCGGTCGGGATCCGGTACGGGATCCCGGCGTCCTTGATCTTGCGCTTGGCCCGGACGATCCGCTGCGCCATCGTCGCCTCCGGGACCAGGAAGGCCCGGGCGATCTCCGGGGTCTCCAGGCCGCCGAGCAGGCGCAGGGTCAGCGCCACCTGGGACGCAGGGGCCAGGGACGGGTGGCAGCAGGTGAAGATCAACCGCAGCTGGTCGTCGCGCACGGGTCCCACTTCCTGCGGCTCGTCGGGTTGGTGCAGCAGCGCCGCCTGGGCCTGCTTGTCCTCGCGGGCCGCCTCCCGGCGGAGCCGGTCGATGGCCTTGTTGCGGGCGGTGGTGACGATCCAGGCGCCCGGGTTGGGCGGCGGGCCGGCGGCCGGCCACCGCTCCACGGCGACGGCGAACGCCTCCTGCACCGCCTCCTCGGCGAGGTCGATGTCGCCGAGGACGCGGACCAGGGTGGCCACGCACCGGCCGTACTCCCGCCGGTAGACCTCGGCCACCCGGTCCGGGTCGGTCATCAGGTCGTCTCCCTCGTCAGTCGGCTCGGCGCTCGGCGGTGGGGTCGTCCTGGAACGGCCGCACCTCGACCGGCGCCCGGCAGGCCACCGTGGCCTTGCGCGCCCAGTCCAGCGCCTCGTCCAGGTCGTTGGCCCTGATCACCCAGAAGCCGCCGAGCTGCTCCTTGGTCTCCACGAACGGGCCGTCGGTGAGCATCGGCTGGCCTCTCTCCACCCGGACGACGGTCGCGTCCGACGGGTCGGTGAGGCCGCCGCCGAACACCCAGGTGCCGCTGGCCATCATCGCCTGGTTGACCTTGTCGACGTCGTCGAACATCTGCTGCATCACGTCGGGCGGGGGTGCGTCGTCGAAGGTGCCGTGCACGGACAGCAGGTATTGCTTCATGGTTCCTCTCCTCCTCGGTCGGCCAGATCCTTGCAGCTCTGTGGTCTCCACCCTGGCTACGAGGGCCCACGCGCCGGATCGACACTTCGGCGGAGAATTCTTCCGCCGCTGCCAGAATCGGCGCCGTGGACATCGACGCCGGCCTGCTCTCGCCCGTCTCCGCCGGCACCGAGGTCGCCGCGCTGACCTCGGACCGGGCTTACCTGCAGGCGCTGCTCGACGCCGAGGCGGCGCTGGCCCGGGCCCAGGCCCGGCTGGGCGCGGTCCCGGCGCCGGCCGCCGCCGCGATCACGGCCGCGGCCCACACCGACCGGGTGGATCTCGCCGCGGTGGCCGAGCGCGCACGTGGTGGCGGCAACCCGGTGATCCCGCTCGTCCCGGAGCTGACGGCGGCGGTCCGGGCGGTCGACCCCGAGGCGGCCGGGTATGTCCACAGCGGAGCGACGAGCCAGGACATCCTGGACACCGCGCTGATGCTGGTGTCCCGGCGGGCGCTGCGGGTGATCGGCGCCGATCTGGACCGGACCGCGGTGGCGCTGGGCCGGCTGGCGGCCGCGCACCGGGACACTCCGGCGGTCGGGCGGACGCTGTCCCAGCATGCGGCGCCGACCACGTTCGGGCTGCGGGCGGCGGGCTGGTACGAGCTGGCCGTCACCGCGGCCGGCCGGGTCGGCGCCGTGGCCGAGACGCTTCCTGTCTCGCTCGGCGGTGCCGCCGGCACGCTGGCCGGGTACGTCGAGCGGGCCAGGCTGCGGTCCATTGTGGACGGCGACCCGGCGTCCTTCGTGGACGGACTGGTGGCTGCGTACGCGGCCGAGACGGGACTGGCCGAGCCGGTGCTGCCGTGGCACACGCTGCGGCTGCCGGTGGCCGACCTCGGCGCGACGCTGGCGGTGGCCACCGGGGCGGTCGGCAAGTTCGCGGTCGACGTGCTGGGCATGGCCAGGACCGAGGTCGGCGAGGTGGCCGAGCCGGCGGCCGAGGGGCGGGGCGGCTCGTCGGCGATGCCGCAGAAGCGCAACCCGGTGTTGGCCACGCTGATCCGGTCGGCGGCGCTGCAGCTGCCGGCGCTGGCCGCGGTGCTGGCGCAGTCGATGCTCGCCGAGGACGAGCGGCCGGCCGGGCCCTGGCATGCGGAGTGGCAGCCGTTGCGGGACTGCTTGCGGCTGGCCGGCGGCGCGGCTGCGACCGCGGCCGAGCTGGCCGAGGGCCTGGTGGTGTTCCCGGACCGGTTGCGGGCGAACCTCGAGCTGACCGGCGCCGCGGTCGTCTCCGAGCGGGTCGTGGCGGTAGTCGGCGCCAGGCTGGGCACGGATGCGGCCCGCGACGTGCTGGCCCGGGCCACGGCCGAGGCGGAGCGCACCGGCCGGCCGCTGGCCGCGGTGCTGGCGGCCGAGGACGGGGTCGACCTGACCGAGGCCGAGCTGACCGCGCTGCTCGACCCGGTGGGCTACCTCGGCGCCGCGGGCCACCTGGTCGACCGCGCGCTCGCCCGCCGGCGTCCCACCGGCAGCCGGTGAGCTGTTCCGGGACGGGGTGCGCGCGTTGCTCGCGGTCACGGCGGACATCGAGGTGGTGGGCGAGGCGGCGGATGCCGAGCAGGCGATCGAGCTGGCTGTCGCTGAGCGCCCGGACATGATCATCGGCGACGTCACCGGCGCCGCTCCCGATCGGGACACGTTCACCACGCCGCGGACGAAGGTGGCCCGCTCCTGGGACGTGCACAAAAGCAGCGGCTCGGTCCTGCTGACGCACACGTTCCGTAACGTCCGCGACCCGTTCTACCTGCGGCTGCGCGGGACGGACGGCAACCAGCTGGCGCCCGGCCTGCTCGGCGCGTCGGTCGACCCGTCCGGCCCGGCGATCGACGTCGTCGGCGACGCCGACCCGTGGGCCGACCTGTGGTTCTACTCGAACCCGATCTGGGTCCTGCCGCCCACGTCGGGTCACTGATGGGCCGGTCGCTGTGATCACTGTCCTCGGGGTCGACGCCGGGTCCGGGACCGACGGGCCGGCGGTGCGGTTCCCCGGCATCGAGCTGCTCACCGGCACTGTGCCGGTCGCCGACGTGCTCGCCGGCACCGCGATCGAGGAGGTCAGGGTCCTCGCCGGCGGCGTGCTGCCGCCGGCCGCGGTGCTGCAGACCCGCGAGTTCTGCCGCCCGGTGTACGAGGCCGGCACGCTGGTGCTGCACGTGCTGCCGGCCGGCCCGGGCCGGGTCGCGTCGTTCGAGGTGCCCAACCCGACACCCTGCTGCGCCGTCCACACCTGACCGCGTCCGGTTCGGGGGCTAGCGTGGCCTGGTGACCCAGTGGGACCTCGAGGTGCTGGCCACCGAGCTGCGCCGGCGCAGCGACGACCTCTCCCTCTACGCCGGGTTCCTGCTCACCACGCTGTCGTCCGCGCTGCCGGCCGAGCTGGTCGAGGTGGAGCGCAAGGGCAGCATGCTCGGCCGGCTGCGCGGGGCCGAGGCACCGGTCGTCGCCGCCACCGTCCGGCTCGGCGACCAGGGCTTCACGCTGCGCCGGGAGCGGGTGGGCGCCCCGCCGGTGGCCACGGTCCGGCACGAGTCAGGCGGGATCGCGCTGCGGACCGAGACCGTCGACCTCGACGAGTGGTCGCACCGGCTGGCCGCGGCCCTGGGCGCGTACGCGGACCGGCACGCCGGGGCGGCCGAGGCGCTGCGCCGGTTCACCCTGCCGGACGCCCCGTGAGCTTCACCAGCAACCTCACCGTCGCCGAGCACCACGCGATCCGCTCGGTCGGCTTCACCCCGGTCGGCCAGGTGCTCGGCAGCTGCGTCTACGCGGTCGGCTGGACCGGCAACTGGAACTGCGGGCTCGGCTACGGCTGGGGAACGGCCGGCCGGGCCGGTCGCTGGAGCGGCGGCTCCGGCGGGTTCGCCGGCGGCGGCACGCCGGGCGGCGGCATCGCCGGCGGAAGCTACGGCGGCTTCGGGTGGGGCACGGGGATGGCCCGGACCGTCGAGGCGCCCGCCCTCCGCGACGCGCTCTACGCCGCCCGGAATGCGGCGATGGAGCGGATGCGGGCCGAGGCGGCTCAGGTCGGCGGCGACGGCGTGGTCGCGGTGCGGCTGACCGTGGCCCCGTTCCAGGGCATCGCGATGGAGTTCCGGGCGATCGGAACGGCCGTACGGGCCGACGGCGAGGTGCACCCGAGCAGGCCGTTCACCTCCGACCTGTCCGGGCAGGAGTTCGCCCAGCTGATCGCCGCGGGCTGGGTGCCGGCCGCGCTGCTGCTCGGCATCGCGGTGACGGTCCGGCACGACGACTGGCGGTCCCAGCCGGCCAGCTGGTCGTGGACCAACCAGGAGGTCGTGGGCTACACCGACCTCACCGCCGCGGCCCGGTCGGGCGCGCGCAGCCGGCTCGCCGCCGACACCGCCCGGTACGGCGACGGCGCCATCACCGTCGTCCGGGACATGAGCCTGCGGATCAGCCGGCGCGGCTGCGCGGCCGGCCACGACGCGCACGACAACGTCGCCGAGGCGATGGTGGTCGGCACCGCGGTCGTCCCGTTCCGGCACCGGGGTGGGAACGCCCCGACCCCGCCGCTGCCCGTGCTGCGCCTTTCTGGGAGGACACCGTGACCGATCCCGCCGCCGTCGGGCTGCCGCAGGACGCGATGACCCGGCTCGCCGAGCTGCAGCCGGGCCGGCCGGGCAGCATCTTCACCTCGGACCTGACGGTGAACGAGTTCCTGCTGCTGCGGCAGGCCGGCTTCCGCCCGCTCGGGCTGGTGCTCGGCACCTCCGTCTACCACGTCGGCCTGCAGGTCGGCCGGTGGAGCAAGAACCAGGAGATGGACGTGCTGTCCCAGGCGATGTACCACGCCCGGGAGCTGGCGATGACCCGGATGGAGGCCGAGGCCGACGTGCTCGGCGCGGACGGGATCGTCGCGGTCCGGCTGGCGGTCGAGCTGAAGGAGTGGGGCTCCGACATCGCCGAGTTCCTGGCCGTCGGCACCGCGGTGAAGGCCGAGGCGGGCGGCCAGTGGCGCAACAACCGCAACCAGCCGTTCACCTCCGACCTGTCCGGCCAGGACTTCTGGACGCTGCTGCAGACCGGCTACGCCCCGCTGGGCATGGTGATGGGGACCTGCGTCTACCACGTCGCGCACCGCTCGCTCGGCAACGTGCTGTCGAACATCGGCCAGAACACCGAGCTGCCGCAGTTCACCCAGGCCCTCTACGACGCCCGCGAGCTGGCGATGGAGCGGATGCAGCGGGAGGCCGAGGCGCTCTCCGCCGAGGGCATCGTCGGGGTGCAGCTGTCCCAGCACAACCACGCCTGGGGCGGGCACACCACGGAGTTCTTCGCGGTCGGCACGGCGGTCCGGCCGATCCGCCCGGACCACGTCGTGCCGGCCCCGCAGCTCGTCCTCGGCCTGGAGCGCTGACCCGCCGGTCAGACCGCCTCGGACAGGTGGGCGACCAGCGCCGCCCGGAACTCCTCCGGGCGGTCAAGGTGCGGCCCGTGCCCCGACCCTTCCAGCGCCACCTCGCGGTAGCGGCCGCCGCCGGCCGCGTACGCGTCGAGGACCGCGCGGGTCTGGCCGATCATCGGCTGGGCCGGGTAGCGCTCGGGGCCGGGCCAGCCGGGGACCGCCCCGAGCGCGCCGAGGTGGGCCAGGTCGTAGAGCGACGTGTCGGAGACGATCACGTCGGCGGTGCCGCGGATCCACAGCACCGGCGGCTTGGGGTCCACAGTGGACAGACCGGCCAGCCGCAGGTGGGTGGGGGAGAGCGTGTTGAGCACGCCACGGTCGCCGCACGCCACACCGGGCCAGGCATCGACCGGCCTCGCGGTGCCCGGGTAGAAGTCGTCGCCGGTACGGGTGGACAGCATCGACTCGACGAACGCGTCCAGCGGTTCGGGCACGCACGGCGGCGCGACGTAGTGGGCCAGCAGCACGTTGCGTGGCGAGAGCGGCGAGTCGGAGCCGCGGTCGCCGGCGGCGAGCCGCTGCACGAACTCCGGGTTGGCCGTCCCTCCGCCGGTGCCGGCGCCGTCCGCGTCCACCGGCGTGCCGTCCGCGCCGCTGGTGCCGCCGAACCCGTACGGCGAGACCGGCGCGACCAGGGTGAGCGAGGCGACCCGGTCGGGCGCGTCGATGACCGACTGCATGACCACGCCGCCGCCCAGGCTCCAGCCGACGAGGTGGACCCGGTCGAGGCCGAGCGTGTCGAGCAGCGCGGCCAGGTCGTCCGACCAGTCCCGCACGCCGCGGGTGGCGTCCACCGGGACGGCGTCGGTGTCGCCGAACCCGCGCAGGTCCACCGCCAGCGGCCGGTACGGTGGCGGCAGCGCGAGCATCGTCGGCTGCCAGAGCAGGCTGGAGGACACGTTGCCGTGCACGAACAGCACCGGCGGCCCGTCGGTGCGGCCGGTCTCCAGCACGTTCTGGGTCAGCCGCGCGGTCGGCACCCGGCGGGCCGCGATGCCGGCCATCAGCGCGGTCACCGGGCACTCCAGCCGCCGTCGAGGACCAGCGAGCTGCCGTTGACGAAGGAGGCCGCGTCCGAGCAGAGATAGGAGACCGCCGCGGCCACCTCGGCCGGTTCGATCAGCCGCTTGATCGCCGGCTCGGTCAGCATGATCTTCTCGACGACCTCCGCCTCGGCGATCCCGTGCGTGCGGGCCTGGTCGGCGATCTGGTTCTCGACCAGCGGTGTCCGCACGTACGCCGGGCAGACCGTGTTCGAGGTGACCCCGCGCGGGCCGCCCTCCAACGCCAGCGTCTTCGACAGCCCTTCGGTCGCGTGCTTGGCCGCCACGTACGCGCTCTTGTACGCCGAGGCCCTGATCCCGTGCACCGACGAGATGTGCACCACCCGGCCCCAGCCTCTGGCGTACATGCCCGGCAGGACCGCGCGCAGGATGAGGAACGGCGCCTCGACCATGAGCGTGAGCATCCGGTGGAACTGGTCCGGCGGGAACTCCTCGATCGGCGCCACGTGCTGGACGCCGGCGCAGTTCACGACGATGTCGGCGGTGAGGTCGAGCCCGCCGACGGCGGCGGTGTCCGTGAGGTCGGCGACCACCGCCTCGCCGCCGAGCCGGGCGGCCTGGTCGCCGACCCGCTCGTCCCGGTCGAGCAACAGCACCCGCGCCCCGTCCGCGGCCAGCCGCTGCGCGCACGCCGCCCCGATCCCCGAGGCCGCCCCGGTCACCAGCGCGGTCCGTCCTGTCAGCTCGGTCACGCCGCCGATCCTAGGGCGACCAGCGGCGGCCCCGGTTCCGGGCGTGCCGGCGGTCGGCGTGGCAGGGTTGGGGCCGTGCAGGAGGTGGATCCGCGGCGGGCGTTGACGTTCGGGGCGCGGGCCGAGCAGTACGAGCGGTGGCGCCCGTCGTACCCGGCCGAGGCGGTGGCCTGGCTGGTGCCGCCGGGCGCGGTCCGGGTGGCCGACCTCGGCGCGGGCACCGGCAAGCTCACCGGCCCGCTGCTCGCGCTCGGGCTCGAGGTGGCTGCGGTCGAGCCCGACCCGGCCATGCTCGCGGTGCTGCGCCGGGAACGCCCGGCCGCGGTGCCCTACCTGGCCGGCGCCGGCGCGCTGCCGCTCCCGGACGCGAGCGTGGACGCGGTGCTCGCCGGGCAGGCCTGGCACTGGTTCCCGCACGAGCAGGCCGTCCCCGAGGTGCGCCGGGTGCTGCGCCCGGGCGGCTGGCTCGGCCTGATCTGGAACGGGCCGGACCCGCGCGAGGTCTGGGAGTTCGACCTGGCCCGGCTCGACCCGGACACCGCGGGCCGGGACTTCCTCGCTGACCCGGCCGACGGCCCCTTCGAGGTCGCCGGGCTGGCCCCGGACGAGCTGGAGTGGGCGAGCTTCCCGTGGCTGCGGGAGATCGACGGGCCGGGGCTGGAGGGCCGGCTGCGGACGCACTCCGCGTTCGTGGTGCTCCCGGCGGGCGAGCGGGAGCGGCTCATCGATGCGATGGTCGCGGTGCTCACCGCCGAGACGACGCGGCGCGGCACGCGGACGGTGCCCCTGCGGCAGCGCGCGCACTGCGCCCGCTGGCGGCCTACCTAGCGCTCGCTAGCCGTGGTCGGTGACCTTGCCGCCGTCCACCTCGAGGTGGCGGCTGGTCCGGACGACCTCGAGCATGTGCCGGTCGTGGGTGACCAGCAGCAGCGTCCCCTCGTACGAGTCCAGCGCCTGCTCGAGCTGCTCGATCGCGGGCAGATCGAGGTGGTTGGTCGGCTCGTCCAGCACGAGCAGGTTGACCCCGACCGCCTGCAGCAGCGCCAGCGCGGCCCGGGTCCGCTCGCCCGGCGACAGCGTGCCGGCCGGGCGCAGCACATGGTCGGCCCGCAGCCCGAACTTGGCCAGCAGCGTCCTGGCGTCGGCCGGAAGCAGCCCGGACACCGTGGTGAACGCGTCCAGCAGCGGCTCGTCGCCCAGGAACAGCGCCCTGGCTTGGTCGATCTCGCCGACCACGACACCGGGTCCGAGCGACGCGCTGCCCTCGTCCAGGGGGACCCGGCCGAGCATCGCGGCCAGCAGCGTCGACTTGCCGGAGCCGTTCGCACCGGTGATCGCGACCCGGTCGGCCCAGTCGATCTGCAGGTCGACGGGCCCGAGGGTGAACGAGCCGCGGCGCACCACCGCGCCGCGCAGCACCGCGACCACCGCACCCGATCGGGGCGCCGCGGCCACCTGCATGCGCAGCTCCCACTCCCGCCGCGGCTCGTCGACCACGTCGAGCCGCTCGATCATCTTCTCCGTCTGCCTGGCCTTGGCTGCCTGCTTCTGGCTCGACTCGACCCGGTACGCGCGGATGCTGCGGTCCGGCTCGGAGGCCAGGTTCCGGCGCACGTTGCGGACGCCCTTGTCGGCCCACGCCCGCTGGGCCCGCGCCCGCGCCTCCAGACCCGCCTTCGTCTCCGCGTACTCCTCGTACTCGAGCCGGGCGTGCCGGCGCTGCGTCTCCCGCTCGGCCAGGTAGCCCGCGTACCCGCCGCCGTAGTGGTTGACGCTGTGCTGCGGCAGGTCAAGCTCCAGCACCCGGTCGACCGTGCGCTCCAGGAACCGCCGGTCGTGGCTGACCAGCACCGTGCCGGCCCGCCGGGCCAGCACGAAGCCCTCCAGCATCGCCAGCCCGACCAGGTCGAGGTCGTTGGTCGGCTCGTCCAGCAGCAGCACGTCGTACCGGGACAGCAACAGCGACGCGAGCCCGGCCCGGGCCGCCTGGCCGCCGGAGAGCGCCGCCACCGGCCGGTCGAGGTCGACGGTGAGGCCGAGCTCGGCGGTGATCGCCTCGGCCCGCTCGTCCAGGTCGGCCGCGCCGAGGCCGAGCCAGCGCTCCAGCGCCACCGCGTACGCGTCGTCCGCGCCGGGCTCGCCGCGCTCCAGCGCCACCGAGGCCGCGTCCAGGGCGTGCTGCGCGGCGGCAACGCCGGTCCGCCGGGCCAGCACCGCGCGGACCGTCTCGCCGCCGCTGCGGTCGCGCTCCTGCGGCAGGTAGCCGACCGTGGCGGTGGGCGGGCTCAGCGACACCGTGCCGCGCTCGGGGAGGTCGATCCCGGCCAGCATCCGCAGCAGAGTGGACTTGCCGGCCCCGTTGGGTCCGACCAGGCCGATCACGTCGCCCGGTGCCACGACCAGGTCGAGCCCGGAGAACAGCTCGACGTTGCCGTGGCCCGCCGCGAGCTGCCGGGCGGTCAACGTCGCGCTCACAGGGTCAACATGCTACGCGGCGCCGGCCCGGCGGCCGACCGGATAACCGCTAGCCGGGCGGGTCGACCCGGCCGCGGAACCGATCGGCGGCGACCAGCAGGGTGGGGTCGCCGGTGCGGGCGTGCTCGCGCAGCGCCGCCTCGGTGAGCTTGATCACGTGCTCGTCGCCGTGCTCGACCGCGCGGCCGGCGAGCTCGGCCCCGGCCGGCGGCAGCGCACCGGCGGGACCGGTCTCGGCCGCCATCCGCGGCGAGGCGAACCCGGCGACGATCGCGCCGACCGCCTGCCAGCTCGCGGCCACGCTGGCCGTCCGCAGCGGGTTGGGCAGCTCGGGCAGCACCAGCCGGACCGCGGCCGGGGCGGTGACCGCGTGGCAGAACGCGATCGGCGCGTCCGGCCGGGCTGCCAGCACCCTGGCCGCCGCGCCGATCAGCTCGTCCAGGGCCGCGTCCGGGTCGGCCGGCGCGCGCCACGCGTCCAGCCGCGCGGGGTAGTCGGGCAGCACCCGGACGGCCAGCATCCGACCGATCAGGCCCGGGCCGTCGCCCGGAAAGCCCGGCTCCAGCCGGGGCAGTCCGGCCAGCGCCGGCACCGCCGGGAGCCGGCCGGCCAGCCGCGGGTCGCCCGGCAGCGGTGCATACCGGGCCGCCCAGTAGGCCAGGCCCTGGGCCAGCTCGTCGACCAGCACCGGCTCCGGCCGGTCGCCGGCGGCACGCAGCGAGCGGACCGCATGCGCGGTGCGGATCACCCCGTGCGTCGCGCTCGCCGCCAGTCCCGGCAGCAGCCGCGGCCACCAGCGCAGCAGCAGCTCCTGCCAGGACCGCTCGGCCGCCTCCCGGCGCAGGTACGCCGTCCAGTCGCCGAGCAGCCGCTCGTCGCCGAGCCGCTCCCGCCAGTCGTCCACCCCGGTGCCGGCCGCCGGCGGCGCGTCGAGCCGCGGCAGGTAGCCGCCCACCCAGCCGCCGATACGGTCGGCCGCGCCGAGCCGGACCAGCGCCTCGCTGGCCATCGGACCGTGGTTGGCGAGGAACCCGCCGAACTCGGGCCCGGTGTGGCGGAACCGGTCGAGGGCGTCGAGCAGCGCACCGTCGGTCACCGGGCCACCGTCCGTCGCCCGGCCGCGGACCGTCAAGCGGGTTGTCGCGGTGCTGGCGAGTCTCAGGATGCGACAGGGCGCAGCGGCCTGCGGCGCGTAGCGTCGGTGCATGGAGCGGTTCCGGATGCTGATCGGCGGCGCCGCGGTCGACGCGCTGTCGGGGCGGACGTTCGAGTCGGAGAACCCGTACACCGGCCGGCCCTGGGCGGTCGTCCCGGACGGCGGTCCGGAGGACGTCGACGCCGCGGTCGGCGCGGCCCGGGCCGCACTGGACGGCGAGTGGGGCTCGATGACCGGCTTCGCCCGGGGCCGGCTGATGCACCGGCTGGCCGACACCATCGACGCCGGCGCCGAGCGGCTGGCCACGCTCGAGGTGAACGACTCCGGCAAGCTGTTCCGGGAGATGATCGGCCAGCTGCGCGGGCTCGGCGGCTGGTACCGCTACTTCGCCGGGCTGGCGGACAAGCTGGAAGGCCGGCAGATCCCGGCACCGAACCCTGACTACCTCGTCTACACCCGGCGCGAGCCGGTCGGCGTGGTCGGCGCGATCACGCCGTGGAACTCGCCGCTGCTGTTGATGACCTGGAAGCTCGCGCCGGCACTCGCGGCCGGCTGCACGGTCGTGGTGAAGCCGTCGGAGCACTCGCCGACCTCGACGCTCGGCTTCGCCTCGCTGGTGACAGAGGCCGGCTTCCCGCCCGGGGTGGTCAACGTGGTCACCGGGCTGTCCCGGGAGACCGGGGCGGCCCTGGCCGCACACCCAGAGGTGGACAAGGTCGCGTTCACCGGCTCGACCGCGACCGGCCGGGCGGTGGCCAGGGCCGCGGCCGACAACCTCACCAAGGTCACGCTGGAGCTTGGTGGCAAGTCGCCGCAGGTGGTGTTCCCGGACGCCGACCTGGCCGCGGCCGCCAACGGGATCGTGGCCGGCGTGTTCGCGGCCACCGGGCAGACCTGTATGGCCGGCTCGCGGCTGATCGTGCACGCCGATGTGCACGACGAGCTGGTCCGGCTGGTCGCCGACCGGGCGGCCCGGATCCGGCTCGGCGACCCGACCGACCCGGAGACCGAGATGGGCCCGGTGGCGAACCGGCCGCAGTACGAGAAGGTCGTCGGCTACCTGGACACCGCCCGGGCCGAGGGGGCGACGGTCGCGTACGGCGGCGCCACCGAGGACGGGCTGTTCGTCCGCCCGACCGTGCTCACCGGCGTGACGCCGGCCTCGACGGTCTACCGCGAAGAGGTGTTCGGGCCGGTGCTGGCGGCGGTCCCGTTCCGGACCGAGGACGAGGCGGTCAAGCTCGCCAACGACACGCCGTACGGGCTGGCCGGTGCGGTGTGGACCAAGGACGTGCACCGGGCCCACCGGGTGGCCGGGCGGATCCGGGCCGGCACCGTCTGGGTCAACGCCTACCGGGTGGTCGCGCCGAACGTGCCGTTCGGCGGGTTCGGAAACTCCGGGATCGGCCGGGAGAACGGCCTGCACGCGGTCGACGAGTACCTGGCCGAGAAGGCGGTCTGGGTCGAGCTGACCGGCGGCACCAGGGACCCGTTCGTCCTCGGCTGAGGGTGCCTCAAAGCATCAATGGGCTGACCATTAAGACAAGCGTGTGACCTGACGAAATGTTCAGGTAACGCTGAAAAGCCTTGTGCTGCAGGGGGTCTCTTCGTTGATACAGCGTACAGTTAGGCGACGCTAACCTGACGTTTGTCCGTAACAGCGTCTTGCTAAAGGACAGACCTTCAAGCCATACTCCGACGCAGAGCGGGGCCGGCTCGGTCCCCCGGTGGGCGGCCGGCTTCCCGGCCGTGCCGGCCGCTCCGGAGCCGGTCGCCGCGGGCCGGGCGATGGACTGGGCCGGCACCGTCGAGTGGCTGCGCCGCTGGGACCTGCCGTACGTGCCGAGCGGGCTGGTGCCGTCCCCGGCCGACGCCGTGCGCCGGGCCGGCGAGCTCGGCTACCCGGTGGTGCTCAAGGGCGTCGTGCCGGGTCTGGCGCACAAGAGCGAGCACCAGCTGGTCGAGCTGGGCATTGCCGGGCCGGACGAGGCCGAGGCGGCGGCGGACCGGCTGCTGGCGACGGCACGCTCGCTCGGCGCGGGCGCCGGCGCGAGCGCCGCGGTCGAGGTGCAGAAGATGATCGCCGGGGGAGCGGAGTTCTACCTCGGCGCGCACCGCGACCCGATCCTCGGCCCGATCATCTCCTTCGGACTCGGCGGGATCTTCCTGGAGATCCTGCACGACGTCGTCTACGCGGTGCCGCCGGTGACCGAGGAGCAGGTGCTCGCATTGCTGCGGGAGCTCAAGGGCTGGGCTGTGCTCGCCGGCGCCCGTGGCCAGCAGCCGCGGGACGTGCCCGCGCTGGCCGGTCTGGTCAGCCGGTTCTCGGCGGCGGTGGCGGCGGACGCCGGCACGGTGACCGCGGTGGACCTCAACCCGGTGATGGTGTTCCCGACCGGCGGCGGCGTGCTGGCCGTCGACGCTTACCTGGAACGGAAGGGAGACGACGGTGCCGTTCAGCACTGAGGACAGGATCGCGCTCGTGGGCGCCGGCGCGATGGGAGCGCCGATCGTCAGCCACCTGGTGCGCGCCGGCTTCCCGGTGACGGTGTGCGACCTGGACGCCGACCGGCGCGCTCGGGCCGAGCCGCTCGGCGCCCGCGGCACGTCCACAGTGGACGACCTGCGGGACTGCCGGGCGGCGCTGGTGATGGTGCCGACCGACGACGACGTCCGGCTCGTCGCGGGCCAGTACGGCGCGGTCGCGCCGGAGGGTGCCGCGCTGGTCATCCACAGCTCGGTGCAGACCGCGACCTGCCTCGCGGTCGAGGAGTCGTTGCGGTCACGGGGTGTCAGGGTGGTCGACGCGGCGCTGACCGGCGGCGTGCGCGGGGCCGAGGCCGGGCAGATCAACCTCCTCGTCGGCGGGTCGCCCGACCACGTCGCCGACCTGACTCCCGTGTTCGCGCCGTGGACAAGTCACGTCAACCACCTCGGCCCGCTGGGCAGCGGGCAGGTCGGCAAGACGGTGAACAACCTCATCCACTGGGCGCAGATCGTCGTCTGCGCCGAGGCGTTGTCGCTCGGTGCGCAGCTCGGCGTGCCGGTGAGCGTGCTGCGGCCGGCCCTGGAGAACGGTCCGACCGACAGCCGCACCCTGCGGGAGCTGCAGGAGATGCGGTTCACCTGGTACGAGAAGGACATCGACAACGCCGTGCAGATGGCCGCCACGGTGGACCGCGAGCTGGTGCTGTCGACGTTCGTACAGCGGCTCATGCGCGACATCGATGTGCCGAAGATGGCGGCGCTGCTGTCCGACCGCGGGGTCATCGAGCTCACCGGCGCGCTGGCGGCGACCCGGCGCTGAGCCCCTGGAGCGGGACCGCCCCGGACGTCCTCAGCCGTCCGGGGCGGTCCTTTCCACGCCTCAGGCGACCGCGGCCCTCAGGCGAAGGGACATAGCCGAGCGGCCCTTCCAGAACGCCGCTGCCCGAAGGTCGCGCTGCCTGCCTGGTTTCGCCACCAACAACACGACCAGCCCGCCGCTCGACAACCTAGGACCGTGGGATGTCTAGGACGCCCCCGGGCAGGTCGTGCCGGCGCCGCACAGGGGCTGGCCGGCCTGCTCGTGGACGTAGGCCACGAGATCGTCCCTCGACAGGAAGCCCAGTGCGCCGTCCGCGGCGGCAATGAGCGTCGGATCGATCCGGGCGGAGCGGGAGTAGTCGTAGGTGACGCATCCGCCGGGGAGACGGTAGAAGCGGTCGGGCCCGGATCCGCCCGTCGAAGCCGTCCCGGCGTTGTCGAAGCGTTCCGTTCCGGCCTCGTCCGTCGGCACTGGCCGCGCGTTCGACGTGTCGCAACTGCCGGCGAGTGTCACGGTGACGGCCCGATCGCCCGCCCGGTCCGAGTCCAGCCAGAACCTCGCCTCGCCGTTGCGTGCGATCGCAGTGGCGAAGCTCAATCCCGTTGGGAGGGCCTCGATGCACGGAACCGCGGTCGCCGTCGGGACCGCCTGCGCCAGCAGGACAGTGACGGTCTGCGCCCTGCAGGTTGGCGCGAAGACCTCGAAGTCCTGGTCCGGGGTCAGCAGGTAGACCGTGCCGCCGACGGCCACGACGAGGGACACGACGAGTCCTGCAGCCAGGGCGACTCGTCGTACGCTCCATCGCTGTATCGCGATCAGACGACGCTCGGGGGCCAGCCGGCGGAACTGCGCAAGGAGGTCACGACCGTCGTGCTTCATCACGGTGCGGAGCTGGGTGGGGCTCGCGACGCCGCGGGTCGCCGCGAATGCCTCCGCGATCTCCTCTGGCGTGAAGTACCGCAGCGCGTGCTGGTAGACCCGTTCCGGATCGGACTTGACCGCCAGGACGAGCATCATGTTGCCCAGGTCGACGGCCTGTCGCCACGGCGACGGCCGGACCTGGACGAAGAACGCGTCGACCAGCAGCACCTTGCCGTCGCGAACCATCAGGTTGCCCGGCTTGATGTCCCGGTGGGCCAGACCCGCGTCCCACAGCTTGCGGATGAGCAGTAGGCCCTCGTCGAGGATCTCGTCGTCGACGTCCGCCTCGTCGATCTCGACGGCCCGGTCGAAGAACTCCATGACGATGAGGTATTCGCGCTCAGGTGTGATCTCGACGATGCCGTAGGGCGCGGGCGCCGGGAGTTCCGAGTCCCGCATGAGCCGGAGCGTGTAGTCCTCGTACTGCACGAACCGGCGGACGGTCTGGAACGAGGTCTCGTCCTCCAGCGCGCCGTAGAGGATCGTGCGGCCGAGCTTGTACCAGCGGTCGGCCCGCACGTGGTTCTTGGCATAGAGCTTCGCGAAGAGGTAGGTGTCCGGGTCGCCGGCGATCCGCAGCCGGAGCGGGGTGGACCCGCCGGACGCTTCGAGCCCGACCGGTTTGACCTCGAGGACCGTGAGCCCGAGCTGGTCGGCGATCGCCTGCTGGATCGCGTCGCCTCTGGCTCCGGTGACGTCCAGGTGTGCTGTCTTGCCCCGCCGGTACGTGACGGGGAACGCCTCGTTCGGGGTGAACCAGCGGAAGGCGGCGAGCGGGATCGCCACCCCCAGGACGACCGCCCAGACGATGTCGGAGGGATGGTCCACCGCAAGGTACAGCCGGGCGAAGGCCACGAGGGCGATCACCACGGCGATTCCGAGCTTCGCCCAATCGCGGGGACGCCCCGGCACCACCAGCGAGTACGTGATCCCGACGAGGCCGAATGCGAGCGTGAGGATCGGGAACGAGGGCGCCGCGTACCCGGTCCAGTCGCCGATGATGGTGACGCCGTACGGGCGCGCGCGCCGCATGAGCAGGTAGACGAGGAGGCCGAGGATCCCCGCGGCGAGCAGGCTGGCGAAGAACGTGAATAGATGTCGCCACCGCCTGAAGACGATCAGTAGGACGAGGACGCCTCCGAGAATGGGTTTCGACCAGCCGGTGCCGACCGCGCCGAGGGCGCGCATGCTGGGGGTGAGCCAGTCGGTCCGGAGCGAGGCGATCGAGCGGAGGATCCAGGTCTCGAACCGGGCGGCCGCCAGCGGCTGTCCCCAGAGAGTGAAGCCCACGAGCGCGACCGCGATGAGTCCGGCCAGGCCCAGCCAGACCTTGCCACTCGTGCCCAGATGCCGTGGCAGCGGCGGCGGGGTGCCGGTCGGCCTGCGCCGAAGGCCGCCGGCCGGTGCGATGCCTGGGCCGCCGTCGCCGGCCGATCGAGCTCCGGGGGCTACCGCCGCCGCGGCGTCTGGACGGCCGCCGCGTGGGGCGTTCTCGCCCGAGTGGACCGCGCTCACAGCCCTGCCTCCGGCCGCCGGCTCCGACACTTCTGCGGCCGCCTGATCACTGACGACCCGCCACGGTCGGCTGCGTGGCTGCTCTGGGCTGGTGGCCCTTCGGCGATCCCGACGCGGTGGACCGGCGACGCCGCCACAGGACGGCGACGTTTCCGACGAGGATTGGCAGGCCCCAGGTGGGCGCCCGCGGCGGTCACCCCGGCCTGTTCTCTCGAGGTCGCGGACTCAGCGCCGCTGGTCGACGTCATCTCGTCCACCCGTTCCAATCCGGAGCGAGCTGGATAGGTGCGCGCCGGGGACGACGCGGACACGTCCGTCGGCGTGGTGAAAGTCCTCGGTGAATGGACTCTACGCCCGATCCGGCCGGACGCCGGCCACGGAAAGCAAGCAGACGGGCCGGAAGTCTCGGTCGGCACGGTGGTGCACTTCAGCCGTTCGCCGCGCCGGGGTAAGGGATTTGGGCACCGAGGATGCGGACATAGACTCCCTCATCGACGCAGAGCATCGGCCCGATGCGGGTACCGACGCCGCGGCTGTTCCGGGCCGCGGGATGAGCGTCGCGGGGAGTGCACACCAGGGACAGAGGGCTGACCCGTCGGTTGCGGGCCGGGTTTCTGGTGTGCCGGCGGCGGCCCTGTGCACGGACGAGACCGGACCGAGCGCGCCAAGCCAGTACCGCCGGGCTGCTCCTACGCGGCGAAGTGGCCACCTTGCCGACTTCGTTGACGTAGATGAGGTGGGATACGCCTGCCAGCTTCCCGGTGCCTGATGGTGCTCAGGCGGCGACGACCGTGATCTTGTCGGGGTCCAGTGCGACGTAGGCCTCGGTGTCGGGGGCGAGCGACAGCGACGGGGTGGCCCGGTTGCGCAGCTCGGTCCCGCCGACCGCGAGCACGTGGTCGACGCTGTCGCCGAGGAAGGCCCTGGTCCGCACCGTCGCCCGCCACACGTTCGGCGTGCCGTCCGCCGGCGCGGCGGTGGACAGGCTGACGCACTCCGGCCGGACCGACAGCGTCACGGCCTGGCCGGCGGCGGCGTCGACGCCGTCCACCCACAGCTCGCCGTCCGCGCAGGCGACCAGCGCCAGTCCGTCGTCGCGCCGGTCCCGCACCGTGCGCCAAGGCGGAGATCGCGGAGCGGGTGCAGCGGGTGCTCGAGGTCATGCAGCTCGGCGACTACGTCGGCCGCCGCGCGGTGAAGCTGTCCGGCGGCCAGCAGCAGCGGCTCGCGCTGGCCCGGGCGCTGGTGACCCGGCCACCGCTGCTGCTGCTCGACGAGCCACTGTCCAACCTGGACGCCAAGCTGCGGGAGAGCCTGCGGTTCGAGCTGAAGCGGCTGCAGCGCGACCTCGGGGTCACGTCCGTGTACGTCACGCACGACCAGACCGAGGCGCTCGCACTGTCCTCGAAGATCGCGGTCATGCAGGACGGCAAGGTCCGCCAGGTCGGCCGGCCGCGGGACGTGTACGAGCGGCCGGAGTCGCGGTTCGTGGCCGGGTTCGTCGGCTCGTCCAACTTCCTGCCCGGCACGGTGGTGAGCGCGACGGCGGGCGAGCTGATCGTGGCGACCGGGCCGGGCCGGCTGGTGCTGCGCTCGGAGCTGAGCCTGCCGGCCGGCGCGGACGTCATCGTCTCGATCCGGCCGGAGTCCGTGGCGTTGCGCCCGGCCGCCGACGGCGAGGCACCGCGGGCCGGCGAGTGGTCCGGCGAGGTGGTCACCCGCGCGTTCCTCGGCGACTCGATCGACCACGTCGTCCGGGTCGGCGACGCCGAGGTGCGGTCCCGCGGCAACCCGGCGGTGTCGGTGGAGCCGGGCCGTCCGGTCCTGCTGGAGCTCGAACGGGAGCGGTTGGCGCTCGTCCCGGTCGACTAGAGCGCCAGTCGCGATCGCAGCTCGGCCTCGGAGATCCCGTACGTCTCCCGGATCGCGACGCCGTCCTCCTCGAGGAGGAACACCGCGTGGTCGGTGTAGACCCGGCTCACGCAGCCGACCCCGGTCAGCGGGTAGCTGCACTTGTCCACCAGCTTGGCCGACCCGTCGCGGGCGAACAGCGGCATCATCACGTACACGTCGCGGGCGCCGATCGCGAGGTCCATCGCGCCGCCGACCGCCGGGATCGCGCCCGGCTCGCCGGTGTTCCAGTTGGCCAGGTCGCCGCCGACCGAGACCTGGAACGCGCCGAGCACGCAGACGTCGAGGTGGCCGCCGCGCATCATCGCGAAGCTGTCCGCATGGTGGAAGTACGAGGCGCCCGGGGTCTCGGTGACCGGGATCTTGCCGGCGTTGACGAGGTCCCAGTCGACCTCGTCGCCCTCGGCCGCCCGGCCCATCCCGAGCATGCCGTTCTCGGTGTGCAGCGTGACGCCGTTGCCGATCGGCAGGTGGTCGGCCACGAGCGTGGGCAGGCCGATGCCGAGGTTCACGTACGAGCCGGCGGGGATGTCGGCGGCGACGACCGCGGCCAGCTCCTGTTTCCCGAGGCTCACGGCGTCACCAGCCGGTCAACGTAGATGCCCGGGGTCACGACCGCCTCCGGGTCGAGGCCGCCCGCCGGCACGACCTCGGCCACCTGGGCGACCGTGGTGCCGGCGGCGGTCGCCATCACCGGCCCGAAGTTGCGGGCGGTCTTGCGGTAGACGAGGTTGCCGACCTCGTCGCCCCGGTGCGCCTTGATCAGCGCGAAGTCGCCCTTGATCGGATACTCCAGCACGTACTCCCGGCCGTCGATGGTGCGCTGCTCCTTGCCCTCGGTCAGCGGCGTGCCGACGCCGGTGGGGCAGAAGAACGCGCCGATGCCGGCGCCCGCTGCCCGCATCCGCTCGGCCAGGTTGCCCTGCGGCACCAGCTCGAGCTCGATCTTCCCGGACCGGTAGAGGTCGTCGAAGACCCACGAGTCGGTTTGCCGCGGGAACGAGCAGATGATCTTCCGGACGTTGCCGGTGGCGAGCAGCGCAGCCAGCCCGGTGTCGCCGTTGCCGGCGTTGTTGTTGACCACGGTCAGGTCCCGCGCGCCGTGCCGGCGCAGCGCGTCGACGAGCTCGATCGGCTGCCCGGCCGGCCCGAACCCGCCGATGAGCACGGTCGCGCCGTCCGGGATGTCCGCGACCGCCTCGTCCGGGTCGGTGAGGACCGCGGTCATCCGGCGTTCTCCAGCACCACGGCGAGCCCGTGACCCACGCCGATGCAGATCGCGGCGACGCCCCGGCGGTGCCCGCCGGGCCGGGACTGCGCCAGTGCCCCGCCGAGCCGGCCGAGGGGGGTGCGGACCGCGTCGTAGGCGTACGCCTCGGTCACTGGGCATCCTCCTCGAAGACCTGCCGGGCGATCCGGAACGCGGTGTTCGCGGCCGGCACGCCGCAGTAGACGGCCGACTGCAGCAGCACCTCGCCGATCTCCGCCGGCGTCAGCCCGTTGGTCCGGGCCGCGCGCAGGTGCATGGCCAGCTCCTCGTGGTGGCCGAGGGCGACCAGCGCGGTCAGCACGGCGATCGACCGGCTGCGCCGGTCCAGCCCGGGCCGGGTCCAGACCGAGCCCCAGGCGAACCGCTCGATGAGGTCCTGGAAGTCGCGGTCCAGGTCGGTGGTGCGGGCGGCGGCCCGGTCGACGTGCGCGTCGCCGAGCACCTGCCGGCGGACCGCGTTGCCGGCCCCCTGCAGCTCGCCGAGCGTGACCGCGGTCCGGCCGGGCAGGGGTCGGCGCAGCAGGTAGCCCACGATCAGGGCGGCCGTCGCGGCCGGGGCCTCGGCCGGAGCGAGGTGCCCGACCGGGTCCAGCACGGTCAGCCGCCCGTCCGGCACCCGGTCGACGATCTCGCGCAGCCCGTCGACCGGTGTCCTGGTGTCGTACGCGCCGCCGATCGCGACCAGCGGCGAGCGGGCCTCGTAGAGCCGCGCGACGACGTCGAACGCGGCCAGCGCCTCGCAGGCCCACGCGTACGACGCGTCGTCGGTGCCGGCGAGGTGGTCGAGCAGCGCGCCGGCCGCCGCCGGGTCCCGGTCGGCGAACCCGGGCCCGAACCAGGTCTGCGCCGCGGTCGCCACGACCGCCTTGGTGCCCTCCGCGCGGACCAGCGCGGCCCGCTCCCGCCAGCTCTCCGGCGTGCCGATCTTCGCGCCGGTGCACACCAGGGCGGCTCCGCCGACCCGGTGGTCGAGCAGCAGCTGCAGCGCGACCGCGCCGCCGAGCGAGTCGCCCGCGCAGAAGAACGGCCGGTCGCCGGCCAGCGTGAGCACGCCCTCGGCCAGGTCCGCGACCGTGAACGGGTCGGTCGCCGGTGCCGACGCGCCGTGGCCGGGCAGGTCCCAGCCGATCACCTCGAAGTGCTCGGCCAGCTCGGCCGCACACCGGGCCCACAGGGTCGCCGCCGAGGTGCCGAGCGCAGGCCCGACCAGCAGCAGCGGCCCGCGGCCGCCCAGCCGCGTCCCGGTCAGCATGGGAATCACGGTCGCGACTCCAGGAAGACCGTCTCCCGGTCGCCCTGCAGCACCACGTCGAACACATACCCGTCCGGCTCCGCGGTGGCGACCAGCGTGGCCCGCCGCTCGGCCGGCAGCGCCGACAGCAGCGGGTCCGCGGCTAGCGAGGATTCGCTCTCCGGCAGGTAGATCCGGGTCCGCAGCCGGTCGAGCAGCCCGCGGGCGAACACCGTCAGCGCGAAGAACGGGGCCGCCCCCGGCCGGCCCGGACCGGGCCGGAGCGTGCTGAAGGACCAGTGCCCGGCGTTGTCGGTGGCTGCCCGGCCCCAGCCGGTGAAGGTCCAGCCGTCCCGGTTCAGCGAGCCGGGCTCTCGTACGACCGCGCCGTCCGGTCCGGCCTGCCAGAGCTCGAGCAGCGCGTCCGGCACCGGCTCGCCGACCCCGTCCAGCACCTGGCCGTGCAACCGGATCGCGCCGGCAGAGCCCGGCGGCACCAGCTCCGGGCCGCCCGCGTACGGCAGCGACAACCCGAAGAACGGCCCGACGGTCTGGCCAGGGGTGCCGGGCGTCGGATCGGTCATGACTGCGTCCAGGTTCGGCGCGGTCCGGTCAGCACGATGTCCCACCGGTAGCCGGTGGACCACTCCGGCCGGGTGACGCCGTGGTCGTACGTGGCCAGCAGCCGCTGCTGTCCGGCGGTGTCCGGGATGGACTGGAATATCGGGTCGAGCGGGAGCAGCGGGTCGCCGGGGAAGTACATCTGGGTCACCACCCGCTCGGTGAAGTCCCGGCCGAACAGCGAGAAGTGGATGTGCGCCGGTCGCCAGGCGTTGAGGTGGTTGCGCCACGGGTACGGCCCGGGCTTGATCGTGACGAACCGGTACCAGCCGTCCGCGTCGGTGAGCGATCGCCCGGTGCCGGTGAAGTTCGGGTCGAGCGGCGCCGGGTGCCGGTCCCGGCCGTGCGCGTACCGCCCGGCGGCGTTGGCCTGCCACACCTCGACCAGCTGGCCGGCGACCGGCCGGCCGGCGCCGTCGGTGATCCGGCCGGTGACGACCATCCGTTCGCCCACCGGCTCGCCGGGGTGCTGGGCGGTCAGGTCGGCGTCGGTCGGGTCGACGTCCCTGGCTCCGAACACCGGCCCGGCCAGCTCGACCTCCTCCGGGTCCACCTGCACCGGGGCGAAGGTGGGATGCCGCAGGATGCTGCTCCGGTACGGCGGGTAGTCCAGCAGCGGGCCTGGGCCGGCCTTCTCGTGCGCGGCCGCGATCGAGGCGATCTCCGCGCTGATCGATTCCTGGGTGTCGGGTGGCGCGTTCTCGGGCACGCCCCGAACGTTACGAGGTGGAGCGCTCCCGTGCGACCACGACCACCCGCCCGAGGCCGGTCCGTCGCTTTCCGCGGTCCCGTTGCAACGTGGATGAATGGTATTACTATTCGAACGTCCAGCGTGTAGTGTCCAACGAGTCGGCGCGCCGACCGGGACGGACGGCGGCGAGAGGCGGTCGGTGATGCTGAAGCAGGACGTCAACGAACTCCTGACCCGCACCGGGCCCGGCACCGAGATGGGTGACCTGTTCCGGCGCTACTGGGTGCCTGCTCTGCTCGCCGAGGAGCTGCCGGAGGACGGCTGCCCGCCGGTGCGGGTCAAGCTGCTGTCCGAGCGGATGATCGCGATCCGCGACTCGGAGGGCAGGTACGGCCTGCTGGACGAGTTCTGCGCCCACCGCGGCGCCTCGTTGTGGTTCGGCAACAACGAGCAGGGCGGCCTGCGCTGCGCGTACCACGGCTGGAAGTACGACGTGACCGGCGCGTGTCTCGAGGTGCCGTCCGAGCCGGAGAACTCGAGCTTTTGCAAGAAGGTCAAGCTCACCGCATATCCCTTGGTGAAGATCGGGGACGTGCTCTGGACGTACATGGGTGACCCGGCCGACCGGCCGCCGCTGCCCGAGTTCGAGTGGTGCCTGGTCCCGCCGGAGCAGACGTACACGTCGAAGCGGTGGCAGGAGAGCAACTGGCTGCAGGCGCTGGAGGGCGGCATCGACTCCAGCCACGTGTCCTGGCTGCACTCGGCCGGGCTGAAGAACGACCCGCTGTTCAAGGGGTCGAAGGGCAACGAGTACAACCTCAACGACATGCGGCCGTTCTTCGAGGTCGTGGACGCCGACGGCGGGCTGTTCGTCGGGGTGCGCCGCAACGCCGAGGAGGGCCGGTGCTACTGGCGGATCACCCCGTGGGTGATGCCCGCCTTCACGATGGTGCCGCCGCGCGGCGACCACCCGGTGCACGGCCACTTCTGGGTGCCGATCGACGACGAGAACTGCTGGGTCTTCACCTTCGACTACCTGCCTGCCCGGGCGCTGACCGAGGCCGAGCTGCAGGCGATGAGGGACGGCCACGGCGTGCACAACGAGTACGTCCCCGGGACCTACCGGCCGCTGGCCAACAAGGACAACGACTACCTGATGGACCGGGCGGCGCAGCGGCGCGGCGAGACGTTCTCCGGGGTCAAGGGCATCGCGATCCAGGACGCGTCGCTGCAGGAGAGCATGGGCCCGATCGTGGACCGGTCCAAGGAGCGGCTGGTCTCCGCCGACAGCGGGATCATCAAGGCCCGTCGCAAGCTGCTCAACTCGGCGCGGGCGTTGCGCGAGGACGGCACGGTGCCACCGGGCGTCGACCCCGCCCACCACCGGGTCCGGTCGGCCTCGATCGTGCTGCCCAAGGAGCGGTCGTTCCTGGACGCCGCCCGCGAGGCGGTCAGCGTGATCCCCGGCGTCCCGCAGACGTCGGTCTGAGGCGCCCGATGGCCAACCGACCGATCCTCGCCAACAGCTGTGCGATGGCGGCGACCGCGACCGAGGCGCAGTTCCGGATCGACGCCAAGCCGCAGACGCCCCGGGCGACCAGCGTCGTCGCCCTCGACGACGGCGCGCTTGCGCTGGTCAGGGAGCTGGCCGGGCAGGAGTGGAACGCCGCGCGGTTCCTCGGCCTGCCCGGCGGCACGCCGGCGGGGGAGTACGCGGACCTGCAGCTGCGTACGGTCGACGGCGAAGCCGTCCGGCTGTCCGACGAGCTGGCCCGGGCCGACTTCGTCATGATGATCGCCACCGAGGGCCGCGGCGCCGCGGCCGCGGCGACCATCGGCGACGCCTGTACGCTGCGCGGGATCATGACCGCCGGCCTCATCGTCGGCACCAACGGCGAGTCCGGCGCGGCGCTGACCGCGCTGCGCCCCAATGCCCGCGTCCTGCTCGTCACCGGCGACGAGCAGGACGCGACCGAGCTGCTCGCGGCGGTCGGCGCATGAGGGTCACGCTGGCCGACCTGGCGCGGATGAAGCGCGAGGGCCGCAAGATCGTCGGCGTCGTCGCCTGGGACTACCAGATCGCCCGGATCGTCGACCGGGTCGGCGTCGAGATCGTCTCGGTCGGCGACACGGTCGGGATGAACCTCTGGGGCCAGAGCACGCCGTTCGAGGTGACGCTCGACCAGATGGTGACCGTCTGCCAGGCGGTGCGGCGCGGGGTCAGCCGCGCGCTGGTCAGCGGCGACTTCCCGTACGGGCCGTTGCAGGAGGGCCCGGCCGAGGCGGTGCGGGCGGCGATCCGGCTGGTCAAGGAGGCCGGCGTCGACCTGGTCAAGCTGGACGGCGCGGCCGACCACCTGGACGCCGTGCGGGCCGTCGACCGGGCCGGCATCCCGGTGTTCGCCCAGCTCGGGGTGACCCCGCAGGCGGCGCTCCGGCTCGGCCTCGACTACGCCGCGATGGCCGGGCCGGGCGCGCGGGTGCCGGACGAGATGGCCGAGCGGCTGGTGGCCGAGGCCAAGGCGCTCGAAGACGCCGGCGCCGCGCTGCTGGACTTCACCAACTCCGGGCCGGTGGTGGGGGCCGAGGTGGCCCGGTCGGTGTCGATCCCGGTGCTCGGCGGCTTCGGCGGCGGGCCCTGGCTGGACGGGCGGGTCCGGATGGCGCACGCGGCGATCGGGTATGCCGCCGCCGGCCTGGACGACCCGCCGGACACGTACGCCGACGTGGCCAGGATCAGCTTCGACGCGCTGTCCGCGTACGCGGCCGACGTGCGGGCGGGCAACCAGATCCGCGGCGGGATCCCGGTGCCGCGCTGATGCCCACCGCCACCGTCGACGGCATCCCCACCCGGTACGAGGTGTCCGGGGACGGGCCGCCGCTGCTGATGTTCTCGCCCGGGGGGTTCGACTCGACGCTGGAGAACTGGACCCGGCACGGTCTCTACCCGCGGATCGAGCTGATGGCCCGGCTGCGCGAGCGGTTCACCTGTGTCGCGTTCGACCGGCGCGAGTCGGGGCGGTCCGGCGGCCGGCTGGAGCGGATCCGCTGGGACCACTGGGTCGCCCAGGGCGCCGGGCTGCTCGACCACCTCGGCATCGAGCGGGCGCACCTGATCGGCGCCTGCGTAGGCTGCTCGACCGCGGCCGCGTTCGCGGTCGCGTACCCGGCCCGGACCGATCGGATGGTGCTCTACTCGCCGGCCGGGGGGCCGCGCTACCGGATGACCCAGCTGGCCCGGTTCGGCGCGCACGCCGAGTACGTGGCCGCGGAGGGGCTCGGCGCGGTGGTCGAGCTGGCCCGGTCGGGCAACGCGCAGTTCGCCGCCGATCCGCGGGTCGGGCCGTGGGTGACCGTGCTGCGCACCGACGACGCATTCGCCAAGGAGTACGCGGCGGCCGACCCGGTGGCGTACGGGCGGATGGTGACCGCGATGGGCCGGCTGCTGTTCGACCGGGACACCGTCTGCGGGGTCGAGCCGGAGGACCTCATGGCGCTGGACACGCCGGCGCTGATCGTGCCGGGGCAGGACGCCTCGCATGCCCCGTCGGCCGGGCGCTACCTGCAGGAGTGCCTGGCCGGCTCGGACTACTGGGACGTGCCGGTGGCCGAGCAGACCGCCGGCAACGCGCCGGCCCGGGTCATCGAGTTCTTGTCACAGCAGTGACTCGCCGCGTTCCAGCGCCGCGATCATGTCGATGCGCCGCTGGTGCACGCCGCCGCGGAACGCGGTGCGCAGCCAGATGTCGACCAGCTCGTCGGCCTGCTCCGGCGAGATCACCTTGGCCCCGAGGACGAGCACGTTCGAGTCGTTGTTCGCCCGGCTGATCTCGGTGGTGAACGGGTCGGCGGCCAGCCCGGCCCTGATGCCGCGCATCTTGTTGCAGGCCACCAGCTCTCCGGCGCCGCTGCCGCCGACGACGATGCCGCGGTCGGCGGGACCCTCGGTGACCTGCCGGCAGACGTCCTCGCACAGCGGCGGGTAGTCGACGGTGTCGTCGCCGTGCGCGCCGCGGTCGTCGAGCTGGTGCCCGGCCGCGGACAGCCGCTCGATCAGCCGCACCTTGATCGCGATGCCGTTGTGGTCGGCGCCGATCGCGATCCGCATCAGCCGACCAGGTCCCGGGTGCCGGGCGCGAACATCCCGTCCAGGTCGGGTGCCCGGTCGAGGATGTGCTGGTCGACCGCGGCCCGGGCCAGCTCCTCCAGCACCCGCCGATTGGGCTCCAGCCCGTACGGCAGCGGGTCAGCGCCGGTGATGTCTCGGACCCGCCGGTGCATCCGGTCGGCCGCGGTCGGCTCGGGCAGCGCGTCGAGCTGGTCGACGTACCGGCGCTTGGACTCGGCGAACGCCCCGAACAGGTCGGCGGCGAGGTCGGGGTGCTCGGCGAGCAGCTCGTCGCGGACGACGACGAGGTGGTTGATCGGGTAGTGCCCGCGCTCGGCGAGTGCCGCGTAGCCGGCCGCCTCCGGATCGGGGATGAGCGGGGCCAGCTGCGGCCGGTCCGGCGGGTAGCCCACCGCGGCGGCCAGCTCGCCGGTCAGCACCGCCGCGGTGAGGTCGCCGGCGACGACCGAACCGGACAGCCGCGAGCCGATCGGCGGCGTCACGTTCGGCGGCGGCACGTACGCCGCGACGTGCTCGTCGCCGGACGGCACCCAGGTGACCGAGTCGAGGTCGAGGCCGTGCTCGTCACGCAGGATCGCCCTGGCCCAGACGCCGGTGGTGACGGTGTAGCCGCGGTTGACCCCGACCCGCCGCCCGGCCAGATCCTTCGGCCGCAGCTCCGGCCGGTCGGCCGGGCGGACCATCGCGCCGTGGTGGAAGCCGCGGACCAGGAAGACCGGGATCGCCGTGAACGCGACCCCGTGCGCCTTCGCGGTCAGGTACGTTGTGACCGCCATCTCGCAGACGTCGAACTCCAGCCCGCGCACCATCCGGCGGAACGCCTGGACGAGGACCGGCACCTCCTCGAAGTCGAGCAGGTAGCGCGCCGGGGTCACCTCACCCGCCTTGAGCGCCCGGTTGTTGCCCTGCGTCCGGGACACCGCCCGGAGGTGCAGCTGCTCCATCGGCCCTGTCCTCCAGTTGCTCGACGTGGTAAAGATAGCAAACTGTATGACCATTCGAGGGTCAGGAGGCGGCCCGATGGCCGAGCAGGTGCTTGCGGCGGTTCGGACCGCGCCGGGGACCACGTCGTACCGGGAGTACCCGATGCCGGACGTGCCCGCGGATGGCGCCCTGCTCAAGGTCGAGGTCGCCGGGATCTGCGGCACCGACGTGAAGATGTACGCGTCGCCGCCGTTCCCCGACCCGGTCATCATGGGCCACGAGAACGTCGGTGTCATCGCCAAGGCCGGTCGCGACTTCGTCAAGCGGCACGACGCCGGCGAGGGCGACCGGGTCTTCGTCGAGCACTACGTCGGCTGCTACCACTGCGCCTGGTGCCGCGCGGGGGAGTATCGGCACTGCGAGAACACCGACTGGCGCACCAACCCCGACGCCCGGCGGTACGGCTACACCAGCGCCGTGCACCCGCCGCACCTGTGGGGCGGGTTCGCCCAGTATCTGTACCTGCCCTGTAACGCGGTGCTACACAAGGTGCCGGACAGCGTCACCCCGGAGCTGGCCGGCATCGCGACGCCGCTGTCCAACGGCATCGAGTGGGCTCTCGTCGACGGCGGCGTCGGCTACGACTCGACCGTGCTCATCGAGGGTCCGGGCCAGCAGGGGCTGTCCCAGACGGTCGCCTGCAAGCAGGCCGGCGCCTCGCTCATCGTCGTCACCGGCACCGCCCGGGACGCGGCCCGGCTGGAGCTGGCCACGTCGCTCGGCGCCGACCACACCATCGACGTGCAGGCCGAGGACCCGGCCGAGCGGATCCGGCAGATCACCGGCGGCGCCGGCGTCGACGTGGTGCTCGACTGCACCGCCGGGGCCGGTACGGCGCCGGTGCTGCTCGGCATCGACGCGCTCAAGCGCCGGGCCGGCACGATCGTCATCCAGGGCGAGCTGGCCGCGTTCCCCGACTTCCCGGTCAAGAAGGTCACCGAGAAGGCGATCACCATCAAGAGCGCGCGCGGGCACAGCTACCGCTCCTGCGAGCTCGCGGTCGCCCAGCTGGCCTCCCGCCGGTTCCCGCTGGAGGCGCTGTCCACCCACAGCTTCGGCCTGTCCGAAGTGGACCGGGCGATCCGCGCGGTCGGCGGGGAGGAGAGTGACGGCGTCGTGCACGTCTCGCTGCTGCCGTGGCTGGAGGACTGAGCCCATGCCGATCGTCGTCCGCAATCCGGTCCGGACCGACCCGGTCGTCGCCGCCGCGTTCACCCGGTTCGGGGTGGCGACCGTACACGAGGCGCAGGGACGGGCCGGGCTGCTCGACCCGCGGCTGCGGCCGATCCACCCCGGCTCGCGGATCGCCGGCACAGCGGTGACGGTCAGCGTGCCGCCCGGCGACAACTGGATGATCCACGTGGCGGTCGAGCAGTGCCGGCGCGGCGACGTGCTCGTGGTCGCACCCACCTCGCACTCGGCGGCCGGCTACATCGGCGAGCTGATCGCCACCGCGCTGCGGGCCCACGGCGCGCTCGGTGTGGTCATCGACGCCGGCTGCCGGGACGTGGCCGAGCTGACCCGGATGGGCTTCCCGGTCTGGTCGGCCTGCGTGTCCGCGTACGGGACGGTCAAGGAGACCCTCGGCGACGTCAACGTGCCGGTCGTCTGCGCCGGCCAGCTGGTCCACCCCGGCGACGTGATGGTGGCCGACGACGACGGCGTGGTCGTGGTGCCGCGGGCCGCCGCGGCGGACGTGCTGGCGGCGTCCCGGCAGCGGGAGGAGAAGGAGGCGCGCTCCCGCAAGCGGTACGAGGACGGGGAGCTGAGCCTGGACGTGTCGGCAATGCGGGAGCGACTGGCGGCCAAGGGACTCGTGTACGTCGACGCCGAGAATGCCCGATGATCATCGACGCGCACGGGCACTACACCACCGTTCCGGCCGCGCACCGCGAGTTCCGCACCCGGCAGCTGGCCTGGCTGTCCGACCC
>DATBFW010000125.1:0-8360 GCA_036558285.1 Mycobacteriales bacterium | reverse complement strand
TGCGCGGTGAGTGTGTGGAGGACCACTCGGTCTTTCTGCCAGCTACTCGCCCGGGGGCAGCTGGAGGTCCACTGGAGATCTGCTCCCCAGGGGGACAGCTTAGGCGCGGGACGCGACGATGCCTCATTCTCAATCTCAACTACGGAAGCATCGAAGGTCGAACCGATGCGGAGGCTACAGGCCACTGCAGCGGCGTCGCAACGACACGGCGTGACGGAACACGTTCGGAACAGACGTCGATGGACGACGTTGGACCTGGATGAACGACGACCGCCGAGACGGCCCGTCTACCTCGGGAAACGCGGATTGACCTGGACCGACACGTACGTCGCAGAACCTGCAAGTCGTTCGCGCGCCTAACGATCTGGTCGTAGGGTGGGAAAGGTTGTGCCGCGAAAGGAGAACGCTTGTCCAGGGGGTCCACCGATGTTCTCGTCCGCGGCCTACGTGTTCTGGGGATCGGCATCCGCGAGCAGTGGCGGGTCTTCACCCTCGCGGTGATGGGCAGCGCCCTGTACGGCGCGATGACCGTCGCCAGCGCGTTCGTGATGGGCCGGGTCACCTCGCAGGTGATCGTGCCGGCGTTCGAGGACGGGCACACCACCGCCGGCGCCCTGGCCGGCGCGGCCGCGCTCATCCTCGGCGTCGCGATCCTCAAGGTGGTCGGGATCATCGGCCGGCGGGTGGGCGCCGGGATCGTGCAGTACCGGCTGCAGGCCGCGTACCGCCGCCGGGTCACCCGGCAGTACCTGCGGCTCCCGCTGTCCTGGCACCAGCAGCACCCGACCGGCACGCTGCTGTCCAACGCGAACGCCGACGTCGAGGCCAGCTGGTACACGATGGCTCCGCTGCCGTTCGCCTGCGGCACGCTGATCATGCTGATCATCACCGCGGTGGCGCTGATCGCCACCGACCCGGTGCTCGCCATCGTCGGGTTCATCGTGTTCCCGGCGATCTTCACGGTGAACTTCATGTACTCGCGGCGGATGGCGCCCCGGATGACAAGGGCGCAGCAGCTTCGGGCCGAGGTCAGCGAGATCGCGCACGAGAGCTTCGACGGCGCGCTGGTGGTGAAGACCCTCGGCCGGGAGGGCAGCGAGACCGGCCGGTTCCAGCAGCGCGCGGAGGAGCTGCGGGACGCGATGATCCGGGTCGGCCGGCTGCGCGGCATGTTCGACCCGCTGATGGAAGCGCTGCCCACGCTCGGCACGCTCGCGGTGCTGCTGGTCGGCGGGTTGCGGCTGCGGGCCGGCGACACCACGGTCGGCGCGCTGGTCAGCGTCGCGTACCTGTTCAGCATCCTGGCCACCCCGATCCGGGCGATCGGCTGGGTGCTCGGCGACCTGCCCAGGGTCGTGGTCGGCTGGGACCGGGTACAGCGGGTGCTGCGGGCCGAGGGCGGCCAGGAGTACGGCCCGGTGCGGCCGACCGGGGCCGGTGCGGCCATGCTCGAGGTCACCGGAGCCGGCTTCGCGTACGGGCCGCAGGTCGACCCGGAGGGCGACCTGTCCGGCGCGTACGCGGAGGAGGTCCGGCGGCCGGCCCCGGTGCTCACCGACGTCTGTTTCGACGTCGCCGCCGGCCGCACGGTCGCGCTCGTCGGGCCGACCGGCAGCGGCAAGTCGACGCTGGTCTCGCTGCTGGTCCGGCTGGTCGACCCGGACACCGGAGCGGTCCTGCTCGACCACGACGACCTGCGCGAGCTGGCCCGCGGCGGGGTCGCCAAGGAGGCGGCGCTGGTCAGCCAGGCCACGTTCCTGTTCGACGACACGGTGCGCGGCAACGTCACGCTCGGGGCGGACATCGACGACGAGCAGGTCCGCGCGGCGCTGGCGCTGGCGCAGGCCGAGCGGTTCGTCGACGCGCTGCCGCAGGGGCTGGACACCAGGATCGGCGAGCGCGGCACCACGCTGTCCGGCGGGCAGCGGCAGCGGCTCGCGCTGGCCCGGGCGCTGGTCCGGCACCCGCGACTGCTGGTCCTCGACGACGCCACCTCCAGCGTCGACCCGGCGGTCGAGGCGGCGATCCTGCGCGGGCTGCGCAGCGCCGACCTCGGCGCCACCGTCGTCGTCGTCGCCTACCGCCGGGCCACGATCGCGCTGGCCGACGAGGTGGTCTGGATCGAGCGCGGCCGGGTCGTCGACCGCGGCCCGCACGAGGAGCTGATCGGCCGCACTCCGGGCTACGCGCTGCTGGTCAACGCGTACGACGACGAGGCCGAACGGCGGGCCGGGCTGGTCGCCGAGGAGGCGGCCCGATGACCAGGATGTCCGCCAACCGTCCACTGGAGACGGACGACGCCCTGACCCTGGCCGGCGCCGGCCGGCGGGAGGGCGCGCTCGCCACGATGAAGCGCGGCCTGCGGCTGGTGCCGGAGCTGCGCCAGGGCCTCGGGCTCACCCTGCTGCTGGCGCTGATCGCCACCGGCGGCCGGGTCGTCGTCCCGCTCGCCGTGCAGCAGACGCTCGACCGCGGGCTGCTGGCCGAGGGCGGGCCGGACATGACCAGGGTCGCCTGGATCGTCGCCGGCTGCGCCGGCATCGTGGTGGTCACCGCGGGCGCCGCGTACCTGCTGAACTACCGGCTGTTCCGGACCACCGAGACCGCGCTGGCCGCGCTGCGGGTGCGCGCGTTCCGCCGGGTGCACGACCTGTCGATGCTGCACCAGCAGGCCGCCCGGCGCGGCTCGCTGGTGTCCCGGGTGACCAGCGACGTCGACCAGATGTCGGTGTTCATGCAGTGGGGCGGCATCCTCGTCGTCACCTCGACCGGCCAGCTGCTGCTCGCGACCGTGCTGATGGCGATCTACTCCTGGCAGTTGACCCTGCTGGTGTGGGCGTGCTTCGTGCCGCTCGCCATCGCGCTGCCGAAGCTGCAGAAGCGGCTCGCCGGCGCGTACGGGGTGGTCCGGGAGCGGATCGGCGACCTGCTCGGGGCGGTGTCCGAGTCGGTGGTCGGCGCCCAGACGGTCCGCGCGTACGCGGTGGAGGACCGGACGGCGGAGCGCATCGACGCCGCGATCGACCGGCACTACCGCTCCGCGGTGCGGGCGCAGAAGACCACGGTGCTGGTGTTCACCACCGGCGAGCTGGTCGCCGCGCTGGCGAACGCCGCGGTCGTCGTGGCCGGCGTGCTGCTCGGCATCGGCGGGCACGGCCTGACCGCCGGCAAGCTGGTCGCGTTCCTGTTCCTGGTCACGCTGTTCATCGCGCCGGTGCAGGTGGCGTCCGAGGCGCTGTCCGAGGCGCAGAACGCGCTGGCCTCGTTCCGCCGGGTGCTCGACGTCGTCGACGCCGATCCGGACGTGGCCGACCCGGCCGGCGGCACCCCGCTGCCGCCCGGGCCGCTCGGGGTCAGGTTCGACTCGGTGATGTTCCGCTACCCGCAGGCCAACCGGGCCGCGCTGGTCGACGTCGACCTGGAGATCCGGCCGCGCAGCCGGGTCGCGGTCGTCGGCGAGACCGGCTCGGGCAAGACCACGTTCGCCAAGCTGCTGACCCGGCTGATGGATCCGACCAGCGGGCAGGTGCTGGTCGGCGGGGTGCCGCTGCCCGAGGTGCCGTTCGGCTCGCTGCGGTCCCGGGTCGTGATGGTGCCGCAGGACGGGTTCCTGTTCGACGAGTCGGTCGCCGACAACGTCCGGTACGGCCGGCCGGACGCGACCGACGACGAGATCGTCGCCGCGTTCGGCGCGCTCGGGCTCGGCGACTGGCTGTCCGGGCTGCCGGACGGGGTGCTCACCCGAGTCGGCCAGCGCGGCGAGGCGCTGTCGGTGGGCGAGCGGCAGCTGGTGGCGATCGCCCGCGCGTACATCGCCGACCCGGACGTGCTGGTGCTGGACGAGGCGACCTCGGCGGTCGACCCGGCCACCGAGGTGCGGCTGACCCGGGCGCTGGACTCGCTGACCCGCGGCCGGACCACGCTGGTCATCGCGCACCGGCTGGCCACCGCGGAGAACGCGGACGAGATCCTGGTCGTGGACGCCGGCCGGGTCGTGCAGCGCGGGCCGCACGCCGAGCTGGTGACCCAGGACGGGCCGTACGCGCTGTTGCACGCGTCGTGGATGTCACAGCGGCGGTGACCGCGGTTCCCCCGTTCGACTGCTGGTCGCCGTTAGCCCGGTCGCTTACTGTCCGAGGTGGGTAGCGCCTCAGTTCTGGTTCAGAATGATGTCATACTGCATCTGCTGGCCAGTTCATCCACCGGGAGGGCCCGTGCCCGCTCACCCGCCTCCACGCCGGTGCCCGATCTGCGGTTCCCCGGTGCCCGAGCTGCTCTCCCCGGACGGTCGGCGCCGCCGCGGCCGGCCGCGGGTGTTCTGCTCCTCCCGCTGCCGGCTCGGTGACCGCCGGATACGGGCCGAGCCCGACCCGGACCGGCGCCGGCGGGAGGTCGCCGCGTTCGCGGCCGCGGTGCGGGCGGCGATCGCCGGGCACGGGCTGGCCCTGCGGGACCTGGCCGACGAGTTGGTCTGCGCGTACCCGTCGCTGGCCTCCGGCGTAGCCACCCTGTCGGCCTGGCAGTCCGGCAGCAGCACCCCGCCGCGCACGGTCGTCGGCCGGGACCGGGTGCTCGCCCTGGAGCGGGTGCTCGGCCTGCCGCTCGGCGAGCTGGCGCTGCGGATGCCGGGCGGGCCGGTGGTGCCGGCGCCGCGCCCGCCGACCCCGGCCCAGCAGGACGGTCCGGCCGCCCGCCGGGCCCGGCTCGCCCACCTCGTCGGTGCGTTCGGCGGCTCCCGGCAGCTGCTGGTGGTCTCGCTGACGAAGGAGGTGCTGCTGGACCCGGTCGGCCGGCCGCTGTGCGCCCGGGTCGCCGCCCAGGTCCGGGCCATCCAGGACGGCGTCGACCGGCTCTGGTACGTCGACGGCGACGACCCGCGGCTGCGCCCGCTGGTGACCGCGACCAGCGGCTGCCGGCCGGGGCGGCGGATGCCCGAGCAGGGTCGCGCCGGCCCTGGGCTGGTCGCCACCGAGCTCGTGCTCGGCCGGACGCTCGGCCTGGGCGAGCGGTACGGGGTCTCGTTCCTCGTCTCGTACGAGCCGCGGGCGGGCTCGGTGCCGGTGCGGCCGGCCGAGCCGGTGTTCCGGCAGCTGGTGACCCGCCCGCTGGAGAGCCTGGACCTCGCGCTGAGCTTCGACCCGGCCGCACCGCCCGGCACGGTTCTGGCCTGCCGGTGGCGGCCGCGGGACGGCGCCGAGGTGTCCCGCCGGGAACTGACCGTGCCCGGCTGCCGGTCGTACCAGGTCGTGGTCGCCGATCCGGTGCCGGGCAGCTACGGCTGGCGGTGGGCCGCGGTCACCCCGGCGCGGCTGCCGACCCGGCCGGGCACCAGCGCCGCGTGACGCTCGTTCGTCCAGCAGGAACGCAGCGCGCACACAGCTGACGCACAGCGTTCGCCCAGTGCCGCCACAGCGGTACGGGGGAGGCTCGGCGCGACGACGGACCTGGATGGGTGACAGCATGAGCACGATGGGTGGGACTGTGAACGGCGCGCGCCGGCGGGTGCTGGTGGTCGACGACGAGGAGAACGTCGCCCACCTCGTGTCCTCCGCACTGCGGTTCGACGGGTTCGAGACGCTGACCGCCGACTCCGGCTCCCGGGCGCTGGCCGCGGTGGCCGAGCACGAGCCGGACCTGGTCGTGCTCGACGTGATGCTCGGCGACCTGGACGGCGTCGAGGTGCTGCGCCGGCTGCGCTCGGGCGGCAGCGACGTGCCGGTCGTGTTCCTCACCGCGCGGGACGCCGGCGAGCACCGGGTCGAGGGCCTGCGGGCCGGCGCCGACGACTACGTGGTCAAGCCGTTCAGCGTGGAGGAGCTGCTCGCACGGGTGCACGCCGTGCTGCGCCGCACCTCGCCGCCGGACAAGCCGCCGGCATCGCTGCTCCAGGTCGCCGACCTCGAGCTGGACGAGGACAGCCACGAGGTCCGCCGGGCCGGCAAGGACGTCCAGCTGACGCCGACCGAGTTCGAGCTGCTGCGCTACCTGATGCGCAACGAGCGGGTCGTGCTGTCGAAGTCGCAGATCCTCGAGCGGGTCTGGAAGTACGACTTCCAGGGCCGGTCCAACATCGTCGAGCTGTACGTCGGCTACCTGCGCAAGAAGGTCGACTCGGTCGAGCCGCACCTGATCCACACGATCCGCGGCGTCGGCTACGTGCTGCGCGCGCCGAGGTGAGATGAACCGCTTCTCCCTCCGCGCGCGCCTGGTCGCCCTTGCCGTCCTCCTCGTCGCCTTCGCGGTGACGGCGGTCGGCGCGGCCACCTACGTCGCGCTGCACAGCTATCTCTACAGCCGGCTCGACCAGCAGGTCGTGGAACTGGCCGGAGACGCGCAGCGCACGGTGTGCGTGCCGTCCAACGGCCCGTCGCAGGCCGCCGACCGCGCGCCCTACTCGGCCTTCGTCACCGACGACGCCCAGGTCGCGCAGTTCCTCTGCACCGGCTACCGGCTCGCCAGGCCGCTGGGGCTGAACGCGGGCGAGGTCCGCGAGATGTCGACGCTGACCGCGGCGACCGGGCCGTTCACGCTGCACGCCACGGACGGCGGGACCTACCGGGTGGTGGCGAGCCCGCAGCGGCTGCTGGTGGGCAGCAGTCTGGCGAACGCGACGCCGACCGACGGCACGCTCGTGCTCGGGCTGTCCGCCGCGGACGCCCAGGCGACGCTGAGCCGGCTGGTGGCCCTCGAGCTGATCATCGGAGCGGCGGCCGTCATCGGGACCGCGGTGCTCGGAACCATCGGGGTGCGGCTGGGGATGCGGCCGCTGGACCGCGTCACGCGGACCGCGCGGACGGTGGCCGCGGAGCTGGGGCCGGACGGGAGCGGGCTGGAGAACCGCGTGCCGGGCGCCGATCCGCACACCGAGGTGGGGCAGTTGTCCGAGGCGGTGAACACCATGCTCGACGCGGTCGAGCGGGAGTACGCCGCGCGCTATGAGAGCGAGCAGCGACTGCGCCGGTTCCTCGCTGACGCCTCGCACGAGCTGCGCACTCCGCTCACGTCCCTGCGCGGGTACGCCGAGCTGGTCCGGATGCGCGGCGGCCTCGACCCGGAGGCGTCCGACTCGCTGCGCCGGATCGAGGCCGAGGGCACCCGGATGAGCGGCCTGGTCGAGGACCTGCTCACGCTGGCCCGGTCCGATCGCGGCACGGTCGCCGAGCGGGCGCCGGTGGACGTGGCCGGGGTGGTCGACGACGCGGTCGCCGGCCTGCGCGCCGCGTACCCGCAGCGGCAGGTGTCGGTGACCGACCGCGGCCCGCTGACGGTGCTCGGCGACCGCAACCAGCTGCTGCAGGTGGTCACCAACATCCTCACCAACGCCGCGGTGCACGCGACCGCGCCGGTGCCGATCACCGTTTCTGCGGGGCAGGAGGGCGGCGAGGTCGTGGTGCGCGTCGTCGACGGCGGCCCCGGCCTGCCGCCGGACCAGGCGGCCCAGGTGTTCGACCGGTTCTGGCGGGCGGACGCCGCCCGGACGAGGGTCCGCGGCGGCTCCGGGCTCGGCATGTCGATCGTGGCCGCGCTGGTCGCCGACCACGGCGGCCGGGTGGACTTCGAGTCCACGGTCGAGCACGGCACGACGGTGACCGTCCGGCTGCCGGCCGCGCCGGTCCAGGCCGGGCCGCCGCCGGCGGCGGAACCGGCCCCGCCGGCCACGGCACCGACTCCCCGCTGACCGGCCGCGCGGCGGGGTTCCCGTCCGCGGCCGTGGTCCCTATCGTTGGCGTATGACGGCGATCCTGGAACCGCAGTCCGCGCAGGCCGGCGAGAAGGCCCCGGAGGCGGTCCTGCCCCCGGTCCCGCCGCTCACCCGACCCGCGCCGGTACCGCCGCCGCTGACCCGCTCCGCCCCGGAACCGTCGCCCGCTGCGCCGCGGGTGCGCCGGGTCCTGTCCACCCGTGGCGTCCGCGTGTTCGGCGCCGCGATGATCGCGCTCTACGCGCTCGGCGTCGCCGCGCAGCCGGCGCCCAACGGCCCGCAGCCGGTCGCCCCGTGGTGGGCCGACGCGCTGAACACGGTCGCGTTCTTCGGCCTGCTGACCGTGTTCGCCGGTGCGGTCGCCGGCCGCCGCTGGACGCTGTGGACCGGCCAGGTCACCGGCGCCAGCCTGCTCGCACTCAGTGCCAGCTGCCCGGTCGAGGGGCACCATGAGATCGCCGCCTGGTGGTTCGTGCAGATGGCCGTCGCCGTGGCGATGACCGTGCTGCCCGCCGTGCTGCTGCGCCGGACTCAGGCCGGGTCGAGGGCGGGGTAGCGCACCCCGGTCTTCTCCTCGGAGACCTCCCACAGTCGCTCGGCCACGGCGCGGTCGCGCGCCCGTGAGCTGACCGCGACCCGCTTCGGCGTGCCGCGCAGT
>DATBFW010000124.1:0-56718 GCA_036558285.1 Mycobacteriales bacterium | reverse complement strand
GAGCCGGCGGCGAGCGCGGCCTCGGCCGGGATGCCGGCCGCGTGCAACGCCAGGATCTCCTGGACGACCAGCCCGTGCGGCAGCACGCCACCGGCATCGGTACCGGCCAGCAACCCGATCCCGGCCTCGTACGCGTCCCGGATGCGCTGGGAGGCGGTGCGGTGCAGGGCCCGCATGTGGTCGCCGTAGGCGGGGAACCTGCCGGCGCGCTCGGCGATGTCCGGGAACGTCTCGATGTTGATCAGCGTCGGCGTCACCCGGATCCCGCGCCGGGCGGCCTCGTCGACCAGGGTCCCGGTCAGGCCGGTGCCGTGCTCGAGCGTGTCCACTCCGGCCGCCACCAGCCCGGGCAGCGCCTCCTCGCCGAACACGTGGGTGGCAACGCGGGCGCCGAGCTCATGCGCGCGGGCGACCGCGGCCGCCAGCACGTCGTCCGGCCACAGCGGCGCCAGGTCGCCCACGTCGCGGTCGATCCAGTCGCCGACGATCTTGACCCAGCCGTCGCCGAGCCGGGCCTGCTCCTCCACCGCGGCAACCAAGCCCTCTGGCTCGACCTCGACGCCGACGTCGCGCAGGTAGCGCTTCGGCCGGGCGACGTGCCGGCCGGCGCGGATCAGCCGGGGCAGGTCGTCGCGCTTCTGCACGAACCGGTTGTCCACCGGGGAGCCGGCGTCACGGATGAGCAGCGCGCCGGCGTCCCGGTCGGCGATCGCCTGCTCGACCATCTCGGCCTCGTCGGCCATGCCGTCGGTCTTCATGCCGATGTGGCAGTGGCAGTCGACCAGGCCCGGCACGATCCAGCCGTCGCCGGCCACCGTCTCCGCGCCGCCGACCGGCTCGTACGTCAGCCGCCCGTCGACGACCCACAGGTCCCGCCGCTCGCCGTCGGGCAGCACGGTTCCCCGGACGTGCAAGCTCATGAGCGGCACTCTAGGGCGTGCCTCCCGGCCGGCTTCCCGGTGCGTCCCGGTGCGGTCAGAACCTTCGCGGAACTACCCGAAGATGCCCAAGCTGAGCGGGTCGGCCATGTCCAGGATGTGCAGGTGGATCGCGGCCTGGTCCAGGTGAGGTGGTCCATTACGTCACGAGTCGATTCCTCAGAGGGGCCACGCACCCGGGATGCCGACCGCGCAGGTGCCGGCGGCGACCCCCGCGGCCAGCGCGTCGGCCGGTGACGCCCCGCCGGTCCACGCCGCCAGCACACCGGCATCGAACGCGTCGCCGGCACCGGTCGTGTCCACCACCTCGGTCGTACGGCCCGGGACCTCGACCCGTCCGGCCCGGTCCAGCCAGGCGGCGCCGTGCGGCCCGTCGGTCACCGCGACCGCCCGGACCGCGGCCAGCGCCGCGTTCGGCCCGCCGAGCGCGGCGAGCTCCCCCGCGCTCGGCAGCAGCAGGTCGACGCCGCGGACCTGGTCGAGGAACCCGGCCGGGTCGGTGAGCAGCGCCGCCGCCTGCGGGTCCACCGACGTGGTCAGCCCGGCGGCACGGGCGGCGGCGAGCGCGGCCAGGCCGGCGGCCCGGGACGAGTCGTCCAGCAGCACGTACCCGGACAGGTGCAGGTGCCGCGCGCCCGGCGGCACCGTGATGTCCTCGGGCGCGAGGCGGCCGGCGGCGCCGCGGTCGGCCAGCATCGCCCGCTGTCCGGCGCCGTCGACGAGCACCACCACCGTCGCGGTCGGCGCCGCGTCGTCGGTCACCAGCGCCGTGCCGACGCCGGCAGCGGCCAGGAACTCGCGAAGCTGCCCGCCCGCGGTGTCCGCACCGATCCGGGCGATCAACACCGGCTCCGCGCCGAGCGCCGCCAGCCAGGCCGCGGTGTTCGCGCCCGCGCCGCCCGGGCGGATCCCGATCGCTGCCCGGACGTCGCCGCCGGGCTCGGGCAGCGTGCCGGCGCGGACCAGCACGTCGAGGGCGGCGTCGCCGACCACCGCGATCCGGCTCACGCCGCCAGCGCCACGGCGACCTCGGCGGCCACAGCGGCGTTCGCGACGACGAGCTCCTCGTTGGTGTCGATGCTCACGCCGCCGCTCGCGGCGTGGAAGTGCTCGAGCAGCGCCGGAGTCACGTCGTGCCCGGTGATCCCGCGCTCGGCGAGCAGGGCGAGGCCGCCGGCGAGCAGCTCGTCGTGCAGCTCGCGCGGCATCTCCGCCTCCGGTGGGACCGGGTTGGCCAGCACGATGCCGGCGGTGCCCGGCACCGACCCGAAGTGCGCGCCGGCGACCGCGGCCGCCTCGGCCGGAGTGCGCACCGTCCACGGCGCCGGGTACGCCGACTCGCGCAGGTAGAACGCCGGGAACGTCGCGGTCCGGTAGCCGAGGACCGGGATCGACCGGGTCTCCAGCGCCTCCAGGGTGGCGGCGATGTCGAGGATCGACTTCACGCCCGAACAGACCACGACGATCGGGGTCTCGGCGAGCACGTCGAGGTCCGCGGACACGTCGAAGGTGTCGGCGGCTCCCCGGTGGACGCCGCCCAGCCCGCCGGTGGCGAACACGCGGATCCCGCCGGCGGCAGCGATCGCCGCCGTCGCGGCGACCGTCGTCGCGCCGTCGCGCCCCGACGCGTACGCGGGGGCGAGATCGCGCCGGGACAGCTTCGCCAGCTCGGTGCTGCAGACGCGGTCGAGCTCGGCACCGGTCAGCCCGATCCGCGCTTCGCCGTCGAGGACGGCGATCGTGGCGGGTACGGCGCCGGCGGCGCGGATGGTCTCCTCCAGCCGGGTCGCGACTTTCCGGTTACGCCCGGGCGGCAGGCCGTGGGCGAGGATCGTGCTCTCCAGCGCCACGATCGCGCCGGCCGTGGCCTGCGCCTCGCGAACTTCGTCGGTCATCCGCACGGGTGCACCTCTCTCGTCGGGTGCCACGTTATGAAGGTCCCGCTCCGGCCTACAGGGGCCGGTCGATGTCGGTGTGGGCGGTCCCGATGTTGCCGCGGATGTCGAGGGGCGGGCGCTGGTGCGCATCCAGCGCGCGCCAGTGGTCCACGCGCAGGCCCGTCGCGGATTCGAGCAGTGCGATGTCGTCGAGGAACGAGGGAAGCAGGGCCGCGCGCTCCGCCGGGGTCAGCGGCGTGCGCTGGCGTTGCTCCCGCTGCAGGCGCCGGCGCACCGCCCGAACCGCGCGGTCGCCGGTCCGCCCGGGCAGCCGGGCGAGCGCGGGCAGGACCCGGCCGAGCAGGCGGTCCGGGCCGGATCCGGCCGCGGCGGCGGTGACGTTCTCGGCCGGGACGGAGCGGACGATCCCGGTGGCGACGCCGAGGAAGGCGCAGATGCGGTCGAGGGTGCCGGCCGGGTCGCGGCGCAGGTCCCGGTAGAGCACGACGAGCACCTGCTCGCGCGGGAAGACCGAGAACAGGTGCGCCAGCTGCGCCCCGTACCGGCCCAGGTCGACGTAGCGCCAGAACGGCCCCCAGCCGCGCGCGGCCCGCGACTCCTCCAGCGCGCAGGCGCGCAGGAAGTCGACCTCCGGCTCCAGCCCGGCCGAGCGCAGGTGGGTCCAGTTCGAGTGGGCCCGGTCGACCGGGTCGCGGATCACGGCGACGAGCCGGGCCGCCGGCAGGGTCGCCGCGATCCGCTCGTGCGCTGCCGGGTCGCGCAGGTAGAGCGTGGTCGACTCGCCGGTGAGCGTCCCGGGCGGAGCCACGTCGAACAGCCGCTCGTAGTCCTCCCGGCGCCAGACGTACTCCCGGTACGTCTGCGCGTCGCCCGGGCCGCCGGGGCCGCGCGGCGGCTCGCCGCCGGTGAGGAAGAACTTCGGCTCCTTCACCGGCGAGAGGTAGAGCTGCCGGTGCCGGGCCAGCGCGACGTGCAGGGCGGTCGTGCCGGCCTTGGGTGCGCCGACGAGCAGGAAGTCGGGCAGGGCCACCGTCCACCTCGCTTCGGTATTTCCGACCAATCTACATGGAAACATATGGCAGGGTTTGCGCGTGACCTCGACCCGCAACCGCGCCGCCCTTCCCCTCCCCCGCCTGTCCGCATCCGAGCTGGTCGCCGGGCCGCCGGACGAGGGCGCCGGCGCGTGGGCGGGGGCTCCGAGCGCGCTGCTGGCCGGCGACACGTTCTTCCTGGCGTACCGGCTGCGGCGGCCGATCGGCGAGGGTCGCGGCTACCGCAACGTGATCGCCGCGTCCGCCGACGGGGTGCGGTTCGAGGAGGTCGCCCGGCTGGAACGGGACGGGTTCGCGGCCGACTCGCTGGAGCGGCCGGCGCTCGTGCTGACCCCGGACGGCCGCTGGCGGGCGTACGTCAGCTGCGCCACCCCGGCGACCAAGCACTGGCGGGTCGACCTGGTCGAGGCGGCCACCCCGGAGGGGCTGACCGCGGCGGCCCCGGTGACCGTGCTGCCCGGCAGCGCGACGGCCGGCGTCAAGGACCCGGTGCTGCTGCACGACGGCGAGCGCTGGCACCTGTGGGCGTCGGTGCACCCGCTGCAGCGCTGGGACGACGCCGACCGGATGACGACCGAGTACGCGACCAGCCCCGACGGGGTGAGCTGGACCTGGCGCGGCACGGCGCTGGCCGGCCGGCCCGGCGAGTGGGACGCGCGCGGCGTGCGGGTCAGCGCGGTGCTGGCGACCGGCGACACGATCGAGGCCTCGTACGACGGCCGGGCCACCGCCGAGCAGAACTGGGAGGAGATGACCGGCCTCGCCACCGGCACCGCCGGCCCGGACGGGCTGGTCGGCCGGCTCATCGCGACCTCGGCCGAGCCGGTGCGCTCGCCGTTCGGCGGCGGCGGGGTCCGCTACCTGTCGGTCGTCCCGCTGCCGGACGGCTCCACCCGGATCTACTACGAGGTCACCCGCCCCGACGGCGCCCACGAACTGCGTACGGAGCTGCACGCGTAGGGCGGGATACTTCGCCCATGCACCTGTCGGCGAAGTCGGACTACGCGGTCCGCGCCGCCGTCCAGCTCGCCGGCTCGCCGGACCGGCCGGTGAAGGGCGACGTGATCGCGCAGGCGCAGGACATCCCGTTCCCGTTCCTCGGCTCGATCCTGCGGGACCTGCGCGAGGCCGGGATCGTGAACAGCCAGCGCGGCGCGGACGGTGGCTACTGGCTGGCCAAGCCGGCCGCCGAGATCACCGTGGCCGACGTGATCAGGGCGGTCGACGGCCCGCTGGCCTGGGTCCGCGGGGTGCGCCCGGAGGACCTGGAGTACGCCGGGCCGGCGCGGGCGCTGCAGGACGTCTGGATCGCGGCGCGAGCAAGCCTGCGCGACGTGCTGGAGGCGGTGACGCTCGCCGACGTCGCCGGCGGCCGGCTGCCCGCGTCCGTACGGGCGCTGACGGCCGAGCCGTCGGCCTGGGAGCCGCACTGAGTCCCTAGGGACGGCGCCCCTTGGGCAGGTTGAGCTTGGACAGGTCCGGCATCGTCATGCCGGGCGGCAGCTGGTCGAGCGCGCCGGGCGGCAGCGCCGGCATCCCGCCGCGCACCTTCGGCGGCGTCGGCCCCCGCCCGCCCTTGCCCTTCTTCCCCTTCTTGCGGGACTTCGAGTTGCGCCGCATGCCCGGCAGGCCCATCCCGCCGGCCATCTGCTGCATCATCTTGCGGGCCTCGAAGAACCGGTCGACCAGGCTGTTGACCTCGGTGACCGTGACCCCGGAGCCGCGCGCGATCCGGGCCCGGCGGGAGCCGTTGATGATCTTCGGGTCCTGCCGCTCGCCCGGGGTCATGCCGCGGATGATCGCCGCGGTGCGGTCGAGATCGCGGTCGTCGATGTCGTTGATCTGGTCCTTGAGCTGGCCCATCCCCGGCATCATCCCGAGCAGGTTGGAGATCGGGCCCATCCGCCGGATCGCCTGCATCTGCTCGAGGAAGTCCTCCAGGGTGAAATTGTTGCCGGAGGCGAGCTTGCCCGCCATCCGCTCGGCCTCGTCCTCGTCGAACGTCTTCTGCGCCTGCTCGATGAGCGTGAGCACGTCGCCCATGCCGAGGATGCGCGAGGCCATCCGCTCCGGGTGGAAGACGTCGAAGTCGGCCAGCTTCTCGCCGGTGGAGGCGAACATGATCGGCTGGCCGGTGACGTACCGGACCGAGAGCGCCGCGCCGCCGCGGGCGTCGCCGTCGAGCTTGGTCAGCACGACGCCGGAGAAGCCGACCCCGTCCTGGAACGCCTGCGCGGTGGTGACCGCGTCCTGGCCGATCATCGCGTCGACCACGAACAGCGTCTCGTCCGGGTCGACCGCATCCCGGATCGCCGCCGCCTGCGCCATCAGCTCGGCGTCGATGCCGAGCCGGCCGGCGGTGTCGACGACGACGATGTCGTGCTGGGTGCGCCCGGCCTCGACCATCGCCCGGCGGGCCACGTCGACCGGGTCGCCGATGCCGTTGCCCGGCTCCGGCGCGTACACGTCGACGCCCGCTTGCTTGCCGACGACCTGCAGCTGGGTGACCGCGTTGGGGCGCTGCAGGTCGGCCGCGACCAGCAGCGGCGTGTGGCCCTGGTTGCGCAGCCAGAGCCCCAGCTTGCCGGCCAGGGTCGTCTTGCCGGAGCCCTGCAGGCCGGCGAGCAGGATGACGGTCGGCGGCTGCTTGGCGAACCGCAGCCGCCGGGTCTCGCCGCCGAGGACGTTGATGAGCTCCTCGTTGACGATCGAGATGACCTGCTGCGCCGGGTTGAGCGCGCGGGAGACCTCCTCGCCGCGCGCCCGCTCCTTGATCGCTCCCACGAACGCCCTGACCACGGGCAGCGCGACGTCCGCCTCCAGCAGCGCGATGCGGATCTCGCGCGCCGTGGCGTCGATGTCGGCCTCGGAGAGGCGGCCCTTGCCCCGCAGCGTGGTGAAGACCGCGGAGAGCCGATCGGAGAGCGTGTCGAACACCCGACCAGCCTAGCCGCCCTGCGGCACTCCCCTACTTGACCAGCGGCTTGCCCATCGGCAGCGCCTTCCCGCCGAGGTCCTGGCCGAACCCGTCGAACAGCACGTACGCGAAGACCGCGCAGAAGGCGAAGGTCGTCACCCCCGCCCAGGTGAACCAGTCGCGGTTGCCGTTCACCACCGCGATGAACGCGAGCAGGAACGTCAGGTCGACGAATACGAATCCGACCGTGAAGGCCAGCGGCAGCCGCAGCGTCGCCAGCGTGAGCAGGGTGAACACGCACAGGAACGACAGCAGGTAGGTCGACTGGACCCGTAGCACGCCGCCGGCCGCGATCGCCCACCAGGTGCTTGTCAGCGCCGTGATCAGCAGCGCGAAGCTGAGCCAGAACGCGGAGAACACGCCGAAGACCGCGGCCAGCGTGCTGGCCCCGATCCGGCCCGCCCAGATGGTCGCGACGAGCATGAACAGCCCGGCGGACAGGGCGAGGGTGGCGATCATGCCGCCCGGCAGCCTGGCGGTGTCCAGGTAGCCGATGAACCACAGCCCGAGCGTGAGGCCCGAGGGCAGGAACGTGATCAGGGCCAGCAGGGCCGGGTTGCCGGCCGGCAGGGCGGGTGCGGCGGGGGCCGGGGGCGCCGGCGCGGCGGCGCCGTCGGCGCGGTGGGACGGGGTGGGTACGTCGGTCTCGACAGTCATGGCTCGCTCCTCGTCGACGCGATCAGACCTCTGGTCTGTACGGTCGACCCGAACGACGTGACGGAGGTCTCAGAACGAGACGCGCCCGAGAACCCGGTCCACGTACGGGTTGGCGAATCGCCCGTCCGGGTCGAGACGGGCCCGGAGTGCGACCGCGTCGGCGAAGCGCGGGTAGCGCGGGGCGAGGTCGGCGGCGGCCAGCGGGTGCAGCTTGCCCCAGTGCGGCCGCGCCCCGGTGCCGGCGACGGCCCGGACGATCTCGCCGACCGCTCCGAGGTAGTCGGCCCACGGCTCGCGGACGTAGCGGTGCGCGGCCAGGTAGGCGGTCTCCCGGCCGTACGCGGTGGACAGCCAGCGGTCGTCGCCGGCCGCGACCCGCACCTCGACCGGGAAGGAGATCCGCCAGCCGCGCCGGCGGATCGTGGCGTCCAGCTCGCGCAGCACGTCCGGCAGCAGCGCCCGGGGGAAGGCCCACTCGGTCTCGTGGAACCGCACCCGGCGCCGGTGCGCGAACACCTTCCAGGACCGGTCGGTGTAGGTCCGCGACCCGAGCAGCCGGGTCGCCAGCCGGTTCGCCGGCGGCACCATCGCGGGCACCAGCACGCCGGCCCGGCAGACCGCCCCGAACAACGCGTTGGCGACCAGCTCGTCCTCCAGCACCGTCTTCCACCGCGGCAGCGGGGCGACGTCGGCCAGCGGCACCCTGGTGTTGCGCTTGAGGTGGCAGTCGTCGGTGTGCGGCCACCAGTAGAACTCGACGTGGTCGGCCTCGGCCGGCAGCGTGTCCCAGCGGTCGAGCAGGTCGCCCAGCTTCGCCGCGGTCTCCTCGGCCCGCAGCGCGAACGCCGGCACGCAGCGCAGCGTCACCGCGGTGATCACCCCGTACGCGCCCAGCCCGACCGTGGCCGCCGCTTCGAGGTCGGCGTCGGCCCGGACCACCGAGCCGTCGGCGAGCACCAGCTCGAGGCCGGTCACCTGGGTGGCGAGCCCGCCGTACGCCAGGCCCGTGCCGTGGGTGCCGGTGGAGATCGCGCCGGCCACGGTCTGCACGTCGATGTCACCGAGGTTCTCCAGCGCCAGCCCGTGCGTGGCGAGCAGCCCGGACAGCGCGTGCAGCCGGGTGCCGGCCCGGACGGTGACGCTGTCGCTGGTGATCGCGACGATTCCGGTGAGCCGGTCGGGACGCAGCAGCAGGCCGTCAGTGATCGCGGCGCCGGTGAACGAGTGGCCGGCGCCGGCCATCCGCACGCGCAGGCCGTTCCGGCCCGCGTCCTTGACCGCCGCGGCGACCTCGTCGACGGTCGCCGGGGTCAGCACGTGCGCCGGCCGGGACACCTGGTCGCCGGCCCAGTTCCGCCATTCCGCCGCCACCCGGCGACCCTAGCGCCTGGCTTGACAAGATTCTTTGTCAATGGTTGCGTGGACGGGTGCTCGACGTTGAGGTGATCGACGACCCGGCCGCCGCGGTGGTCGCGCTGGACCCGGTCCGGACCCGGCTGCTGGCCGCGCTGGGCGAGCCGGCGAGCGCCGCCGAGCTCGCCGGGCGCACCGGCCTGAGCCGGCAGAGGGTCAACTACCACCTGCGCGCGCTGGAGTCGCACGGCCTGGTCACGCTGGCCGGCGAGCGGCGCTGGGGCGGGCTGACCGAGCGGCGGCTGGTCGCCACCGCGACCTCGTACGTGATCTCCCCGGCCGCGCTCGGCGCGGTGGCCAGCGACCCGGCCCGGACCGCGGACCGCCTGTCGGCCCGCTACCTGGTCGCGCTGGCGGCCCGGGTGGTGCGGGAGGTCGGCGCGCTGGCCGGGCGGGCCGAGGCCGGGCACAAGCGGCTGGCGACCCTCGGCATCGACGCCGAGGTCGCGTTCGCCGACCCGGCCGCGCGGGCCGCGTTCGCCGACGAGCTGGCGGCCGCGGTGACCGCGCTGACCGCCAAGTACCACGCCACCGGCGGCCGGCCGCACCGGCTGGTCGTCGCCGTACACCCGACCCCGGAGGAGTCCCGTGGATGACGACCGGAAGATCGACCTGTCCGTCGAGGTGGTCGGCACGCCGGACGAAGTCTGGACTGCGATCGCCACCGGTGCGGGCGTCAGCGCCTGGATGCACCACACCGAGATCGACGGCCGCCGCGGCGGCCGGTACGCCTACGACATGGGGCTCGGAGCCGGGCTCAACGACACCGGCCGGGTGGCCGCGTACGAGCCGCCGCACCGGTTCGCCACCGAGGACGTGCGCTGGGAGCCGGCCAACGGAGCCGAGCCGGCCGAGCTGGCCACCGAGTGGACCGTCGAGGCCAGCGACGGCGGCACCTGCGTGGTCCGGATGGTGATGAGCGGCTTCGGCCGGGGCGCCGACTGGGACCAGGAGATCGAGGGCATGACCGCCGGCATGCGAGCCGCGCTGGACAGCCTGCGCCGGCACCTGGCCCGGACCGGCCCGCGCCAGGTGCTGGCGGCGGTGGGGGTGGCCGACCGGGCGGCGGCGATGCCCTTCTACGAGACGCTGTTCGGCCGGCCGGCCGACGCGGTGCCGATGCCCTCGGACGCCGAGTGGATCGTCGGCAGCAGCACGCTGCAGGTCGTGCAGGCGCCCGACCGCGCCGGCCGGTCGATGGCCACGCTCGTCACCGACGACCTGCGCGGCTGGGTGCCGGAGCTGCGCACCCGCGGCCTGGACGTCGGCGAGATCGACGACAGCCCCGGAACGGTGCTGTACGTCCAGGTCACCGACCCGGACGGGAACCTGCTCACGCTGGTGCAGCAGCTGGCCTGAGCGCGGCGACGGCGACGGCGCCGGCGACGGACGAGGCGGCGCAGACCCAGCAGGCGACGTTCCAGCCGGAGACGAGCTCGGCGCCGGAGCCGCCGGCCAGCGCGGCGACGACGGTGACGCCGAGGGCCGCCCCCACGTACCGGCTGGTGTTGTTGATGCCGCTGCCGGTGCCGGCCTGGTCCGCCGGGACGCTGGCCACCGCCTCCCCGCCGAGGGTCGCGGTGACCGCGCCGGTGCCGACGCCCGCCACGACCAGGCCGGCCACCAGCCGCCCGGTCGGCGACCCTGTCCCGAGGCCGGACAGCGCGACGATCCCGGCGCCGACCACGACCAGCCCGACCGCGATCCGGCCGGGGCCGCTCCACCGTTCCGGCAGGACGCGGACACCCAGCGCGGACAGCGCAGCCGGACCCGACCAGGCCAGCAGCACCACCGCCGAGAACGGCACGCTCCCGCCGTACCCGCGCTGCAGCAGGGTCGGCGTGTACGAGGTGATCGCGATGACCCCGGTACCGGTGACGAACGCGCCGATGGTCGCCGCCGCCAGCCGCGGCCGGCGGAACCCGCGCAGGTCGATCATCGGCTCCCGGGCCTGCAGCTGGTGCAGCACGAACCCGGCCAGCAGCACCGCCGCGCCGGCGAGCAGCGCCAGCACCGGCGGCCGGGCCCAGCCGAGCCTGCCCTCGGTGAGCGCGGTCAGCAGGCAGCCCAGCCCGCCGGCGAGCAGCAGCGCGCCGGCCGGGTCGACCCCGCGGTGGCGGCCGAGGGTCGACTCGCCCAGCAGCGCCGGGGCGACCAGCGCCAGCGCGGCGGCCAGCCCGGCCAGCACCCCGTACGTGACCCGCCAGCTGCTGGCCGCCTGCACCAGCGCCATCAGCACCGGGCCGAGCGCGACGCCGGCGCCGAAGGCCGCACCCCACCAGGCGGTCGCGGCCGCCCGGGCCCGACCCGGGTACGCGGCACCGAGCAGCGCCAGCCCGCAGGCGAGCACCGCGGCCGCGCCGACGCCCTGCAGCACCCGCGCCGCGACCAGCAGCCACGCGTCCGGGGCCGGCGCGGCCAACGCCGAGGAGGCGGCCAGCAGCACCGCCCCGGCCGTGAACACCCGCCGCCGCCCGACGTCGTCGCCGAGCGCCCCTGCCGGCACCAGCGCGGCCGCCAGCCCGACACTGGTCGACGCGATGATCCAGGACGAGGCGGAGACGCCGGCCCCGAGGTCGGCCGCGATGTCCGGCAGCGCGGCCAGCGGCGCGGTGTAGACCATCAGCGCGAGGAAGGTCCCGTACGCCACGACGCCGAGGGTCCGGCCGGTCCGCGGCGGCGCGGCGGTGCTCTGCACGCCCCCACTCAACACCAGCGGCACCAGCGGCACCGGCCGCACCCGCGCCCCCACTCAACACCCGCGGCACACGCGCGGCACCCGCGGCACCCGCGGCACCCGCGGCACCCGCGGGTGGCCGACCGCATAGCCTGCGCTCGTGAGGGTCACCGACCTGCAGACGCCGGCGCTGCTCGTGGACGCGGCGGCGCTGGAGCACAACCTGGCCACGATGGCCGCCGCGCTGCCAGGCCCGCGGCTGCGCCCGCACGTCAAGGCGCACAAGACCACCGAGCTCGCCCGCCGGCAGGCCGCGCACGGGCACCGCACGTTCACCTGCGCGACGATCCGCGAGGTGGAGGGCATGGTCGCCGCCGGCCTCGGCGAGGACCTGCTGCTGGCTAACGAGGTGCTCGACGCGCGCCGGCTCGGCGCGCTGGCCGACCGGGCCCGGATCACGGTCGCGGTCGACTCGCCCGAGACCGTCGAGGCGGCCGCGGCCGGCGGCGTCCGTGAGGTGCTCGTCGACGTCGACGTGGGACTGCCCCGCTGCGGCTGCGCGCCCGAGGACGCCGGCCGGATCGCCGACCTGGCCCGCTCGAGGGGGCTCCAGGTCCGCGGCGTCATGGGCTACGAGGGCCACCTCATGCTGGTCGCCGACGCCGACCAGCGGCGGACCATGACCGCCGACTGCATGGCCCTGCTGAGCCGGGCCGCCGCGGACGTCGGAGGCGAGGTCGTCTCCGCCGGCGGCACCGGGACGTACGCGGACAACACCGTGGCGACCGAGATCCAGGCCGGCTCGTACGCGCTGATGGACACCGCGTACGCAGCGGTCGGGCTGCCGTTCCGGCCGGCGCTGTCCGTGCTGGCCACGGTGATCTCGGCCAGCCCGCCGAGCAGCGACATCCAGCCGCCGTGGGTGGTCGCCGACGTCGGGCTCAAGTCGCACGGCATGGACCACGGCAACCCGACCGTGCCCGGCGCGACCGTGTGGTTCTGCTCGGACGAGCACACCACGTTCGCGCCGGACGAACCGGGCTCGGTCAAGGTCGGCGACCGGGTGCGGGTGCTGCCCGCGCACGTCGACCCGACCGTCGCCCTGCACGCCGCGGTGCACCTGGTCGACGGGGACACCGTCGTCGAGACCTGGCCGGTCGACCTGCGCGGCTGGTGAGCCGCGCATGCCCGGGCACCGCCGCGGGCACGTGAACCTCGGATCCGCCGGACCCGTTGATCCACTGAGCACAGCCGCTCACGAGGAGGAAGAGCCCGCATGCCGTCTCTGCACCGACCCACCCCCCCGCTGCCGTACGACCTGCTGCCGAAGACCGCGTCGTTCACCGTGAACAGCACGGACATCACGGACGGCACCCAGATGGACATCAAGACCGCACACGACTCGGCCGGCGGGCAGAACCTCTCGCCCCAGCTGTCCTGGTCGGGCGCCCCCGAGGGCACCCTCAGCTACATGGTCAGCTGCTTCGACCCGGACGCACCGACGCCGTCCGGGTTCTGGCACTGGACCGTGGTCGACATCCCGGCCTCGGTCACCGAGCTGGCCACCGGCGCCGGCTCCAGCGACGCGTCGCTTCCGGAGGGCGCCTTCCACGTCCGGGACGACTTCGGCCTGCGGCAGTGGGACGGCGCCGCCCCGCCGCCCGGCGACCCCCTGGTGCACCGGTACGTCTTCGCCGTGCACGCGCTCGACGTCGAGACGCTCGGCATCGACAAGGAGGCGACCCCGACGTTCGCCGCCTTCAACGCGCTGTTCCACACGCTGGGCCGGGCCCTGATCACGCCGACGTACCAGCGCTAGCGAGCACGGCCGCGGTGACGGCCCGGCGCACGTCCGGGTCCGTCACCGGGGCGCCGTCGGCGCCGACCAGGTAGAAGGCGTCGACGGCTGACCCGCCGAGGGTGCTCACCCGGGCCCCGCGGACGTCGAGGCCGGCCCGCTCCAGCGCCGCTGTGACCCGGTGCAGCAGACCGGCCGCGTCCGCCGCCCGCAGCTCCAGCACGGTCGCGCCGGTGGCCGCGCCGTCGAACCAGAGCACCCGCGGCGGCTGCTGCGGCCCGGAGCCGTACGCGGCCTCCTTCGCCGCCAGCCGGTCGGCCAGCGGCAGCGTGCCGGCCAGCGCCCTGGCCACGTCCGCGCGCAGCAGCACCGGGTCGGGGCCGGAGCCGAACCGCGGGCTGACCGTGAACACGTCCACCGCGGTCGGCCCGACCGTCACCGCGCTGGCCGCCCGCACGTCCAGCTGGTGCAGGGCCAGCACGCCGGCCGTCCGGCTGAGCAGGCCGGGCCGGTCCGGCGCGGCCACCGTGACCGAGTCACCGTCCACCCGCACGGCCACCTCGCCGCGACTGGACTCGGCCAGCTCCCGCTGCGCGGCGGCGAGCACCGGCGGCGGCTGCGGCGGCTGGCCGGCGACCGCGTCCCGGGCCCGGTCGACCAGCTCTGCTACCAGGTCGGCCTTCCAGTCCGTCCAGGCCGCCGGGCCGGTGGCCAGCCCGTCGGCGATCGCCAGCCCGTGCAGCAGGTCCAGCAGGTCGCGCGAGCCGTCGACGGCCTCGACCACCGTCCGCACGGTCACCGGGTCGGACAGGTCGCGGCGGGTCGCGGTGTCGGGCAGCAGCAGGTGGTGGCGGACCATCGCGACGACCGTGGCGGCATCCCCGTACGGGAGGCCGAGCCGCGGGCCGAGCTCGCGCACCACCGCGACCCCGGCGTCGGTGTGGTCGCCGGGAAAACCCTTGCCGATGTCGTGCAGGAACGCGCCGAGCAGCAGCAGGTCCGGCCGGGCGACGGTACGGGCCAGCGCGGCGGCCTCGGCGGCGGCCTCCATCAGGTGCCGGTCGACGGTGAACCGGTGCACCGGGTTGCGCTGCGGGTGCGAGCGGACCCGCGCCCACTCCGGTATCAGCCGCACCAGCAGGCCGGCCCGGTCGAGCGCCTCGAGCACCGGGACCGCGCGGTGGCCGGTGCCGAGCAGGTCCACGAACGCGTCCCGGGCGTCCGCCGGCCAGGGCGCGGGCACCGGCGCGGACTCGGTCGCGAGCCGGTCCAGCGCGTGCGGGGCCAGCGGCAGGTCCGCCCGGGCCGCGGCGCCGGCCGCGCGCAGCACCAGCACCGGGTCGGCCCACGGGTCGGCGTCGCGGGCCAGCACCACCTCGCCGCCCTGCTCGACCACGCCGTCGGCGAGCGGGCGGCGCTGCGGGTTCGGGGCCCGCCGGCCCGGGAGCACCCGGGTGAGCGTCCTGGTCCGGCGGCGGGCTGCCAGCTCGCCGTCGACCTGCCGCCAGGCGGTGTCGGCCGCGTACGCGATGGTCCGGCCGGCGTCGGCGACCGCGCGCAGCAGGTCGTCCTCGTCGCGCCGGCCCAGGGCCTCGGCGATCGACGGCTGCTCCTGCTGCACCAGCCGGTCCAGCGCCCGCCCGGACCGGCGGTGCAGCTCGCCGCGGGTGTCCAGGAGGACGTCCCGGGCCGCGGCGACGGCCGGACCGGGCAGGTCGAGCAGCTGGGCCGCGGCCAGCGCGTGCAGGGCGTGCACGTCGCGCAGTCCGCCGCGGGCCTCCTTGAGGTCGGGCTCGAGCAGGAAGGCGAGCTCGCCGGCGGCGCCCCAGCGGGCCAGGCTGGCCGCGTGGAGCTCCGGCAGCCGGCGCGGGGCGGCCTGCCGCCAGGCCGCGTACGTCCCTTCGCGCAGCTCGGCCGACAGGGCCCGGTCGCCGGCCAGGTGCCGGAGCTCGAGCAGGCCGAGCGCGGCCTTGAGGTCGTCCCGGGCGACCGCGAGCGCCTCGGCGACCGTACGCACCGAGTGGTCGAGGCCGACACCGGCGTCCCAGACCGGATACCAGACCGCGTCGGCGACCGCCGTCACGTCCGGGCGGCCGCGGTGCAGCAGGACCAGGTCGAGGTCCGAGTACGGCGCGGGCTCGCGGCGACCGAGCCCCCCGACGGCGACCAGCGCGACGCCCGGGTCATGGCCGGCGGCGGCCGTGAGCACGCCGGCCAGCCAGCCGTCGTACAGGTCCACCAGGGCGTCCCGGAGCGGCCGCCCGGACAGCCCGCCGCCGAGCAGCGCCGCCCTGGCCGCCCGTAGCTCGCCCGCCTCCGACCACTCCGCCGTCAGCACGACCGGCCGCCGGCCACTCGCGCCCGCCGGACCGCCGCACACGATCCGGCGGGATCGTGCCCGCCCGGCCGGCGTCCGGGTGAAGGCACGGCCCGGGCCGGCGCGAGGGCTCCCGCACCGGACCGGACCGCATCCGTGCCACTCAGAGCGCGTCGGCTCCGCGCTCGCCCGTGCGTACCCGCACGACCGACTCGACCGGCGTCACCCAGACCTTGCCGTCGCCGATCTTGCCGGTGCGGGCGGCCTCGACCACGGTCTCCACCACCTTGTCCGCGTCCAGGTCGTCGACCAGGATCTCGACCCGCACCTTCGGCACCAGGTCCACCGTGTACTCCGCGCCCCGGTAGACCTCGGTGTGGCCCTTCTGCCGGCCGTAGCCGCGGACCTCGCTGACGGTCAGGCCGAGCACGCCGAGCGTCTCCAGCGCCGACTTCACGTCCTCGACCTTGAACGGCTTGACGATCGCCGTCACCAGCCTCACGTCGTCACCCCCTCACGGTGCGCCGGGGCCCGTTCCGAGCCGGACATCGGCTGCGCGCCGATGGACGGCGACCCACCGAGCGTCGAGAACTCGTACGCCGTCTCGCCGTGCAGCGCGTAGTCGAGGCCCTCGTCCTCCACCTCGGCCGGCACCCGCATCTTGATCACCAGGTTGATCACGAACGCGATGATCATGGTCATCACGAAGGTGTACGCGATCACCGAGACCACCGCCAGCGCCTGCTTGCCGAGCAGGCTCCAGCCGCCGCCGTAGAACAGGCCGTCGGCGCCGGCCGGGTTGGTGTCCACGGTGGCGAACAGGCCGACGCAGAGCGAGCCGAGAATGCCGCCGATGAGGTGCACGGCGACCACGTCGAGCGAGTCGTCGATGCGCACCATGCCCTTGAGCGCGACCGCGAGCGCGCACCCGCCGCCGGCGATCGCGCCCACCGCGATCGAGCCCAGCGGGCTGACGAACCCGGCGCACGGGGTGATCGCGACCAGGCCGGCGACCGCGCCGGACGCGGCGCCGAGCGTGGTGGCCTTGCCGTCGCGCAGCTTCTCCACGCCGATCCAGGCCAGCAGCGCCGCCGCGGTGGCGGTGTTGGTGTTCACGAACGCATACCCGGCCAGCTGGTTGGCGCCCAGCGCCGAACCGGCGTTGAACCCGAACCAGCCGAACCACAGCAGGCCGGCGCCGAGCAGCACGAACGGCACGTTGTGCGGCCGCATCGGCTGGCTCGGCCAGCCGCGCCGCCGGCCCAGGAAGATCGCCAGCGCGAGCCCGGCGACACCGGCGTTGATGTGCACGACCGTGCCGCCGGCGAAGTCGAGCGCGCCCTTCTGGAACAGCCAGCCCTCGGGCGAGAACACCCAGTGCGCGACCGGGCTGTAGACGAGGATCGACCACAGCGCGATGAACGGCACGAACGCGCCGAACTTCCACCGGTCCGCGGTCGAGCCGGTGATCAGCGCCGGGGTGATCACCGCGAACATCAGCTGGAAGATCACGAACACCATCGGCGGGATGACCTGGGCGAGGTTGCCCACGTAGCCCGGGATCGTGTCGCCGATGTTCTGCAGGCCGGCGAAGTGCAGGTCGCCGACGAAGCCGTTGCCCTTGCCGAAGGCGAGGGAGAAGCCGGCCACCACCCAGACCAGGCTGACGATGCCGATGGTGACGTAGTTCTGCATGAGCATGGCCAGGGCGTGCTTCGCGCGGACCATGCCGCTGTAGAAGAACGCCAGGCCCGGGGTCATGAGCAGTACCAGCGCGCCGCTGGCTAGAACCCAGGCGGTGGCGCCGGTGTCGACCGAATCGAAGTCGAACGGCACTGCTCCTCCTCTCGCTGACGGGGGTTTGGCAGAAAGGTGGCAGCGAGCTGTTTCGGAGGCAGGTCTCGTCTGTTACCTGGCCGTGAACAGACCGGCGACCCGGCTACGGCCGGGTTTCGTCACACCGCGGTCAGCGCGGCGGGCCGAAGATCCCCTGGCCCGGAGCGAGCACCCGGCGCGGGTCGAGCCTCGCCTTGGCCGCGGCGAAGGCCGGGAAGTCGCGGCCGTAGTGGGCGACCCAGTCCAGCGGGCGCAACCGCACCGAGCCGACCGGGTAGCGGGTGCCGCCGGCCGCGCGGGCCCGCTCGTAGAGGGCGCGGTTGTCGGCGAGCTGGGCCGCCGGGTCGGTCGGTGGCACGGTGGTGCGCAGGATCGCGAACAGGAACGCGACCGGCTCGTCCGGCGTCCGGACGAACCGCGGCCGCACCAGCCCCGGGCGGAACGGGTAGAGCAGGACCGGCCCCATGCCGGTGTCGGCGAGCGTCAGGTCGGCCAGTGTCGGCGCGACGACCGCCGCGGTGCGGCTGGCCGGCAGGAACAGGTTGATCCACGGGTGCGGCAGGAACCACACGCCGAGCTCGATGAGCAGCTCGACTGTCGGCCGCAGCCGGTCGATCCAGTCCAGGAACGTGACGTCCTCGCTGACCGTGCGGGCCGGGTCGAACCGCAGCCCGCCGGTGACCGCGACGTCGTCCGGCGGCGTGTCGGTGTAGTAGACCGCCGCGTCGATGAAGAACTCCCACCCGTCGTCGGCGGCGGTGCGCTGCACCTGCCCCTCCAGCGAGGTGAACCGACCCTCGGCCAGCGCCCGCCGCTGGTCGGCCAGGTAGGTGTCCAGGTCCGGGTAGAACAGCTGGTACGTCCGGGCGTGGGTGGGTGCCGGCACCAGCCGGATCGTCGCCCGGACCACGATCGCGAGCTGCCCGAGGCTGCCCAGCACCGCCTCGAACAGCGCCCGGTTGCGGGTCGGCGAGCAGCTGACCAGCTCGCCCCGGCCGGTGACGACCTCCAGCGCGAGCACATTGTCGACCTGCATGCCGACCCGCTGGGTGGTGCCGCCGATGCCGCCGGCGTTGAGCGTGCCGCCGACGGACAGGTCGAGGTAGTCGGTGAACACCGGCGGGGTCAGCCCGCGCGCCAGCGTCGCCCTGGCCAGGTCGATCCAGAGCACGCCGGCGTCCGCGGTGACCCGGTCGGACCCGATCTCGTGCACCTGGTCGAGGGTCGAGGAGTCGACGACCACGCCGGCGTGCACCTGCGACTGGCCGTTGGTGCTGTGCCCCTGGCCGCGCATGGAGACGGCGATGCCGTGCCGGTTGGCGTACCGGACCACGGCGAGGACGTCGTCGACCGAGCCGGGGCGCAGCACCGCCAGCGGGGTGCGGTGCACCAGGTGGCCGAAGTCGTCGGCGACGGCGGCCAGCGCGGCCGGGTCGGTGGTGAGCTCGCCGTCAAGGTCGGGCACCGCGACCGCGCCGCGCGGGGTGCCCTCGGACGCCTCGGCCGCCGTCACCCAGCCGCCGCGCAGCGGGTCGAACGCGACGATCGCCGCCCCCGCCAGCGCGGTGCCCAGAAAGCGACGGCGGTCGAGCGAGAAGGACATCGAGCTCCTCCGGGTGCGAGCGGGCGCCAGACCGCCAGCTAACACCCTTCGGCTTATGCCGTCTCGCCCAAAAGGGCATCCACGAAGGTTTCGGGTTCGAACGGGGCGAGATCGTCGGGGCCTTCGCCGAGGCCGACCAGCTTCACCGGCACGCCGAGCTCGCGCTGGACCGAGACCACGATCCCGCCCTTGGCGGTGCCGTCCAGCTTGGTGAGCACGATGCCGGTGACGTCGACGGCCTCGGTGAACACCCGGGCCTGGACGACGCCGTTCTGCCCGGTGGTGGCGTCGAGCACGAGCAGGGTCTCGTCCACCGGGCCCTGCTTCTCGACCACCCGCTTGACCTTGCCCAGCTCGTCCATCAGCCCGACCTTGGTGTGCAGCCGGCCGGCGGTGTCGACGATGACCGTGTCGACGCCGATGTTGTCGTCGGTCTCGGTGCCGAGCTTGACGGCGTCGAAGGCGACGCTGGCCGGGTCGCCGCCTTCCGGTCCGCGGACCACCCGCGCGCCGACCCGGGACGCCCAGGTCTCCAGCTGGTCGGCGGCTGCGGCCCGGAACGTGTCGGCCGCGGCGAGCAGCACGGTCCGCCCGTCGGCCACGAGCAGCCGGGCGATCTTGCCGCAGGTTGTGGTCTTGCCGGTGCCGTTTACGCCGACGACGAGCAGGACGGCCGGATGCCCGTCGGCGTGCGGGATCGTGTGCAGGGTGCGGTCCATGTCCGGCTGCAGGGCGGTGACCAGCTCGTCGGCGAGCAGCGCGCGCAGCTCGCCCTCCGACCGCGTGCCGAGCACCTTGGTCCGGGTCCGCAGCCGCTCGACGATCTCCTGGGTCGCGCCCACGCCGACGTCCGCGGTCAGCAGCGCGTCCTCGATCTCCTCCCAGGCGTCCTCGTCGAGGTCCTCCCGGGACAGCAGCGACAGCAGCCCGCGGCCGAGGGTCGACTGCGACCGGGCCAGCCGGGAGCGCAGCCGGACCATCCGCCCGGCCGCGGCCTCCGGGACCTCGAGCCCCGGGCCGGTCGTGTCGACCAGGGTGCCGCCCTCCCCCGGCCTCGCCCCGGCCTCGGGCTCCGCCCCGGGTCTGACCTCCGGCTCGGTCAGCACCGCGGTCTCGGCCGCCTCGGTGTCGGCCCCCAGCGGCGGCACCGCCTTCTCCGGGGCCGGCGGCAACCTCGTCCCCCGCCGCCGCGGCACCACCAGACCCGCAATCGCAATCACCAGCACGACCACGATCGCCACCGCGAGGATCACCCACTCCATCCCCCGAGTCTCCCAGCAGCCCCACCCAACCGCCCGACCGGCACTCCCCGAGCGCCGGCGCAGGCGCCGCCGGGCGCGGACGCGATGGGCCCTCCCGGATCAGCGCGCTCGCTGAACCGCCAGCCCCGGAACACCAGGAGCCGCCCGCGTCGTGGAGGCGATGGCGCCTTCCCCGGTCAGTGCGCGCCCGAGCACCGGCGCAGGCGCCGCGGGGTCCTGGAGGGTATTGGGGTCCTCCGCCCTCGGCGGGGCTCGTTGGAAGAGGTCGGTCGCAGACCCACCAGAGCACCCGAGCTACCGCCCGGGGGTTACGGGGGCCGCCCCCGACGGGGTCAGGCGTGCAGGACTTGGGCGGGGAGGCGGGGGTTGGGGATTCGGTCGTCGGTGGTGACCAGCGGGCAGTCCAGCTCGACGGCGAGCGCGACGTAGAGCGCGTCGTATGCATTGAGCCGGCTGCGCAGGCTCCAGGCCCGGTCCAGCAGCCGGTCCAGCGGGTAGCGCTCGACCGGCGCCTCGCGTAGGTCGGCGACGGCCAGCGCAGCCCGGGCCGGCGTGACGGCGCGGCTGCGTTCGAGGCCGCGCAGCGCGGACAGCACCTCCGCGTCGATCACCGCCGGCGCCACCATCTGCCGGTCGTCGACCACGGACTGCACCGACTCGGCGCGCAGCGTGCGCAGCAGGAGTTCGAGCAGCGCCCCGGCGTCAATGACGCAGTACACGGGAGGCCCGCGTGTCGCGGTCGGACCGCGACCCGTCCAGCGCCCCCGCTACGTCCACGTCACGCACCGGCTCCCGGTCGGCGAGGGCGGCGAACCACTCCCGCGCCGACGGGCGACCCGCGTCCCGCTCGAGCAGCCTCAGCACGTACGCCGAGAGCGTCACCCGATCCGCCGCCGCGCGCTCGCGCAGTCGGCGGTGCAGATCGGGCGGCACGCCCCGGATCTGGATGGCAGGCACGGCATCAGATGCTAGCGCCGCCGTGTTGCCGTCCGGAAAACTTTGCTGCGATCGGCCGACAAAAGTTGCGACGGCCGGCCTACGCGGACTCGCGCTCGCGGAGCCGCTGGCTGATCACCGTGGTGATGCCGTCGCCGCGCATGCTGACCCCGTACAGCGCGTCGGCGATCTCCATGGTCCGCTTCTGGTGGCTGATGACGATCAGCTGCGAGGTCGAGCGCAGCTCCTCGATCAGGTTGAGCAGCCGGCCGAGGTTGATGTCGTCGAGCGCGGCCTCGACCTCGTCCAGCACGTAGAACGGCGACGGGCGGGCCCGGAAGATCGCGACCAGCAGCGCGACCGCGGTCAGCGAGCGCTCGCCGCCGGACAGCAGCGAGAGCCGCTTGATCTTCTTGCCCGGCGGCCTGGCCTCGACCTCGATGCCGGTCGCGAGCATGTCCTCCGGGTCGGTGAGCACCAGCCGCCCCTCGCCGCCCGGGAACAGCGTGCGGAAGACGATCTCGAACTCCCGGGCGGTGTCCGCGTACGCGGAGGCGAACACGTCGTGGATGCGCTCGTCCACCTCGCGGATCACCGTGAGCAGGTCGCGCCGGGTCGCCTTGAGGTCCTCCAGCTGGGTGGTCAGGAACGCGTGCCGCTCCTCCAGCGCCGCGAACTCCTCCAGCGCCAGCGGGTTGACCTTGCCGAGCAGCGCCAGGTCGCGTTCGGCCCGGGCGGCCCGCTTCTCCTGCCCGGCCCGCTCGTACGGGGCCGGCTCCGGCTGCGGCTTCCCGTCCGCCTCGGCCTTGGCCAGGTCGGCCGCCGACGGCGGCACCAGCTCCCCGGGGCCGTATTCGGCGACCAGCGCGTCGAGGTCCACCCCGTACTGTTCGACCGCCGCAGTCTCCAGCTGCTCGATCCGCAGCCGCTGCTCGGCCCGGGCCACCTCGTCCCGGTGCACGACGTCGGTGAGTCGCTCGAGCTCGCCGGCCAGCTCGCGGCTGGACGTGCGCAACGCGAGCAGCTCGCCCTCGCGGACCACCCTGGCCTGCTGGGCGGCGTCCCGCTCGGTCACCGCGACCTCGAGCGACGCCGCGATCCGGGTCAGCGCGGCCTGGGCGACGGCGACGACCGCGGCGGCCACCTCGGCGCCGCGGGCGCGGGACCGGCGCCGCTCCTCCAGCCGGGCGCGGGTGGCGCGTTCGGTCGCGGCGGCCCGCAGCAGCTGGTCGGCCCGGCCGGACAGCGCCCGCACCCGCTCCTCGCCGGTACGGACGGCGAGCCTGGCCTCCATCTCTGCCTGCCGCACCTCGCCGCCGCGGGCCTGCAGCGCGTCCCGCTCCTCGGTGGACGGCTCCTCGTCGACCGGGATCTCCTCGGCCGCGGTGAGACGGTCCTCCAGATCGGACAGCTTGGCCACGTCCTGCTCGCGGGCCTCAGCGGCGGCGGCGCGGGACCTGTCCAGCCGGTCGGCCTCGGCCGCGGCCGAGCGGGCACCGGCGCCGAGCCGGCCGAGCTGCTCGGCGACGGCGTTGAGCTTGGCGTCGGACTCGTTGAGCCGGTCCAGCGCCGCCTCGACCGCGTGCCGGGCGGCGTCGGCGGCCGCCTTCGCGTCGACCAGCTCGGCCGCGACGCGGGCGCGCCGGGACTCTGCCTCGGCCAGGTTGGTCTCGGCCTCGTCGACCGCGGCCTGCACTTCGATCACGCTGGGCGCGCTGGCCGATCCGCCGACCGCCCAGTCGGCGCCGAGCAGGTCGCCGTCCGGGGTGACCGCGCGCACGCCGGGGTGGGTCGCGACGAGGTCGCGGGCGGCGTCAAGGTCGGCCACCACGGCCACCCGGTCCAGTGTCCGGTCCAACGCGGGCCGCAATGCCGGCGGCGCCTGCACGAGGTCCGCCGCCCACTGCGCCGCGCTGGGCAACGCCGGCCAGCCGGCCCGTCCCCCGGCCGCGCCCGGCCGGTCGACGGCCGGCGTCCCGCCACCAACCGCGCCGCCACCAACCGCGCCGTCACCAACCGCGTGGGCCGGGTCAGCGTCGCCAACCGCGCCCGCCGGGCCACCGCCAGCAACCGCGCCGCCACCTACCGCGCCGCCACCAACCGCGTGCGCCGGGTCACCGTCGCCAACCGCGCCCGCCGGCCCGCCGCCAGCCGGGCCAGTCGAGGCGCCGCCGGGCGGTTCGGCGGTCGCGGCGTGTCCGATCAGCAGGCCGGCGCGGCCGGCGTCGTCGGTCTTGAGCAGCCGCAGCGCCTCGGCTGCCTCCGCCGGCGACGACACCGCGACCGCGTCCGCGATCCCGCCGAGCGCCGCCGCCAGCGCCGCCTCGTGCCCCGGCCGTACGGTCAGCAGGGCGGCCACCGAGCCGAGCAGGCCCGGCAGCCTGGTCCCGGCGGCGAGCAGCGCGCCGGCCCCGTCCTTGCGGGTCAGCCCGAGCGCGAGCGCCTCCTTGCGGGCCGACCAGGTGGCCCGGTCGCGCTCCGCCTCCCGCTCGGCCTCGCCGAGCGCGCGTACCCGCGCCTTGGCGGCGTCGTACCCGGCGACGGCCGCCTCGTGCCGCTCGTCCAGCCCGAACTCGCCCTCGTCGAGCGCTCCGACCTCGGCCTGCAGCGCCGCGAACTCGGCCTCCGCGGCGGCGGCCCGGTCGCGCGCCTCGGCCGCCGCGGCGGCGATCCGGTCGATCTCCTCCGCCTTGGCGCCCAGCCGGGTACGGACCGCCTCGACCTGGCCGCCGAGCCGGGCCAACCCTTCCCGCCGGTCGGCCACCGCGCGCACCGCGGCGACCAGCGCCCGCTCGGCCGCGGCCAGCGACCGCTCCAGCTCCTGCCGCTCGGCGACGGCTTCGGCCAGCCGGGACCGGTCGTGCTCGAGCGCGTCCCGCAGTCCCTCCTCCTGGTCGCGGATCTCGGCCGCCTCGGCCTCCAGCGCTTCCGGGTCGCGGCCGGTACGGACGTCCTCCTCGGAGGCGGACAGGTGCCGCTGCCGCTCCGCCGCGAACCGGTGCGTCCCGCGGAAGCGCTCCTCCAGCGCGGACAGCCGATACCAGGTCTCCTGGGCGCGGGCCAGCGCCGGCGCGTCGGCGGCGATGGCCGCCTCCAGCTCGGCCTCCCGGGCCTGGGCCGCGGCCAGCTCGCGCTCGACCACGGCGCGCCGCTCCCGGACCGCGCTCTCGTCGGCGACCTCCCGGGCCAGCGCGGAACGCAGCGCGACCAGGTCGTCGGCGAGCAGCCGCAGCCGGGCGTCGCGCAGGTCGGACTGCACGGTCGCGGCCCGCCGGGCCACCTCGGCCTGCCGGCCCAGCGGCTTGAGCTGGCGACGAAGCTCGCCGGTCAGGTCGGTGAGCCGGGTGAGGTTGGCCTGCATCGCGTCGAGCTTCCGCAGCGCCTTCTCCTTGCGCTTGCGGTGCTTGAGGACGCCGGCCGCCTCCTCGATGAACCCGCGCCGGTCCTCGGGCTTGGCCTGCAGCACCGAGTCGAGCTGGCCCTGCCCGACGATGACGTGCATCTCCCGGCCGATGCCGGAGTCGGACAGCAGCTCCTGGATGTCCAGCAGCCGGCAGGACGACCCGTTGATCTCGTACTCGCTGGCGCCGTCGCGGAACATCCGCCGGGTGATCGAGACCTCGGTGTAGTCGATCGGTAGCTCACCGTCGCCGTTGTCGATGGTGAGCGTGACCTCGGCCCGGCCGAGCGGCGGCCGGCCGGCGGTGCCGGCGAAGATGACGTCCTCCATCTTGCCGCCGCGCAGTGCCTTCGCACCCTGCTCGCCGAGCACCCAGGAGATCGCGTCGACCACGTTGGACTTGCCCGACCCGTTGGGGCCGACGACGCAGGTGATGCCCGGCTCGAACCGCAGGCTGGTGGCCGAGGCGAAGGACTTGAAGCCCTTCAGCGTGAGGCTCTTGAGGTGCACGACTCTCCGGAAGCGGACGGCGGGTGGGCCGGCTCAGGGGAAGGGCCCTCGGGGAACGGTACCGGAGCGCCCGAGCAGATCCGCGTAAGGCGTGCTGGGAGAACCCGGGAACGGGGGAACTCACGCCCACGGGTGTGCCGCGTCCGGACCGGGACGCGCCTCAACGATGGACCGGCGATCGGCCGGCCCTGGCCTCAGGCGAGAACGGGCTCGGACAGCTCGGACAGCTGCCTCAGCCCACGCTCCAGATCGGTCGACGTCGACTCACGATCGGTACGCAGCCGGGCGATCTCAGCTTCCAGGTCGCGTACTCGCGACCGCAGGAATGTCACCTCGTCGACGAGACGACGATCCGGAACCGCTCCGACGTACCCGAGAAGGGCCTTCGCCATCTCGTAAGCCTCCACACCAGACGCTTCGGTGGGTCTTGGGAAGGGCACGCGAACCGCGGTCGGACCCGGTGCGTGCGTCTCGTACAGGGTCGCACGGACCGGGCTGACGGGTCAACGTCCGCGGTCGCTGCGTGTGTCCACGGCGTGTTACCGCTCTGCGAACCCGGTGATCCCGCCGCGCGCTCCGGCCCATCGCTCGATCACCGTGCGTACCCGTCCGGGGGTTCCAGGGCCGTTCAGGGCATCAAGCAGCGCCTGTACGGCCGAACGGGGACCCTCGGCCACCACCTCGACCCGGCCGTCGTCCAGGTTCGCCGCCCAGCCGACCAGCCCGAGCTCGAGCGCCCGTGCCCGCACCCACCAGCGGAAACCGACACCTTGTACGTGGCCGTGCACCCACGCCGTCAACCGGACATCGGCCGGCTCCGCCCGCGTCACCAGCGCCCGTTCCGGGGCCGCGGCTGGCAGCGCGGACAGCTGAACGACGAGCGGTTCATGAACGGGTCGCGCCGGATCGGGGTGCCGCAGCGCGGGCACGGCTCGTGCTCCCGGCCGTACACGTGCAGCGAGCGCTCGAAGTAGCCGCTCTCGCCGTTGACATCGACGTACAGGCTGTCGAACGAGGTGCCGCCGGCGGCCAGTGCCTCGTTCATCACCGCCCGGACCGCCTCCACCAGCGCGGCGATCGCCGGCCGGGTCAGCCGGTCGGTGGCCCTGGCCCAGTGCAGCCGGGCCCGCCACAGCGCTTCGTCGGCGTAGATGTTGCCGATGCCGGACACGAGCGATTGGTCGAGCAGCGCCCGCTTGATCCCGGTACGCCGCTTGCGGACCGCCGCCGTGAACGCGGTCAGGTCGAACGCCGGGTCCAGCGGGTCGCGGGCGATGTGGGCGATCACGGCCGGCACCCGGTCGTCGGGCGGCCCGGTCAGCGGCTCGATCGACAGCCCGCCGAACGTGCGCTGGTCGACGTAGCGCAGCTCCCGGCCGCCGTCGGTGAACGCGAGCCTGGCCCGCAGGTGCGGGCCGTCCGGCGTCTCCGGCGGCTCGACCAGCAGCTGGCCGCTCATCCCGAGGTGGCCGAGCAGTGCCTCGTCGGTGCCCGACAGCGGCAGCCAGAGGTATTTCCCGCGCCGCTCGGCCGAGGTGAGCGTGTGTCCGGTGAGCCGGGCGACCACGTCGTCGGGGCCGGCGACGTGCCGCCGGGTCGCCCGCGGGTGCAGCATCTCGGCCTTGGCGACGGTGCGGCCGACGACCCAGCGCTCCAGGCCGCTGCGGACCACCTCGACCTCGGGCAGTTCAGGCACCCGCCCACGGTAGTGGCACGGTGCACGCGGGTAGATCATGCGGCCATGGAGTACGAGGAGAGCCGACGGATGCCGGCGTCCGCCGACGTGGTATTCGACATCATGTCCGATATCGAGACAATGCGACGCTGGCTACCCACGACGATCGAAGTCGAGGACGCCGGGCCCGATCGTGTGCACGTCGAGGGGGATGAGGCCGGGCACCACTACGCCGCCGACGGGTTGTTCCGGGCCGAGAAGGACCAGCTGCGGATGGAGTGGGGCAGCGAGGGACCGGACTATGCCGGCTGGGCGCAGGTGTACCACGAGGGCGACAACGCCAGCGAGGTGAACCTGCACCTGTCGTTCTTCGGCAAGCAGGACGAGGCGCACCGCGGCGCCGCCGCCGACCGCACCCGCGTCAGCATGCGGGAGGCGCTGGACCGGCTCGCCGACGAGGTGTCCCGCCGCGTCGGCTGACCGGCCGCCCAGCTCAGCCGCCGGCCGCCCAGCTCAGCCGCCGGCCGCCCAGCGGCGGACGGCCGCGGTTCAGGCGGGTCAGACCTTGGGCTTGCGGTCCTGCAGCGCCTTCCAGGCCGCCTCGGCGGCCTTCTGCTCGGCTTCCTTCTTGCTCCGGCCCGCGCCGGTGCCGAACGACTCGCCGCCGACCCTGGCCACCGCGGTGAACGACTTGGCGTGGTCCGGGCCCTCCTCGTTCACCACGTACTCCGGCACGCCGAGCGACAGCGCCGCGGTCAGCTCCTGCAGTGAGGTCTTCCAGTCCAGCCCGGCGCCGCGCTGGGCCGCGTCGGCCAGCACCGGGTCGAACAGCTTGTGCACGACCTCGCCGGCCTGGTCGAGACCGTGCTCGACGTAGACCGCGCCGAGCAGCGCCTCCAGCGTGTCGGCGAGGATGCTGGCCTTGTCCCGGCCGCCGGTGACCTCCTCGCCGCGCCCGAGCCGGACGTACGCGCCCAGCCCGTCCGGGCCGAGCCGGCGGGCCACGTCGGCGAGCGCGCGCATGTTCACCACCGAGGCGCGCAGCTTCGCCAGCTGCCCCTCGGGCAGGTCCGGGTGCCCCTTGAAGAGCGCGTCGGTGATCACCAATCCGAGCACCGCGTCGCCGAGGAACTCCAGCCGCTCGTTGGTCGGCAGCCCGCCGTTCTCGTACGCGTACGACCGGTGGGTCAGCGCACGACCGATCAGCCCGGCCTCCAAGGTGACGCCGAGCGCGCCCTCCAGCGAGGACGAGTCAGGATTGGAACGGGGCTCTCCGCTCACGCCGACTGATCGCCTGGCCGGGTCAGACGGAGACGACCTGCTTGTTGTCGTACGTCCCGCAGACCTTGCAGACGGTGTGCGGCAGCTTCGGCCGGCGGCAGGCGCGGTTCTCGCAGATGACCAGCGTCGGGGCCGACGTCTTCCACTGCGACCGGCGGGACCGGGTGTTGCTCCGGGACATCCGGCGCTTCGGGACTGCCACTGATCTACTCCTTCTCGGGACTACCACCGAACCGCTCGGCGAGAGCGGCCCAGCGCGGGTCGGTCGTGGTGTGGGTGTGGTCGGCAGGCAGGTCGTCGAGCCGCTCGCCGCAGCCGGCGCACAGCCCGCGGCAGTCGTCCCGGCACAGCGGCGACAGCGGCAGGTCGAGCACCAGCGCGTCGCGGACCAGCGGCTCCAGGTCGAGCAGGTCCCCGACGAGGTGGCTGACCTCGTCCTCCTCCGACGTCTGCTCGGTCGCGGAGTCCGGGTAGGCGAACAGCTCGGTCACCGGCGCGCTCACCGTGTCCGTCACCGGGGTCAGGCAGCGGGCGCACTCCGCGGTGACCGGAGCCGTCACGGTCCCCGACACCAGCACCCCCTCGACCACCGACTCCAGCCGCAGGTCGAGCGTGAGCGGCTCGCCCTCGGGGACGGCGGCCATGCCCACGGCCATCTCGGCCGGCGCCGGCACCTCGACCCGGGCAGCGCGCATCGACCCCGGGCGGCGGCCGAGCTCGCGCACGTCGAGCACGAACGGCCGGCGGGGGTCGAGACGAGCGGCCGTCCGCGCGGACGGCGTCGTTCTGGCTGGCATGGGTCACTTCTCGAGGACAAGCGGGAACGGTGGCCACAGGTATGGACCGACCGCCAAGATTACCCGAGCCACGACCGGTACGTCGAAGCGGCCTAGCCGCCGCCGTACGCGCGGGCTAACCGGCGCCTACTCCCCCGGGCCGGGTGCGCCGACCTCGAGGTCGGCACGGGTCCCGCCGGGCCCGCCGGCAAGGCCGGTCGCGCCCGTCGGGCCGGTCACGCCGGCCCGACGGTCGGGCGGGTCACGCCGGTCGGGCCGGTCGGGCCGGTCACGCCGGTCACGCCGGTCGGGCCGGTCGGGCCGGTCACGCCGGTCGGGCCGGTCGGGCCGGTCTCGCCGCGGGCGAGCAGGTCCCGGCCGCGCTCGACCGTGCCGAGCAGCCGCGCGAGTGTGTCCTCCAGCACGGCCAGCCGCTCGTCGGCGTACGCGTCGGCGTCGGCCCGCAGCCGGCGCGCCCGTTCCTCGGCCGCCTGCAGGATCCCGCGCGCCTCCGCCTCCGCAGCCCGGCGCACCCCGTCGGCGGACACCATCCGCACGGCGGTCGCCCGGGCGTCGGCCAGCAGCCGGTCGGCGGCGTCCCGGGCTGCGGTGAGCACCCGGTCGGCCTCCTCCCTGGCCTCGCCGGTGATCCGGTCCCGGCGGTCCCTGGCCTGGCCGAGCAGCTCCTCGCGGGCGGCCATCACCTCGCGGGCGTCCTCCAGCGCCAGCGGCAGCGCGGCGCGCAGCTCGTCGAGCAGGTCGAGGGCCTCCTCCCGCGGCAGCACGCAGGACGAGGACAGCGGCATCGCCCTGGCCGACTCGACCAGCGCGACGAGCTCGTCGAGCGCGTCCGGCACCCGGCGCAGCGCGTCGCCGACCGTGCTGCTCACCGGCGCTCGTCGAGCCGGGCGACCAGCCGTTCCAGCACCGCAGCCGGGACCAGCCGGCTGACGTCGCCGCCCCAGGTCGCGACTTCCTTGACCAGGCTGGAGGACAGGAAGCTGAACTCGGGGTTGGTCGGCATGAACAGCGTGTCCACCCCGGTCAGGCCGTGGTTCATCTGGGCCATCTTCAGCTCGTAGTCGAAGTCGCTGACCGCCCGGATGCCCTTGACGATGACCGGGATGTCGTTCGCCTGGCAGTAGTGGACCAGCAGCCCGTGGAACGAGTCGACCCGCACGTTGCCGTACTCGGCGGTGACCTCGGTGAGCATGTCGATCCGCTCGTCCACCGCGAACATGCTCGACTTGCCCTTGTTGATCAGGACCGCGACGACGATCTCGTCGTACAGCTTGCTGGCGCGGCCGATGATGTCCAGATGCCCGAGCGTGACCGGGTCGAACGAGCCGGGACAGACGGCGCGGCGCAGCGCGGGCGCGCTCCCGGTCGTCACGAGAATCGACCGTACCAAAGCGTGCCTTCGCCATAGCGACGCTGCTTGAGACCCTCGACACGGTCGGGCCAGCGGGGCCCGGCACCGCGGCTGGAGCGCTCGACCGCGAGCACAGCACCCGGCACGAGCCAGCCCTCGGTGAGCCGGCGCAGCACGCCGGCCAGCTCCTCGTCGGGCAGCGCGTACGGCGGGTCGGCGAAGACCAGCTCGTGCGGTTCCGGCTCGCAGGCGAGCATCCGCTCGACCCGGTCCCGGCGCACCGTGACCCGGTCGGCCAGCCCGAGCGCGGCGGCGTTGTCCCGGGCCACCCCGGCGGCACGGGTGTCGGCGTCGACCAGCAGCGCGTGCGCCGCGCCGCGGGAGACCGCCTCGAGGCCGACTGCGCCGGAGCCGGCGTAAAGGTCGAGCACCCTGGCGCCGTCGAGGTCGACCAGTCCGGACAGGGTGGCGAACAACGCCTCCCGGGCCCGGTCGGACGTCGGGCGGGTGCGGCCGCCCGGCGGCGCCGCCAGCCGGCGCCCACCGGCGCTGCCGGCCACGATCCGCGTCACGGCGCCACGATAAATGCGTTGGGTCGCCCGCGGAGCGGGGGTAACGTCCGTTGATTGTGTCTGCGCTGCCTTCGCCAGCGGCGGCGAGGGCGCTGGTGACCGCCGGCTTCCGGCGCTACGCGACCTACCGGCGGGCGACCCTGGCCGGCGCGTTCACCAACACGGTCTTCGGCATCATCCGGGTGTCGATCTTCTTCGCGGCGGCCGACGCTGCCGGCGGCTCGGTGGCCGGCTACGACCGCGCCGCGCTGTCGACGTACACCTGGATCGGGCAGGGGATGATCGCGGTCGTCTGGCTGTTCGCCTGGACGCCGGTCACCCAGCGGGTGCGCAGCGGTGACGTGGCGATCGACCTCGGCCGCCCGGTGCACCCGATCGCGGCCTGGCTGGCCGAGGACATCGGCCGGGCCGGGCAGGCCTGCCTGATCCGGTTCGTCGGCCCGCTGATCGTCGGTGGCCTGCTGTACGGGCTGCAGGTGCCGACGCGGTGGACCACCGTGCCGCTGTTCGTGCTGTCCGCCGCGCTCGCCGTGGTGGTGAGCTTCGGTGGCCGGATCCTCGTCAGCCTGCTCGCGTTCTGGCTGGTGGACGTGCGCGGCGTGCTGACCCTCTACGTGCTCACCGCGAACGTCCTCTGTGGACTGCTGGTGCCGGTGCACTTCCTGCCCGGCTGGGCGCAGGCGCTCGCGTACGCGACGCCGTTCCCGTCGATGCTGCAGGTGCCGCTGGACATGGCGACCGAGCGCTACAGCGACCTGGAGTCGGTGGGCCTGGTCGCGATGCAGTTGGCCTGGGCGGCCGTCCTGCTCGCCGTCGCGGTCCGGGTCTTCGACCGGGGCACCAGGAAGCTGGTGCTGCAGGGTGGCTGACACGCGGGTGTACGCGGCACTGCTGCGGGCCGGGATGGCCGGCCAGGCGACGTACCGGGCCTCGTTCGCGGTCGAGCTGTTCGGCACCGCGATGGGCATGGGCCTCGACTTCGTCGAGATCTTCGCGGTCTTCCACCAGGTCCCGTCGATCGCCGGGCTGAGCTTCGTCGAGGTGGTGCTGGTCTTCGCGATCGCGTCGACCGGGTTCTCCACCGCCGACCTGCTGGTCGGGCAGAGCGACGTGGTGATCCGGCACGTCCGCGACGGCACGTTCGACGTGGTGCTGCTGCGGCCGCTGTCGGTGCTCGGCCAGCTCGCCGCGGCCGACGTGCAGCTGCGCCGGCTCGGCCGGGTGTCGGTGTCGCTGCTGCTGCTGGTCGTCGTGCTGGTCCGGCTCGACCTGGACTGGACGCCGGCCCGGGCGGCGATGGCGGTGCTCGCGCCGATCGCGGCCACGGTCGTGTTCGGAGCGCTGTTCGTGGCCGCCGGCGGGATCGCGTTCTGGGTGGTCGACGCGACCGAGGTGACCAGCGCGCTGACGTACGGGTCGGCGTACCTGGCGCAGTGGCCGACCGGCGTGCTGACCCCGGTGCTGGCGCGCTTGTTCACCTTCGTCATCCCGGCCGCGTTCACCGGCTACCTGCCGGCGCTCGCGCTGCTGGGCAAGCCGGACCCGACCGGGCTTCCCGACTGGCTGCCGTGGGCCTCGCCGCTGGCCGCGGTCGCCGCCGCGGTCGCCGCCGGTCTGGTCTGGCGGTCGGGAGTCCGGCACTACGTGGGAGCGGGAGGATGAGCGAGCGGGACGTCGTCGTCATGGAGGACCTGAGCCGGCACTTCGTGGTGCGCCGGTCGGTGGGCCGGCTGCGCCGGGAGAAGCGGCTCGTGCGGGCGGTGGACCGGATCTCGTTCACCGTCGGAAAGGGCGAGTGCGTCGGCTACATCGGTGCCAACGGCGCCGGCAAGTCGACGACCATCAAGATGCTGACCGGGATCCTGGTGCCGACCTCCGGCCGGGTGCGGGTGTGCGGGCTGGAGCCGGTGCGGCAGCGGCGGGAGCTGGCCCGGCGGATCGGCGTCGTGTTCGGCCAGCGCAGCCAGCTGTGGTGGGACCTGCCGCTGGCGGAGTCGTTCCGGCTGCTGGCCGCGATCCACCGGCTGCCGGCCGACCGCGCCGCCGCCCGGCTGCAGCGGTGCGTCGAGCTGCTGGACCTCGGCCCGTTCCTGGACACGCCGGTCCGGCAGCTGTCGCTGGGACAGCGGATGCGCGGCGAAGTGACGGCGGCACTGCTGCACTCCCCCGAGCTGCTGCTGCTGGACGAGCCGACGGTCGGGCTGGACATCGTCAGCAAGGAGGCGCTGCGCTCGTTCCTGGCCGCCGAGCGGGCCGAGGCCGGCACCACGATCCTGCTCACCACGCACGACCTGCCGGACATCGAGCGGCTGTCCGACCGGGTCGTCGTCGTCGACGACGGCCGCGTCGTGCACACCGGCACCCTGTCCGGGCTGGCGGCCGAGGCCGGCGTCGACCGGGTGCTCACCGTCGAGCTGACCGCGCCGGGCGGGCCGTTGGGCGACGTGCCCGGGACCAGGCTGCTGTCGGTGGAGGCCGGCGGGCTGCGCCAGCACCTCGCCCTCACCGGCTCGGCCGCGGCCGCGGTCGCCGCCGTCTCGGCCCGGACCGAGCTGCGCGACCTCACGATCGCCGAGCCGGACATCGAGGACGTCGTCACCCGCCTCTACCGCGCCGCCGCGGCGGCCCGATCGTCCACAGTGGAGTAGGTGCCGTCAGGTCTTCTCCAGGAACTCCGCGCGCTCGGACTCGACGAGGGTGGTGACGGCGGCGGCCAGACCGGGGTGGTCGGTGAGATCGGGGTCGGCGTCGACGATCGCGGACGCCTCGGCCCGGGCGGCGGTGATCAGGTCGCGGTCCTTCACCAGCGACAGCAGCGTGAACGAGGACCGACCGGACTGGGCCTCGCCCAGCACCTGACCCTCCCGCCGCTGCTCCAGGTCGACCTCGGCCAGCCGGAATCCGTCCACAGTAGACGCAACCGCGTCCAGCCGGTCCCGGGACGGCGTCCCGGCCGGAGAGTCGGTCACCAGCAGGCACAGCCCGGCGGCCGAGCCGCGGCCGACCCGCCCGCGCAGCTGGTGCAGCTGGGAGATGCCGAACCGGTCGGCGTCCAGGATCGCCATCACGGTCGCGTTCGGCACGTCGACGCCGACCTCGACGACCGTGGTCGCGACCAGCACGTCCACCTCGCCGCCGGCGAACCCGCGCATCACCGCGTCCTTCTCGTCGGCCGGCAGCCGGCCGTGCAGCACGCCGACCCGCAGCTCGTGCAGCGGTCCATCGGCCAGCCCCGGCGCGACGTCGAGCACGGCCAGCGGCGGCCGCGGCGCCTCACCGTCCTCTTCGGACGGTTGTTCGGTCTCGTCCTCCTCGCCGGTGCCGCCGATCCGCGGGCAGACCACGTACGCCTGGTGCCCGGCCTCGGCCTCCTCGCGGATCCGCTCCCAGACCCGGTCCAGCCAGGCGGGCTTCTCGCCTGCCGGCACCACCGTCGAGGAGATCGGCGACCGGCCGCCGGGCAGCTCGCGCAGCGAGGACACCTCGAGGTCGCCGTACACGGTCATCGCGACCGTGCGCGGGATCGGCGTCGCGGTCATCACCAGCACGTGCGGCGTGTCGCCCTTGGCCCGCAGCGCGTCCCGCTGCTCGACGCCGAACCGGTGCTGCTCGTCGACCACGACCAGGCCGAGATCGGCGAACTCGACGCCCTCGGAGAGCAGCGCGTGGGTGCCGACCACGATGCCGGCGTCGCCGGACGCGGCCTCGGCCAGCGCCCGGCGCCGCGCCGCGGCCGGCAGCGACCCGGTCAGCAGCGCGACCCGGGTCGCGTGCTCGGCGGCGTCCAGCTCGCCGGCGGTGGCCAGCGGGCCGAGCAGGGCGGCCAGCGAGCGGGCGTGCTGCGCGGCGAGTACCTCGGTCGGCGCGAGCAGCGCGGCCTGGCCGCCGGCGTCGACCACCTGCAGCATCGCCCGCAGCGCGCAGACCGTCTTGCCGGAGCCGACCTCGCCCTGCAGCAGCCGGTGCATCGGGTGCTCGGAGGCCAGCTCGGCGGCCAGCGTCGCGCCGACCTCCCGCTGCCCGTCGGTGAGCGCGAACGGGAGCCGGCCGTCGAACGCGGCCAGGATGCCGTCCCGGGCCGGCGGGCGGGCCTTGCCCGGGCGGCTCGCCGCGGCCAGCCGGCGTTGCGCCAGCAGCGCCTGCACCGGCAGCGCCTCGTCCCACTTCAGCCGCTTGCGCGCCTGCTCGAGGGCGGCGCGGTCGGAGGGGCGATGGATGTCGTGCAGGGCGACGTCCAGGCCGACGAGGTGGTGCCCGGTCCGCAGATCGGCGGGCAGCGGGTCGGGCGGCGGATCCAGCTGGTCCAGCGCCAGCCGTACGCAGCGGGCGATGGTCCACGTCGGCGTCGCGGCGGTCGCCGGGTAGACCGGGATGAGGGCGCCGGCGAACTCCTCGATGTCGCCCTGCGAGTCGTCGGCGTCGAGGATGCGGAAGTCCGGGCTGTTGAGCTGGCGCTTCCCGTTGAAGACGGTGACCCGGCCGGCGAACAGCCCCTGCCGGCCGACCGCCAGCTCCCGCTCGCGCCACGGCTGGTTGAAGAACGTCAGCTTGAGCGTGCCGCGACCGTCGGTGATCTCGGCCTCGACGATGGATCCCCGGCGGGCCCGCATCGGCCGCCGGCTCACCTTGCTCACCTTCGCGAAGACCGTCACGTCCTCGCCCGGGCTGAGGTCGCGCAGGTCGGTCAGCTTGCCCCGTTCCGCGTACCGCCGCGGATAGTGGCGCAGCAGGTCCCCGACGGTCTGCAGGTCGAGGCCGTCGTCGAGGGCCTTCGCCGCCCTGCCGACGACGTCCTGGAGCGGCGTCTGCAGCGTGGCCACTACTCGACCCCGATCAACAGCGGGACGTCCGGGCGCGGGACGCCGTGCACGGAGACCTCGACGCCCGGGTGGTCGCGGGCCACCTGCCGCTCCAGCCGCTCGGCCAGCGCCGCCTCGGCCGCGGCGAGCACGAGCGTGACCAGCTCGCCGCCGCCGGACAGCATCCGCTCCAGCAGCCCGCCGGCGACCCCGGCCAGCTCGCCGCCGACGATCACCACCTCGCCGTCGACCAGTCCGAGCACGTCGCCGGCCCGGCACGGCCCGGCCATGGTCAGCGCGTCCCGGGTGGCCAGGAACACCTCGCCCCACCGGGTCGCCGCGGCGGCCTCGGCCATCGCGATCACGTCGTCGCCGAACCGGCGGCCCTCGTCGTGCACGGCGACCGCGGCCAGCCCCTGTACGGGCGAGCGGGTCGGCACGACCGCGACCTCGACGCCGGCGTCCCTGGCCCGGGCGGCGGCGGCGTCCGCGGGCGCGGTCAGCTCGGCCCGGCCGGGCAGCACGACCGCGGCACCGGTGCCGGCGGCCAGCACCGCCGCCAGCACCGCGTCCTCGCTGGCGTCGGCGAGCAGCACGCCCTCGGCCGCGAACAGCTCGGCCACTCCGGCGCCGGGCGCGACCGCGACGACCGCGGTGCCGTCCCGGCGGGCCGGCGGCTCGTCGGCGAACCGGGTCACGGTGATCCGGTGCGGCCGGCCGGCTCGGACGCCGGCCTCGATCGCGGCGCCGATGTCGTTGACGTGCACGTGCACTGTCCATGTGCCCTCGCCGGTGCCGACGACGACCAGCGAGTCGCCGAGCTCGACCAGCTCGGCCCGCAGGGCGGTGGTGTCCGCGGCCTCGAGCAGGTATTGCACCTCGTAGCCGTACGCGTCGGAGCCGGTCTCGCGGGCCATCTCCCGCGGCGACTGGCCGGAGCGGGCCTTCGGCACCGGCACCGGGTCGCCGGCGACGACGGTGGCCAGCGACTCCAGCAGCACGCACAGGCCGCGCCCGCCCGCGTCGACCACGCCGGCCCGGGCCAGCACCGGCAGCTGGTCGGGGGTGCGGTCGAGCGCACGGGCGGCACCGCCGGCGGCGGCCCTGGCGACAGTGGCGAGCGAGTCACCGGCGCCGGCCGCGGCCTCGGCCGCCGCGCGGACCACCGACAGCATCGTCCCCTCGACCGGCTCGGCCACCGCCGTCCAGGCCAGCTCGGCCGCCCGGGCCAGCGCCTTGGCCAGCGCGGCCCCGTCGGGGTCGGCCGGCATCGACTCGGCCAGCCCGCGCAGCACCTGGCTGAGGATGACCCCGGAGTTGCCGCGGGCGCCGAGCACCGCCCCGCGCGCCATCGAGCCGAGCGTCGCGGCCAGGTCGCCGGGCGGGTCGGTGCGCACCGCCGAGTCGGCCGCCTGCAGCGTGAGCAGCAGGTTCGTGCCGGTGTCGCCGTCCGGCACCGGGTAGACATTGAGCCGGTCGATCTCGGCGCGGGCGGCCTCCAGCCCCGCCACGGCCCCGGTGCACCAGCGCCGCACGGCCGACGGGTCCAGCACCTCGATGGCTGCCACCTCCCGGGTCGCGAGGGTACGGGTCCGGGTGCGTTTGGTGCCCCCTCGACCCGCTGGCTACACTGGCGCGGTTGCCCGGGACCCGTGTGCCCGGCGCCTGACGTGATCATCCGGATTCAGAGGAGTACCTCCGTGGCCAGCGTGTGCGACGTCTGCGGCAAGCGGCCCGGCTTCGGCAAGTCGGTGTCCCACTCCCACCGTCGCACCTCGCGCCGGTGGAACCCCAACGTGCAGACCGTTCGCGCGCTTGTCGCCCCGGGCACCCGCCGCCGGGTGACCGTCTGCACCTCCTGCCTCAAGGCCGGCAAGGTCACCCGCGCCTAGCCCGCCCGAGCCCGCCCGAGTCCGTCCGAGGCCCGCTCCCGTCGTCGGGAGCGGGCCTCGCCGTATCCGCACCCGGACTCCCGCCACGCGCCGAGCGCGCCGGAGCCGACCCCCGACGCGTCGGCCCGGGCCGAGGGTGGGTCAGGAGGAGCTGCGCCGCTCGCCCAGCCAGGCGCCGAGGCCGTAGTTGAGCCCGCCGAGACCGAGGCCGGTGACCAGGGTGCCGAGCGCGGTCGCGAACCGGGAGATCCCGTCGCCGTCCGCGGCCAGCCAGAGGATGAAGCCCAGCACGCCCGCGCCCGCGCAGACGTAGCCGACGATCGTCAGCAGCGTGGCCGCCAGGCCCAGCTTGTCCTGCGCCGGCTTCGGCGCGCTCGGCGCGCCCGACGAGGGATAGCCGGAGCCGCCGTACCCCGCGCCCTGCTGCCCGTACGCGGTCGACCCGCCGTAGCCGTACCCGCCGCCCTGCTGGCCGTACGCGGGCTGCTGCCCGGACGGGTACGGCTGCTGCTGCGCGGCCGGCGGCTCCCCGTACGGCTGGCCGCCGTACCCGCCCTGCTGCCCGTAGCCCTGCTGCGGGTCGTACTGGCCGGAGCCGTAGGTGGGCTCGCTCATGTCCTGCCTCTCTGTCGTTCTACAGCCCCCGGGCCCGCGCGGCGGCGACGACCAGGTCGGCCGCGGCGGTCCAGGAGATGGCGGTGGTGTCGATCACCAGGTGGTAGTGCCGGGCCTCGGCGGGGTCGGCCCGGTAGAAGTTGCGCACGTACGCGGCCCGGGCGGCGTCGTTGGACCGCAGCGCCCGGCGGATGTCCGCCTCCGGCTTGCCGGTCCGGGCCACGGCCTGCGCGATCCGCGCCTCCTCCGGGCCGTCCAGCCGCACGTGCAGCGCGTCCGCCCGACCGGCCAGCACGATCGCCGCCGCCCGGCCGAGCACCACCCCGCCGGAGTCCGCGATCTCGTGCAGCACCTCCTCGGTCTTCTCCCGGAAGGCGTGCTCGTCGGTGACGGTGTTGTAGGCCAGCGGGCCGGCGCCGGCCATCTCCGGCACCAGCGCCATCGAGGAGATCACCCGCCACAGACCGCGGTCGGTCGTCTCGTCCCGCCGCTCGGCCTGGTCCAGCGGCACCTCCAGCTTGCGGGCGACGCTGGCCGGGACCGCCCGGTCCACGAACGGGAGCCCGAGCGCGGCGGCGACCGCCGGCCCGATCTCGCTGCCGCCGGCGCCGTACGACGCCGAGACGGTGACGACTCCCACGGGGGCAGAGCATGGCACGCTCCGCGAGTCAGGGCGCCACCCGCTTGCCGTACGAGCGGGACAGCGGCCGGCCGGCGTAGTAGCCGAATCCCTCGATCGGCCGGTAGCCGCTGGACTCGTACAGCGCGATCGCCTCCGGCTGCACGGTCCCGGTCTCCAGCACCAGCTCGTCGATCCCGGCCGCGGCGGCGGTGCGCTCCAGCTCGGCCAGCACGGCCCTGGCCACGCCGCGGTTGCGGTAGTCGGCGACGGTGAACATGCGCTTGATCTCGGCCTGGCCGTCGCCGAGGGCGCGCCAGCCGCCGCAGCCGGCCGGCGCGCCGTCGAGCCGGGCGAGGAGGAACAGCCCCTCGGGCGGCAGGAACTCGGCGACGTCGATGGGCGCCTTGTCCCGCCCGCCGTACCGGAGCACGTACTCGCCCTGCACCAGCTCGATGAGCGTCAGCGCGTCCGGCTCGTCCAGCCGGGCCGGGATGACCTCGATGCTCACCGCCACCGCCACGCATGGTCGACCGGGCCGATCCCGGCGCCGAGCGGGAAGCCGTGCGCGATCGCTGCGGTGACGTAGTCCTTCGCCGCGGCCACCGCAGCCGGCAGCGGGTCGCCGAGGGCCAGCCGGGACGCGATCGCGCTGGCCAGCGTGCAGCCGGTGCCGTGGGTGTGCCGGTTGTCCAGCCGCGCCGACCGGTAGGCACGGGTCTCGCCGGTCGCGGTGACCAGCAGGTCGACCGCGTCGCCGTCGAGATGGCCGCCCTTGACCAGCACCGCGGCCGGGCCGAGCGCGAGCACCGCCTCCGCCGCCCGCGGCAGGTCGGCCTCGGAGTCGACCTTGACGCCGGTGAGCTGGTTGACCTCGTACAGGTTCGGGGTGACGAGGGTGGCGACCGGCAGCAGCCGCTCGCGTACCGCGACGACGGCGTCCGGAGCAAGCAGCGAGTCGCCGTGCTTGCTCACCCCGACCGGGTCGACCACGACCGGCACGCCGACCCGCCCGAGCGCGCCGGCCACCGCCCACACCAGCTCGGTGGAGGCGAGCATGCCGGTCTTCACCGCGTCGACGCCGATGTCGGACAGCACGCTGTCCAGCTGGGCCTGGACGGCCTCGACCGGCAGCTCCCAGTAGCCCTGCACGCCCAGCGAGTTCTGCGCGGTCACCGCGGCCAGCACGCTCATCCCGTGCACGCCGTGCGCGAGCATGGTCTTGAGGTCAGCCTGGATGCCGGCGCCGCCGCCGGAGTCGGAGCCGGCCACGGTCAGCACGCGCGGAGGAGCACTCACCCCGCCACGGTAGTGCCCCGCGACCGGGGATTCGTGCCGTGCGATGTCCCCTGTCGCGGGGCACTCACTATCGGAAGTGGTCCCAGCCGCCGGGGCCCGGGTAGGCGGCACCGTCCACGACGACGCCGCGACCGCGGGCGACCCGGCCAATCACCCTCCACGGCGCCGGCGGGTGCCGGTCGCCGGGGAACGTCGCGGCCAGTGCGTGGTCGTCGCCGCCGGCCAACACCCAGTCCATCGGCTCGATGCCGAGCGCCTTGCCGACGTCGCGCAGCTTCGCCGGCACCTCCAGCCGGGACGTGTCCAGCTCGATGCCGACCTCGCTGGCCACCGCGACGTGCTGCAGGTCCGCGACCAGGCCGTCGCTGACGTCGACCATCGCGGTCGCGCCGAGCTCGGCCGCCCGCGGCCCCTGCGCGTACGGCGGCTCCGGGCGGCGGTGTGCGGCGACCATGCCGACCGGCGAGCGGAACCCGCGCCCGAGCACGGCCAGCCCGGCCGCGGCCCAGCCGAGCCGGCCGGTGTACGCGACGACGTCGCCGGGCCGGGCGCCGGACCGGGTGACCGGCGCCCTGCCCTGCAGGTCGCCGAACGCGGTCACGGCCAGCACCAGCACGTCCGAGCGGGTCACGTCGCCACCGAGCACCCGCGCGCCGAGCGGCTCGCACTCGGCCCGCATGCCGTCGGCCAGCTCCTCGAGCCAGGCGACAGCCAGGTCCGGCGGCACCGCGAGCCCGAGCAGCAGGCCGGTGGGCACCGCGCCCATCGCGGCGATGTCGGCGAGGTTCTGCGCGGCGGCCTTGCGCCCCACGTCGGTCGCGGTCGACCAGTCCCGGCGGAAGTGCCGGGCGTCGACGAGCAGGTCGGTCGTGGCCACCACCCGGCCGTCCGGCACCGCCAACACCGCCGCGTCGTCGCCGGGGCCGAGCACCGCCTCCTGGGCCGGACCGGCGGCGAACCTCGCGGTCAGCCGCTCGATCAGGCCGAACTCACCGACCTCGGCGACAGTGATGGCACAATCCTCTCGATGAGATCGTTCCCGGGGCGACTGGGGTAGATTTTCCACCTCCCCGCATCCGTCGGACGAAGGGCTCGCCGTGGTCCAGGCCTACATCCTGATCCAGACCGAGGTCGGCAAGGCCGCGGCCGTGGCGACCGCGATCGCCGAGATACCCGGGGTCACGCAGGCCGAGGACGTCACCGGTCCGTACGACGTGATCGTCCGCGCCGAGGCCAACAACGTCGACGAGCTGGGCAAGCTGGTGGTCGCCCGGATCCAGGCGGTCGCCGGCATCACTCGCACGCTGACCTGCCCGGTGGTCCACCTCTAGAGCGCACCAGCCGGCCCTAGACTCGACCGGTGCCCGCGGCGACCGACTCGCAGCAGCCTGCGCCCGCGCGCGACGACCGGCGGTCGGCCGCGCGGCTGGCCACGCTCGTCGCCGTGCCGGTCACGCTCGTGCTGCTCGCCGTGGTCGTGCTCGCCTCCCGGCACGCCGGCTCCGGCGCCGCGCCGGCCGCCCCGGCCGGCAGCGCGGCGACCAGCCCCGCCGCTCTCCCGTCGATCAAGCTCGCCCCGCCGCCGCCGCTCACGGCCGGTCAGCAGCACGCCTGCCAGGAACTGATCTCGGCGCTGCCGACCGACCTCGGCGACCTGCCGGCCCGCCCGGTCGACTCGCCGTCCCCGTACGTGGCCGCGTGGGGCGAGCCGGCCGTGACGCTGCGCTGCGGCGTCCCGCGGCCGCCGTCCTTCATCGCGACCGCGGACGTGCAGCAGATCAACGGGGTGAGCTGGTTCGCCGAGCGGCGCGGCCCGACCACGGCCTGGGTCGTCGTCGACCGCCCGGTGTACGTCGAGGTGCTCGCCCCGGCCGCCGACGCCAGCGCCCCGGTGGCGCGGCTGTCCACCGCGGTGACCGCCGCGCTGAAGCCCCGCCCGCTCGACCCGGCGAACTAGGGCGTGCTCCCCGCTCACCGGCGGCGCACCGCCAAGTGGGAGGCACGCCCTAGCGCCGGGTCAGCGCGGTCTGGATGAGGCGGTCGAGCAGGGTCGGGTAGTCCAGCCCGGACGCCGCCCAGGCCCGCGGGAACACCGAGATCGGCGTGAACCCGGGCATCGTGTTCACCTCGTTGACGGTGATCTCCCCGCCGGGACCGACGAAGAAGTCGACCCGGGCCAGGCCGGCACAGTCCAGCGCGGTGAACGCGCGCGCCGCCATCTCCTGCAGCCGCGCGGTCACGTCCGCCGGCAGGCCGGCCGGGATGTCCAGCGCGGACACGTCGTCGAGATACTTGGCCTCGAAGTCGTACCACTCCCGCCCGCCGGTGAGCAGGATCTCCGCCGGCACGCTCACGTCCGGCGCCGCGCCGTCGATGCCCTCCAGCACCGCGAGCTCGATCTCCCGCCCCGGCACCGCCGCCTCGACCAGCACCTTGTCGTCGACCGCCCGGGCCGCCTCGATCGCGGCCGTCAGCGCGGCCGGCTCGTCCACCCGGCTGATCCCGATCGACGACCCGCCGCGGGCCGGCTTGACGAACACCGGCAGGCCCAGCCGCTCCCGGTCCGCCCCGGCGAGCGACGCGCCGGCCCGGACCACCGCGTACGGCCCGACCGGCAGGCCCTCGGCGGCCAGCAGCTTCTTGGCGAACTCCTTGTCCATCGCCACCGCGCTGCCGAGCACGCCGGAGCCCACGTAGGGCACGCCGGCCATCTCCAGCAACCCCTGGATCGTCCCGTCCTCGCCGAACGGCCCGTGCAGCACCGGGAAGACCACGTCCACCCCGTGCAGCACCGTGGCGCCCTCGCCGGGCTCGACCACGACCAGCCCGCCGGCGGTCGGGTCGCCGGGCAGCACCACCGCCGTGCCGGTCTCCACCGTGGGCAGCGCGCGCCCGGCGATCCGAAGCGCCTCCGGGTCGCCCGAGGTGATCACCCACGCGCCCTTGGGCGTGATCCCGACCGGCACCACCTCGTACCGGGCCGGGTCGAGCGCCGCGAGGACGCTTCCCGCTGACACGCAGGAGATCGCGTGCTCGGTGCTCCGGCCGCCGAACACGACGGCGACGCGCACTCTGCGTCCTGGCTGGGACATGCGCGGCACCCTACCCGGGGACGGCCACCCCATCGGTCACGCACGCAGCGTGGTCAGCGGAACAGAGGGATGACCTGGGCACCGAACCGGGCCATCTCCTCGGCCTGCGGGCTGAACTGCAGCAGCATCAGCCCGGCGCCGGCCTGCTCGTACGCCCTGATCCGGTCGGCGACCTGCTCCGGCGTGCCGACCAGCCCGGCCCGGAGCCCGCGGTTGGACACGCTGTATTCGCGCAGCGACACCTCCGACTCCAGCTGCGAGCCCTTCACGAAGTCCTGGTACGACGCGTACGCCTCCGGGCTGGAGCGCACGTCGAGCACCCGGTCCAGCTCCGCGGCCGCCTCGGCCTCGGTGTCCCGGACGATCACGTAGCCGGACACGCCGAACCGCAGCGGTGGCCGGCCGGCCTGCTCGCGCAGCTCGGAGATCCGCCGGACCCGGTCGGCGATGACCTCCGGCGGGTCGCCGTGCATGACGTACGCGTCGCCGTGTTCGGCGATCACCCCGAGCGCCCGCGGCGACTCGCCGCCCATGTAGACGTCGACCGCCTTGCTCGGCTTGGGCTCGAGGATGGCCCCGTCCAGCTCGTACAGGGCGCCGTGGTGGTCGACGGTCGGCTCGGTCAGCAGCCGGCGCAGCACGGTCAGCCATTCCTCGGTCCGCTGGTAGCGCGCGTCGTGCACGTCGAACGGCATGCCGTACTGCCTTGCCTCGTCGGCCCACCAGGACGAGACCACGTTGAGGCTGACCCGCCCCGGGGCGATCAGGTCCAGCGTGGACAGCGCCTTCGCGGTCAGCGACGGCGCGTGGTAGTTCGGCCGGACCGCGAGCATCAGCTCCAGCCGCTGCGTCACCGCGGCCAGCGCGGCGCCGAGCGTCCAGGCGTCCGCTGCCGGCGCGCGGTGGCCCTTGATGTCGTTGAGGTTCAGCTCGGCGAGCAGCGACAGGTCGAACCCGTGCCGCTCGGAGTCGACGGCCAGGTCGCGAAGGTAGGGCCAGGCGACCGGCATGCCCTCGTCCTCGACGTTGCGCAGCCAGCCCCCGAACACCGGCATCCAGTAGCCGAACCTCACCGCGCCCGCTCCTCGGACAGACCGTCAGGCGCAAGCGCCGGATGGTCGGCCCTCGTCGCTCCCCGCTCGCGCTGCGCGCTCGCGCGCTCGCTCATGAGACCTCCTTGTCCAGGGTGCCGAGATAGCGCGCCACCGCGCGGGCCGCCGAGCGCGGCGCGACCGCCTCGACGTCGGGGTTGTAGTTCGTGTTGGTGTTCACGTCGTAGGTGACCGCGCGGCCGTCCGCGGTCTCGATGAACTCGAAGCCGGCCACCTCCAGCCCGTGCCAGCGGGCGAACGACTCGTACGCGTCGGCCAGCCCGTCCGCCAGCGGCTCGGTCCGCAGCGCGAACAGGCTGGTCGACGTGCCGTCGACGGCGCAGGCGTCGGCCGGGCAGAGCTGGAACCCGCCGCGCTCGGTGTCCGCGGTGATCGAGTAGACCAGCTCGCCGCCGACGATCTCGGCCCGGGTGATCCGCGGCCGCGCCGGCTCGACGTACTCCTGCACCAGCAGCACGCCGTCCACCGGCTCGTCCAGCGCCGGCAGCGCGGCGGCCAGCTCGTCGACCGAGTCGAACCGGGTCACTCCCAGGCCCTTGCCGCCCCGGTTGGGCTTGACCACCACCGGCGGACCGACGGTCGCGGCGGCGGCCAGCACGTCATCCGGCCGGCCGCCGACCACCGCCACCGTCCGCGGCACCGCGATCGCGGCCGCACGCAGCAGCGCGAGCTGGCGCACCTTGGACAGCTCGAGGTCGAGCACGGCCCGTCCGTTCACCACCCGCCGGCCGTGCGCCTCCAGCAGGTCGAGCAGCGCGCGGGCGTGCTCGGCGGCGGCGATGTGCCCGCGGGTGTGCGCGGACGCGCTCATCCGCGACCACCACAGGCCCTCGGCGGGCGTCGCGGTCAGGTCCAGCGACCCGCCGGTCACCAGCGTCTCGTCCCAGTCGACGCCCTCCGCGGCGAAGGCGGCCGCGAACGGCGGCATCCAGTCCGGGTTCTCGTGCAGCACGTGGACGGTCACGGGACCGAGTCAACCACCCGGGCGGCCGTACGGCTGTCCACCGGTCAGGCGGTCACCGGCCGTTCGTCCTTCATGTCCCGGCCCATCAGCGACGGCACCAGCTCGGTCGCGAGCACGCCCTGGTGGCAGACCCGCACGACGCCCTCGGTGATCGGCACGTCGACGCCGACCCGGCGGGCCAGCTCCAGCACCGACCGGCAGGACTGGACGCCCTCCGCGGTGGTCCGCACGGCCGCCCTCGCCTGCTCCAGCGACTCGCCCCGGCCAAGCCGCTCGCCGAACGTACGGTTGCGGGACAGCCGCGAGCTGCAGGTGGCGACCAGGTCGCCGAGCCCGGCCAGGCCGGCGAAGGTGAGCGGGTCGGCGCCGAGCGCCGCCCCCAGCCGGGCCGTCTCGGCCAGGCCCCGGGTGATCAGCGAGGCCCTGGTGTTGTCGCCGAACCCCATCCCCTCGGCCATCCCGGCGGCCAGCGCGATGACGTTCTTCACCGCGCCGCCGAGCTCGCAGCCGACCACGTCGGTGTTCGTGTACGAGCGCAGGTAGGGCGTGAAGCAGGCCCGCTGCAGCAGCTCGGCCCTGGCCTTCTCCACGCAGGCGACCACCGTCGCGGCCGGCTGCTCCTCGGCGATCTCCCGGGCCAGGTTGGGTCCGGACACGACCGCGACCCGCTCCGGGCCGCAGCCGGCGACCTCGCCGATCACCTCGCTCATCCGCTTCGCGGTGCCGAGCTCGATCCCCTTCATCAGGCTGACCAGCGTCGCGTCCGAATCGATCGCCGGCGCCCAGCCGGCCAGGTTCTCCCGCAGCCGCTGGGCCGGCACCGCCAGCACCACGATCTCGGCCTTGTCCAGCGCCTCGGCCGGGTCGGCGGTGGCCCGCAGCGCCGGCGGCAGCGCGACCCCGGGCAGATAGTCGGGGTTCTCGTGCCGCTCGGCCACCGCCGCGATCACCTCGGGCCGGCGGCCGACCAGCGTCACGTCGCCGCCGGCATCGGCGAGCACCTTCGCGAACGTGGTTCCCCACGAGCCGGCGCCGAGGACGGCTGTGCGCATCAGGAGGCCTCGCGGGCCGGCGGGCGGCGGAAGAACTCCGCCGGCGGGGTCTCGCCGCGCACCTCGGCCAGCTGGTCGCGGACCGCCACCATGATCACGTCGGTCACCTCGCGGAGCAGGTCCGCGGTCAGCGGCCGCCCGCGGTATTTCGACAGGTCGAGCGGCGGCCCGGCCACGCACCAGATCTCGTGCCGCGGCAGCGGGCGGATCTTCTTGTGCTCGACGTCCACCGCGTGCTGCGGACCCCAGTTGGCGACCGGGATGACCGGCTCGTCGGTGGCCAGCGCCAGCCGGGCAACCCCGGTGCGGGCCTGCATTGGCCAGAAGCCGGGGTCGCGGGTGACGGTGCCCTCCGGGTAGATGCAGACGACCTCGCCCCGGCCGAGCGCGGCGTGCGCCTCCTCGAGCGAGTTGCGGGCGGCTGCGGTGCCCCGGCTGACCGGGATCTGGCTGGTGCCGCGCAGCAGGTTGCGCACCCCCCTGACCCGGAACAGGCTGTCCTTCACGAGGAACCGGGGGATCCGCCCGGAGTCCCAGACGAACTCGGCGAACGTGCACCAGTCCGCCTGCGAGACGTGGTTGGCGACCAGCACGACCCCACCGGTCGGCGGGATGTGCTCGCGCCCCCGCCAGTGCCGCTTGAAGAACACCGCGTTGAGCGGCTTCACCAGCACCACCGCGAGCCAGATCCAGCGCCCGGCGTTCCTGTGCCCCGGCTTCACCCGGCCCACCTCCTCCGCACGACCCCGCCGTCGTTGCACGCGCAGTCTTCCCGGCCGCCGGCACCGGTGTCCACGCGGCCCGCGGCTGCGCGGCCCGCGGCGGGTAGCCTGGGGCGCCGTGCGGTGGTCCGTGGTCGTCCCGGTCAAGCGGCTACGGCTGGCCAAGTCCCGGCTGTACGCGGTGGGCCGGCCGCGACCGGAGCACGAGGAGCTGGCGCTCTCCCTCGCCGTGGACACGGTCGCGGCGGCGCTGGCCGCGACCGCGGTCGCGCGGGTGTACGTGGTGACCGACGACCCGGCGGCGCGGGAGGCGATGGCGGCGGCCGGCGCGCTGGTGCTGCCGGACGAGCCGGACGCCGGGCTCAACCCGGCGCTCGCGCACGGGGCCGCGGTCGCGTCGCGGCGGTTCCAGCGCGACGGCGTGGCGCTGCTGTCGGCCGACCTGCCGGCGCTGCGGCCGGCCGAGCTGGACGCTGCGCTGGCGGCGGCGGCCGGCTACCAGGCGGCGTTCGTGGCCGACGCGAGCGGGACCGGCACCACGCTGCTGGCCACCGCGCCCGGCCGGGCGGTCGAGCCGCGCTACGGCCGGGCCTCGGCCGCGGCGCACCGGGCCGCCGGCGCGGTCGAGCTGACCGGCGGCTGGCCGTCGCTGCGCAACGACGTCGACACCGCGGCCGACCTGCGTACCGCGGCCGAGCTCGGGCTCGGCCCGGCCACCTCGGCCTGGGCCGCCAGCCACGCCGTCGCCTGAGGTGCGGCGTGCAGGCGACGGTGGCGACCTTCGACGCGGACACCGGCAGCGGGACCGTGCTGACCGACGACGGCCGGCGGGTGCCGTTCGACGCGGCCGCCTTCGCGGCCGGCGGGCTGCGGCTGCTGCGGCCCGGACAGCGGGTGAAGATGGACATCGCGGACGGCCGGGTCGTCCGGGTCACCATCGTGACCATGCCCTGAGTACCTCCCGCCATTCACCTGGCTGAGCAATCATGTCCGCATGACCGCCGACGACATCACCCGGGATCCGGAGCCCGCGCGCACGCTGGCCGATCTCCAGCCGGACGACGCCGACGGCGCGCTGTCGGCCGACTTCGACGGCCACGACCTGCCGCCCGCACCGGACCTGCCGGACGAGCGCTTCTCCAGCCGCGAGCTGTCCTGGCTGGAGTTCAACGCGCGCGTGCTCGCCCAGGCCGAGGACCGACGGCTGCCGCTGCTGGAGCGGATGAAGTTCCTCGCGATCTTCGCCAGCAACCTGGACGAGTTCTACATGGTCCGGGTCGCCGGCCTGAAGCGGCGGCTGGACATGGGCCTCGGCATCCGGTCCTCGGACGGGCGGACCGCGCGGGAGACGCTCACCCAGGTGTCGCTGCGCACCCAGGAGCTGGTCGCGCGGCACTCCGCGCTCTGGCAGGACGACATCGAGCCCGCGCTGGCCGGGGCCGGGATCCGGGCGCTGCACTGGGACGAGCTCGACGCGGCCGAGCGGACCCGGCTGGCCGAATACTTCCGGGCCCAGGTGTTCCCGGTGCTCACCCCGCTCGCGGTCGACCCCTCGCACCCGTTCCCGTACATCAGCGGGCTCTCGCTCAACCTGGCCGTGCTCGTCCGCGACCCGAGCGGGCCGGGCGGGGCGACCGAGCGGTTCGCCCGGGTCAAGGTGCCCAACAACGTGGCCCGGTTCGTGGCCGTGAAGGACCCGCGCGCCGCCTCGGCGTACCTGCCGCTGGAGGACCTCATCGCGGCCCAGCTCGACATGCTCTTCCCGGGCCTGGAGATCGTCGAGCACCACCTCTTCCGGGTCACCCGCAACACCGACATCGAGGTCGAGGAGGACCGGGACGAGGACCTGCTGCAGGCGCTGGAGCGGACGCTGACCCGGCGCCGGTTCGGCCCGGCGGTGCGCCTCGAGGTGCAGGACACGATCACGCCGCGGGTGCTCGACCTGCTCACCGAGGAGATCGACGTGCCCGAGGAGGACGTGTTCTACGTCCCCGGGCTGCTCGACCTCGCCTCGCTCTGGCAGATCTACGACGTCGACCGGCCGGACCTCAAGGAGGCGCCTTTCGTGCCGGCGACGCCGCCGCGGTTCGCCGAGAACGAGACGGCCAAGAGCGTGTTCGCCACCCTGCGGGAGGGCGACGTGCTCGTGCACCACCCGTACGAGTCGTTCTCCACCAGCGTCCTGCGGTTCATCGAGCAGGCCGCGAACGACGCGAACGTGCTCGCGATCAAGCAGACCCTCTACCGCACCTCCGGCGACTCGCCGATCGTCGAGGCGCTCATCGACGCGGCCGAGGCCGGCAAGCAGGTCGTGGTGCTGGTCGAGATCAAGGCCCGGTTCGACGAACAGGCGAACATCAAGTGGGCCAAGGCACTGGAGCGGGCCGGCTGCCACGTGGTGTACGGCGTGGTCGGCCTCAAGACACACTGCAAGACCGCGCTCGTGGTGCGCCAGGAGGGCGGCTCGATCCGCCGCTACTGCCACATCGGCACCGGCAACTACAACCCCAAGACCGCCCGCATGTACGAGGACCTCGGGCTGTTCACCGCCGACCCCGACATCGGCGCCGACCTCACCGACCTGTTCAACGTGCTGACCGGCTACTCGCGACAGACCGAGTACCGCTCGATCCTGGTCGCCCCGCACGGCATCCGGCGCGGCATCATCGAGCGGATCGGCCGGGAGATCGAGCACGCCCGCGCCGGCCGGTACGCGCGGGTCCAGATCAAGACCAACCACCTCGTCGACGAGGAGACCATCGACGCGCTCTACCGGGCGTCCAAGGCCGGCGTCGAGGTCGACCTGATGGTGCGCACGTTCTGCACGATCCGCGCCGGCGTGCCGGGCCTGTCGGAGAACATCAGGGTCCGCTCGATCCTCGGCCGGTTCCTCGAACACAGCCGGATCATCTACGTCGAGAACGACGGCGAGCCCGAATACCTGCTCGGCAGCGCCGACCTGATGCACCGCAACCTCGACCGTCGGGTGGAGGTCATGGTGCAGGTGACCGACCCGACCGCCCGCGAGCACCTGCGGGAGACGCTCGACCTGGCCTTCGCCGACGACGTGGCCGCCTGGCAGCTGCGCCCCGACGACGTGTGGACCCGCAACCCCGGACAGCCCGGGACGCCGTTGCGGGACTACCAGGAAGTGCTCATGCGCCGGCACGCCAGCCGCGCCCAGTGACGGGCGAGCGGATCCTCGCGGCCGGCGGGGTGCTCTGGCGGCCGGTCGCGACGGGGATCGAGGTGTGCCTCGTGCACCGGCCCCGGTACGACGACTGGTCGCTACCCAAGGGCAAGCTGCACGACGGCGAGGTGCCGCTGGCCGCGGCCGTCCGCGAGGTGACCGAGGAGACGGGGGTGCACCCGGTCGTGGGCCGGCGGCTGCCCACCCAGCGGTACGAGCTCGGCCCGGACCGCAAGTACGTCGACTACTGGGCGATGACGCCGGCGGACGGGGCGTTCGTCGCCACCGACGAGGTGGACTCGCTGCGCTGGGTCACGCCGGCGGTCGCGGCCACGACGCTGACCTACGACCGGGACCGGGAGCTCCTCGCCCGGTTCGCGGTCCAGCCGGTGCCGACGGCGATGGTGCTGCTGGTGCGGCACGCCAGGGCCGGCAGCCGGTCGCGGTGGGAGGGCGACGACGCGCAGCGGCCGCTGGACGCCGGCGGCCGCGCGCAGGCCGAAGGGCTCCGGCACGGGCTGCGCTGGTTCGGCCCGACCGCGATCCGCTCGGCCGACCTGGTGCGCTGCGAGCAGACCGTGGCGGGGCTCGCGGAGGACCTCGGGCTGCCGGTCGGCTCCGAGCCGGCGCTGTCCGAGGAGGCGTACGGGAAGGAGCCGGCGGCCGCGCTGGACCGCGTCCAGGCCGCCGCCGCGGCCGGCGGGATCACCGTGCTGTGCAGCCAGGGCGGGGTGATCCCGGACCTGGTCGGCACGCTGGCCGGGCGGGACGGGGTCGCGCTGGGGCGGCGGGCGGGCAGCAAGATCCCGGCCCGCAAGGCGAGCACCTGGGCACTGTCCTTCGTGGACACGCGGCTGGCCGCCGCCGACTACCACCCCGACCTCGCCCTGGCCGCACGACTCACTCCATAGTGGACGCCCCCCGGCGGGCCGCCGACGCCACCAGCGCGGCCACCGCCGGCGGGTCGTCGCTCATCGGCACGTGCCCGCAGCCGGGCAGCGCGACCACCCTGGCGCCGGCCGGCAGCTGCTCGACGTGCCGGGACGTGCGGGGCAGCAGGATGCGGTCGCGGGAGCCGAACGCGACGGTGACCGGCGCGCCGACCGGGGCCGTGGACCGGTAGTGCCGGTCGGCTGTCGCGCGCAAGGTGGGCAGGTACCCGGGGCAGCGGGCGGCGGCGCTGATCGCCGCGCGGGCCTGCTCCGGGGTCAGCCGGCCGGGCCGGGAGTAGACCTGGGCCAGGGTGACCGACCGGACCGCGCGGAACCGCATCAGCGCGGTCAGCGGTCGCTCCAGCCAGTAGGAGAGCTCACGGATCGCCCGCAGGCTCAGCCGCGCGTACCGGGGTGTGCTGCCCGGCCAGAGGCCGGCCGGGGACAGCAGCGCGACCGAGGCGAGCGGGCGCAGCGCGGCCAGCTCGAGCGCGACCCAGCCGCCGAGCGAGTTGCCGGCGACGTGCGGGCGGTCGACGCCGAGCTCGTCGAGCAGGCCGGCGAGGGCGGCGGCCAGCGCGGCCGGCGTCGGCTGCTGCCCGGCCGGCAGCGGCGGCGACTCGCCGAAGCCCGGCAGGTCGACGGTCAGCACGTCGAACTCCGCCGCCAGCGCCGGCACGACCGGCTCCCACGCTCCCCGGTGCGACCCGAGCCCGTGCAGGAGGACCAGCGTCTCCCCCGCACCCGTACGCGAATACCTCAGCATGCTCACACCCCAAGGACGGCCGGCCCCCGCCCACTGTGACATCCCGCTCCGGGCACGGTGGACCGGTCGGCGCGAACGCCCTCGGTGTCGGGGACGCGGCCGGGATCGCACGGGGCCGGCCAGAGTCCCTGACCGCGCGCGTCCCCGGGCCGGCGGGAGGCCGACCCGGGGACGCGAGTGCGTGGTGCTTGTCAGGTGGTGCTTGTCAGGTGGTGCTGGTCAGGCGGTGCTCTTCGACGCGGTCCGCCGCGGCGCTGCCTTCGCGGTCGTCTTCCGCGCTGACGTCGCCTTGGCAGTGGTCTTCTTCGCCGCGGTCGTCTTGGCGGCAGTCGTCTTCGCCGCCGTGCTCCGCGTCGCCTTGGTCGCCGTCGTCCGCTTGGCCGGCGCCGCCTTGGCCGCGGTCTTCCTGGCCGGAGCCTTGGTGGCGGTCGTCTTCGCGGCGGTCGTCTTGGCGGCCGTCGCCCGCGTCGTCGACTTCGCCGGAGTCGCCTTCGCCGCGGCCTTCGCCGGTGCGATCTTCGGCAGCTTCTTCGACCCGTTGACGACGTTCTTGAACTCCTGGCCGGCCCGGAACGCCGGCACCGAGGTCTTCTTGACCCGCACCTTCTCGCCGGTGGCGGGGTTGCGCGCGGTCCGCGCGGCGCGGTCGCGCTTCTCGAAGACGCCGAAGCCGGTCAGCGCGACCTTCTCGCCCTTCTGCACGGTCCGGTAGACCGTGTCGAGAAACGCCTCCACGGTCGCGGCGGTGCGTTTCTTGTCTTCGCCGAGACGCGTGGAGAGCGCCTCGACAAGCTGTGCCTTGTTCACTGTTGGGTCCTCCCCGGGACAGGTCTCGGCTTGTGGCGCCGATTATGGGGCGAACGGTAAGCGCCGGACCGGCGTAAAACAAACACCAGCGTGCTCCCAGATCGCCTGTGTCGCAAGCGGTTCCCGATTATGCCCTTCGGGAAACCATTACGGTACAGGCGATTTCGTCCTCAGGAGGGCCGTACGAGCAAGTCCAGCCGGACGAAGTCGAGATCGTAGGACCCGTCGGCGCGTCGCAGCTCGGCCACCGCACGCTCCTCGGCCCGGCTGCGGAACTCCGCGACGGCCGCCGCCGGCAGCACCGGTTCGTACGCCGGAAAGGTCTGCGAGCGCAGCCAACCGAGCATCTCGGCGGCCGTGTCGAACCGCCGGACCTGCCGCAGCAGCCGCACCCAGCCGTCGTCCGGGACCGCGAACCCGGCCGCCGACAGCAGCGGCCGGTAGTCCGCCGGCGCCGGGAAGAACCAACCGGCCGGGCCGCCACCGAGCCGGGCCGACTCCTCGTCCAGGATCGCCGTCACCGCCGCGATCTGGCCCTGCCCGCCGAACTGGGCCCGGAACAGCCCGCGGGTCCGCAGCACCCGGCGCACCTGCGCGAGCATCCCGGGATGGTCGGCCGCGGGCAGCCAGTGCAGCGCGGCGACCGAGAACACCGCGTCGGTCGAGTCGGCCGGCACCACCCGGTCGAGTCGCTGCGCCCGGCACACCGCGAACCGTACCGACGGCGTGGCGTGCCGGGCCGCCCTCGCGACCATCCCGGGATCGGCGTCCACCCCGAGCACCTCGACACCGGGGCCGAGCGTCGCCAGCCGGGCGGTGAAATCGCCGATGCCACAGCCGACGTCGAGCACGCTCGCCCCGGCGGGCAGCGTCAGGCCGCCGAGGAAGTCGTCGTCGTGCCGGCGGTGGTGCGCGGTGTTGGCCGCGTACAGCGCGGCGTCCCAGGACGAGGTCACCAGGTCAGCGTGCCGGCAGCGTGGTGGGCAGGAAGGCCGGCCGGTGCGCCTCGTACGCGTCGATGTCGTCGGTGTGGGTGAGCGTCAGCCCGATGTCGTCGAGCCCGTTGAGCAGCCGCCAGCGGGTGAAGTCGTCGAGCTCGAAACCCACCGTCGTGCCGCCGTAGCGCAGCTCCAGTGCTTCGAGGTCGACGGTCAGCTCGGCGTCCGGGTCCTGCTCCGTGCGCTCCCACAGGTCCTCGATGACGTCCTCGGGCACGACGACCGTCAGCAGCCCGGCCTTGAGCGAGTTGCCGCGGAAGATGTCGCCGAACCGCGGCGAGAGCACGACCCGGAAGCCGTGGTCCTGCAGCGCCCAGACGGCGTGCTCGCGGGACGAGCCGGTGCCGAAGTCGGGGCCGGCGACGAGGATCGACGCGCCCTCGTGCTCGGGGCGGTTGAGGACGAACGACGGGTCGTTGGCCCGCCAGGCCGCGAACAGGCCCTTCGCGAAACCGGTCCGGCTGACCTGCTTGAGCCAGACGGCCGGGATGATCTGGTCGGTGTCCACGTCACTGCGGCGCAGCGGGACCGTGCGGCCGGTGTGGACGCTGAACTTCTCCACGGGATGTCCCTTCGGGCTCAGAGGTCGGCCGGCGCGGCCAGGCGCCCGGTGACAGCGGTCGCCGCGGCGACCGGCGGCGAGACGAGGTGGGTGCGGCCGCCCTTGCCCTGCCGCCCCTCGAAGTTGCGGTTGCTGGTGCTGGCCGAGCGCTCCCCTGGCCCGAGCTGATCGGGGTTCATGCCGAGGCACATCGAGCAGCCGGCCGACCGCCACTCGGCGCCGGCGGCGACGAACACCTCGTGCAGCCCTTCCAGCTCGGCCTGCTCCTTCACCCGCATCGAGCCGGGCACGACGAGCATCCGCACGCCGTCGGCGACCTTGCGGCCGGCCAGCACCTCTGCCGCGGCGCGCAGGTCCTCGATCCGGCCGTTGGTGCAGGAGCCGAGGAACACCGTGTCCACCGCGATCTCCCGCATCGGCGTCCCCGCCCGCAGGCCCATGTACGCCAGCGCCGACTCTGCCGCCGAGCGCTGGTTGGGCTCGGTCATCGCGGCCGGGTCCGGAACCCGACCGGACAGCGGGACCCCCTGCCCGGGATTGGTGCCCCAGGTGACGAACGGCGTGAGCGTCGCCGCGTCGAGCACGACCTCGCGATCGAACGTCGCGTCCGGCTCGGACCGCAGCGTCCGCCAGTGGGCCAGCGCCGCGTCCCAGTCGGCGTCCTGCGGCGCGTGCGGCCGGCCCTTGAGGTAGGCGAAGGTCGTCTCGTCCGGGGCGACCATGCCGGCCCTGGCGCCCGCCTCGATCGTCATGTTGCAGATCGTCATGCGGGCCTCCATCGACAGCGCCTCGACGGCCGACCCGCGGTATTCGATCATGTGGCCCTGGCCGCCGCCGGTGCCGATCTTCGCGATGAGCGTGAGGATCACGTCCTTGGCCGTCACGCCGGGCGGCAGCTGGCCGTCCACGGTGACCGCCATCGTCCGAAGTGGACGCAGCGGGAGCGTCTGGGTGGCCAGCACGTGCTCGACCTCGCTGGTCCCGATGCCGAAGGCGAGTGCGCCGAACGCGCCGTGCGTGCTGGTGTGCGAGTCGCCGCAGACGATCGTCATCCCGGGCTGGGTGAGGCCGAGCTGCGGACCGATGACGTGCACGATGCCCTGCTCGCGGTCGCCCATCGGGTGCAGCCGGACGCCGAACTCCGCGCAGTTGCGGCGCAGCGTCTCCACCTGGGTGGCCGAGGTCTGGTCGGCGATCGGCAGCTCGATGCCGACGGTCGGCACGTTGTGGTCTTCGGTGGCGATGGTGAGCTCGGGCCGGCGCACCGGTCGGCCGGCCATCCGCAGCCCGTCGAACGCCTGCGGGCTGGTCACCTCGTGCACGAGGTGCAGGTCGATGTAGAGCAGGTCGGGCTCGTCCCCGGCCGGCCGCACCAGGTGCGACTCCCACAGCTTCTCGGCAAGAGTGCCGGCCATGTCGCTCGCCTCATCTCACATTGTGGGACTAGCATCTTGTTTCATGGGACAGCTTAGCGGAGTCGGCGTGCTGGACAAGTCCGTGGCGGTGCTGGACGCGGCCGCGCACGCCCCGGTCGGGCTCGTCGACCTGGTCGAGCTGACCGGGCTGCCGCGGGCGACCGCGCACCGGCTCGCGGTCGCGCTGGAGGCGCACCGGATGCTGGTACGCGACCCGTCCGGGCGCTGGGTGCCCGGGCCGCGGCTGGCCGAGCTGGCCCGCAGCGCGCCGGACCCGCTGCTGGCCGCGGCCGGGCCGGTGCTGGCGCGGCTGCGCGACCGCAGCGGCGAGAGCGCGCAGCTCTACCGGCGCGACGGCGACGAGCGGGTGTGCGTGGCCGCGGCCGAACGGACCAGCGGGCTGCGGACGACGGTGGCCGTGGGCGCCCGGCTGACCATGACAGCCGGCTCGGCCGCACAGGTGCTCGCCGCGTGGACCGAGGACGACCTGCCGCCGGGCGCCCGGTTCGGCCAGCGGGCGCTGACCGAGGTACGCCGCCGCGGCTGGGCCTACTCGGTGGGCCAGCGCGAGGCGGGCGTCGCGTCGGTCTCCGCCCCGGTGTTCGACCATGCCGGCGACGTCACCGCTGCGATCTCCGTCTCGGGTCCGGTCGAGCGGCTGACCCGGCGACCCGGTCCCAGGTTTGCGCCGCTCGTCACCACCGCTGCGACCGCGCTGAGCGCCCGCCTGTAATGCTCCTCAACCGAACAGTCATTACTCAGGCGTACGGTCTGACCTGCGCTGATGAACGTCTCGTGATCGTACGAGCGCATGGCGTGATTCACCCGTTCGGTATCCCGGGTCGGCCGCCGGGAGCGCTTAGGGTTCCCACGTCCACGACAGCCCAACCGGTCCGCCCGGACCCGGCTGGGCCCGGGGCCGCAACGGCGCG
>DATBFW010000123.1:0-10894 GCA_036558285.1 Mycobacteriales bacterium | reverse complement strand
GTCGGCTTCCGGGCCGGGGTCGCGCGACTGGCCGGTCCCCGGCTCCGGTTCTTCGTCTGGTCAGTCGGCTTCTGCGCCGGGGTCGTCGCGGGACCGGGCGTCGGGTCCCACCGCTGGTTCTTCGGCGGATGCGTCGTCTTCTGGGTCGGGTCCGTCGGGGGTGCCTGCTCAGGCGGGTCCGGGCGGCGCCGTGCGGGGCTCGTCTGCGGGTCCAGGGGCAGCGCGGGGGCTGTCGTCGGTCCCTGCGCCGGACTCTCCGTCGGCTTCGTCGCAGGGTCCCGGGCCGGGCGCCTCGTCGCTTTCCTCGCCTGACTCCGCGCCAGGCTCTGCGCGGGGCGCGTCGGCGCCTGGCGCAGATCGTTCGCGGCGATCGCCGGCCGGCTCGTCCCCGGGTTCCTCGCCAGCGGCCGCGCAGGGGCCCGCGCCGCTCCGCTCGCCGGGCTCCGTGCCCGGTGCTGGGGAGGGCTCCGCACCGGCCGCCGGGCCGGGCTCCGCGCCGCTCCGTCCGGGTTCCCCGTCGGCCCCGACTTCTTCTGCGGGTCGGGGGGTTGGTCCCGCGGGCGGGGAGGCGGCCGGAGGCGGGCGCCGGGTGGATCCGTGGGATCGGCCGGCGCCACAGGGACGGCCGGACGAGTGGAACCAGGGCGACCGGGCACCGGCCGGTGGCTGGGAGACGGTGCTGCCGCCGGTCGGCGGTGCTCCGGGCAAGCCGGAGCACGGAGGCGCCGGAGTCGACGAGGCGACGGCGTTCATGTCGCAGTGGGGTCCTCCGCCGCTGCGGCCGACCGAGGAGCCGGCCGGTTCGCCGGAATGGGGCCGGCCGTCGCCCCCGTCCCGCGCGGGCGCGGGTCGGTCCGCGGACAACCCGGTCGTGCCGCCGCGAGGCCGGCCGGACTGGTCCGGGCCCGCCGGGCCGTCGGCCCCGCTGCCGCCGGTCGCGGACGCGCCGCCGGTGCAGCCGGCCAGTGGCTCGCGGCTCCCGACCACCTCGCCGGCGCAGCCGGCCGGTGGACCGCGGCCACCGAGCGCGTCGCCGACGGGTGGCTCGCCGGCCCGGACCGCGCCGCCGGCGGCCGGTGGCCCGGGGCTCTCGACCGCGCCGCCGGCGCAGCCGGCCGGTGGCCCGGGGCTCTCGACCGGGCCGCCGGCGCAGCCGGCCGGTGGCTCGCAGCTCCCGAGCGCGCCGACCGAGCCGGCGGCCGAGCGCTGGATCGCCGATCGCATCGCCGCCGACCGGTCCGCGGCGGGCGCCGGAGCGGACGACGACTTCGCCGGCTACTGGGCCACCGACCGGCCCGCGAAGCGGCAGACCCGGCCCACTGGGCCGGATGACTCGGCGACCGACGAGCCGCCGAACCGGCCGGGCACGGACGAGCGGTTCGCGGGCTACTGGGTAACGGACAGCGCCGCGGAGCACCCCCCCGCCGGCCCGCGCGGCCGCGCTCGGAACGACGCAGAGCAGCGGTTCGCCGGACCGGGCGGGACCGCGGGCGGCGAGAAGGCCGGCGGCGAGCGGTTCGCCGGATACTGGGCCCGCGATCCCGGCGACCGGCAGCGTGCGGTCCCGGACGACTCGACCGAGGTGATGGGCCCGTTCGACGTGGGCGCGTGGAGCCGCGACGCCGCCGCGAGCCCGGCCCGTGCCCGTGGGCAGCAGCACCAGGACGACGGAGCCTCGCCGGTCACCGCGTACCCCGATGAGGTGGCGAGAAAGGGCGGGCGTGGTGGCGAGCAGCCGCCGGGCCGAGGCGGCGGCAGCGGCGGCCCGCAGCGTCCGCGCCGAACGGTCGGTGCCCGGATCCGCACCTTCCTGCGCGGCATCGGGCAGACGTTCATCACGCTCGGCCTGGTCCTGCTCCTGCTGGCCGTGTACGAGGTGTGGTTCACCGACCTGATGAACCACCGCACCCAGAAGGACCTGACCACGTCGCTACAGCAGCAGTGGGACAACGGCGACGATCCCACGGTCGGCACGGCTCCGGCCAGGCCCGGCGAGAAGGTCCGCAGCATTCCGCTCGGCGACGGCTTCGCGCTGATCTACATCCCGGAGTTCGGCACCGACTACGTGTTCACGGTCGTGGAAGGCACCGGCGCCGACGAGCTGAACGAGGGTCCGGGCCACTACGTCGACACCCCGCTGCCCGGTGCGGTCGGCAACGTCGCGATCGCCGGGCACCGGGTCGGCAAGGGCTCGCCGTTCCTCAACCTGGATAAGCTCAAGGCCGGCTCCGCGATCGTCATCCGCACCAGGTCGTACTGGTACACCTACCGGGTCGTCGGCGACCCAGGCAGCAACGCGGACGCGGTCTCGGCCTTGGGTTTCCCCGGCCGGGAGATCGTCGACCCGTCGGACGTCGGGGTGATCGCGCCGGTGCCGGACAAGCCCGGTGCAACGCCGACCCGGCGGCTGCTCACGCTGACGACCTGCCACCCCAAGTTCACCGCCCGGCAGCGGATGGTTATCCACGCAGAGCTGGACGGGGCGCCGTTCCCGGTCGGCAAGGGCACCCCGCCGTCGATGACCGGCAGCTGAGGGAGGGATCGACGTGTACGGCTGGATCTGGCGCAAGCTGCCCGGCGGGGTGCCGGGCAAGGTGATCGGCTCGGCCATACTGATCCTGGCGGTGGTCGCGCTGCTGTTCCTCGTCGTGTTCCCGTACGTGGATCCGCGGCTGCCGTTCAGCGACGTGACCGTGAACCAGTAGCGCGCGGGGGAGGTCGGGGCGATGCGCATCCTCGTCATCGACAACTACGACAGCTTCGTCTACAACCTCGTGCACTACCTGGCCCAGCTCGGCGCCGAGCCGACCGTGCGGCGTAACGACGAGATGGCGCCGACCGACCTCGACGGGTTCGACGGGGTGCTGACCAGCCCCGGGCCGAGCACGCCGGAGTCGGCCGGGGTCAGCGTGCCGGTGGTGGCCGAGTGCGCGCAGCGGCGTCTGCCGCTGTTCGGCGTCTGCCTCGGGCACCAGGCGATCGCGGTGGCCTTCGGCGCGACCGTGACCAGGGCCGGCGAGCTGCTGCACGGCAAGACGAGCGACGTGTACCACAAGGGCGACGGCGTCCTGGCCGGCCTGCCGGACCCGTTCACGGCGACCCGCTACCACTCGCTCGCGGTGGTGGAGCAGACACTGCCGGCCGAGCTCGAGGTGACGGCGCGGACGGCGTCGGGCGTGGTGATGGCGATGCGGCACACCTCGCTGCCGATCGAGGGCGTGCAGTTCCACCCCGAGTCGGTGCTCACCGAGTCCGGCCACGTGATGCTGGCCAACTGGCTGGCGGTCTGCGGAGATCCCGGCGCCCGGGTCAAGGCGCCGGCGCTGGCCGCCGAGATGGACGCGCTCCGGCGCACCGCCTTCAGCACGGCCTGACCGCCGCCACCACCCCCCGGCGCCGGACCCGTCTACTACGGCGGGGGGCCCGTCTAGTACGACGGGGCCCCGACTACTACAGCGGCGGTCCCGGCGCTTACGGCGGGGGGCTCGAGGTGGGGGAACCGGTCGGGCTCCCGGTCGGGCTTCCGGTCGAGGACGGCGTGGGCGACGGTGTCGTCGGCGTCGGGGTCGGCTTCTCCTTGGCGATGAACAGCGTGATCCGCTGGTCGGTCGACACCGCGGTGTTGGCCGTCGGGTCGGTGCGGAACACCGTGCCCGCTTCCTGGTCGTCCGGCGGTGGCACCACCTGGCGGTCGATGTTGGTGAACCCGGCCTGGTTGAGGATCGCGGTCGCGTCCTGCTCGGACTTGCCGACCACGTTCGGCAGTGCCGTCTTCCCGGTGCTCACGTTGAGCACGATCCGGGCGCCCTCAGTGACCCGGGAGTTGGCCGGCGGGTTGCTGCTGATCACCTGGCCGACCGGAGCGCTGTTGTTCACGTCGTTGCGCACCGGGACAAGCTTCTTGGCCTTGAGGCTGTTCGCGGCGTCCGCGTACTGCTGGCCCTTGTAGTCGTCGAGGGTGAGCTGGGCCGGCCCGGCGCCGACCACGACCGAGACGGTGGCGCCCTTCTTCAGCCCGAACCCGGCCGCCGGGTCGGTGCTGACGACCTGGCCCTTCTGCTGCGGCGTGGAGACACCGGTGGTGAACTGCGGCACCAGCCCGGCGTCCTGCAGCGTGCGGGTCGCCTGCGCCTGGGTCTGCCCGACCACGTTGGGCACGGTGACCTCGTCGCCCTCGTTGCCGAGCAGCTGCACGATGCCGAACGCGCCCGCCGCGATCACGAGCAGCGCGGCGGCGATGATGCCGACCCAGAACCACGGGCTGCGGTCCTTCTTGGGCGGTGCCGTCGGCGGGCGGCCGGTGACCCGGGTGCCATAGGCGGCGGCCGGGTACTGACCCGTCCGCGGGCCGCCGAGCACGGTCGTGACCTCGTCCGCGGTCATTACCGGCTCCGCCTCGACCGGCCGGCCGTTGATCGCCCGGATCAGGTCGGCCCGCATCTCGCCGGCGGACTGGTAGCGGTTGGCCGGGTTCTTCGCCATCGCCTTGAGCACGATCGCGTCCAGCTCCGGCGGCACGTCCGGGTTGATCGTGGACGGCGGCGGCGGGTTCTCCCGGACGTGCTGGTACGCGACGGCCACCGGGGAGTCCCCGGTGAACGGCGGGTGCCCGGTGATCAGCTCGAACAGCAGCACGCCGGTGGAGTAGACGTCCGAGCGGGCGTCGACGTTCTCGCCGCGAGCCTGCTCCGGCGACAGGTATTGCGCCGTGCCGATCACAGCCGCGGTCTGGGTGACGGTCGCCGCGTTGTCCGCGACCGCACGGGCGATGCCGAAGTCCATCACCTTGACCGCGCCGGTGCGGGTGATCATCACGTTCCCGGGCTTGATGTCCCGGTGGATGATCCCGTTGCGGTGCGAGAAGTCGAGCGCGGCGCACACGTCGGCGACGATCTCCATCGCCCGCCGCGGCATCAGCCGGCCCTCGATCTTCAGCACGTCGCGCAGGGTCCGGCCCTCGACGTACTCCATGACGATGTACGGCTGGTTGCCGTACACGTCCTCCTCGCCGGTGTCGTAGACGGCGACGATCGCCGGGTGGTTCAGCGATGCGGCGGCCTGCGCCTCGCGGCGGAACCGGGCCTGGAACGAGGGGTCGCGGGCGAGATCGGCACGCAGCACCTTGACCGCGACCTCGCGGCCGAGCCGGACGTCGCGGCCGCGGTGCACCTCGGCCATGCCGCCGTAGCCGAGCGTCTCGCCGATCTCATACCTGGATCCCAACAGGCGTGGCGTCGTCATCGAACCCTCGTCGTCGTCGAACCCATCGAAACCCCAGTGTTCCAGTCGCGGCTGTCCGGGGAGGCGGGGACCGGACGAGCGGACGACAAGGCGTCGTCCCCGCCGCTCTCGGACATCAGTACGGTGGCGAGCCCGGCCAGGATCAGCGCCAGCAGCAGGGCCAGGGCGATCCAGAGCGGCCGGCGGGCGGCGCGGCGCCGGCGGACCTCGCCCGGTGGGGCGGTCCAGTTTCCGGCGGACGGCGCCGGCGTCCACTGCGGGTACGCCAGCGCCGGGTTGGTGCCGCCCACTCCGTCGGGGTTGACCCGGGCCGGTGGGGGCTGGGTGCCGGGGCCGCCGAGACCGGCGGCCCCGCTCTGCGCAGCGAACTGGTTCCCCCCGTACGGGCCGCCGTTGCCGCCCGGCTGGGCGTGCCCGGCAGGTCCCGGGCCCGCCTGGCCGTGGCCGGGCGGCGTGGCGGCCGGGTGCGCGAGGCCGGGGCCGGACTGCGGGTGCGCATGCCCCGCCGGCCCGGGGCCGGCTGCCGGTGCGGGCGCCGGCTGGACGCCGGGAGCGGCGAACGGGGGTGGAGGGAGCGGGCGGCCCTCCTGGACGGCTCGGACCGCTTCCGCCAGCTCGCCGCCGTCGGCGAAGCGCTGGCGCGGGTCCTTGGCCAGGATCCGCATCACCAGTGCCTGCACCGGCCCCGGCACGTCCGGCGGCAGCGGCGGTGGCACGTCCCTGATCTGCATCATCGCGACGGTCACCGGCGAGTCGGCGAGGAACGGCAGCCGCCCGGCGAGGCACTCGTACGCGACCACGCCGAGGGAGTAGACGTCCGACGGCGGCCCGACCACCCGGCCCTCGGCCTGCTCCGGCGAGAAGTACTGCGCGGTGCCGACCACCATCCCGTTCTGGGTCAGCGGCACCGCGTCGGCGGCCCGGGCGATCCCGAAGTCGGTGATCTTCACCGCCCCGTCCGACCGCCGTACGAGCAGGTTGCCGGGCTTCACGTCGCGGTGCACCATCCCGACCCGGTGCGCCACGGCCAGCGCGAGCGCCGCCTGCCGGATGATCTCCAGCACCCGTGCCGCCGGCAGCCGCCCGTCCCGGGCCAGCTGGGCCGACAGCGGTTCGCCGTCGACGTACTCCATCACCAGGTATGCGACCGGGATGTCGTCACCGGTGGCCACCTCGCCGTAGTCGAAGACGTTCGCGATGCCGTTGGCCTGCAGCGACGCGGTGGTACGGGCCTCGGTGCGGAACCGCTCCAGGAACGTCCGCTCCTGGGTCAGCTCGCTCTTGAGCACCTTCACCGCGACCGTCCGGGACAGCACCGTGTCCTCGGCGCGCCAGACCTCGCCCATGCCGCCGATCGCGATCCGCCGGTCCAGCCGGTAGCGGTCGCCGAGCAGGGTGTGCTGGTCGAGCGAGTCCACCTCACCCGCCCCCCGACGTCAGCACGGCCTGCATGACGTCCCTGGCGATCGGCGCCGCCGCCTCGCCGCCAGTCGTCTCGCTGCCGGAGTTGCCGCCGTGCTCGATGATCACCGCCACCGCGACCTGCTTGCCGTTCTGGTGCGCGAACCCGATGAACCACGCGTGCGGCGCCTGCCCCGGCGCGTTCTCGGCCGTGCCGGTCTTGCCGGCCACGTCCGCGCCCGGGATCTGCGCCTTCCGGCCGGTGCCGCGCTGCACGACGCTGCGCATCATCTGGGTCAGCTGCCCGGCCACCTCGGGGCTGACCGCGGTGGAGAGCTCCTTCGGCTGCGTGGTGTCGAGCACGGTGAGGTCCGGCGCCTCCACCCGGTCGACCAGGTACGGCGTCATGAGCACGCCGTTGTTGGACACCGCGGCCGCGATCATCGCCGCCTGCAGCGGGGTCAGCGCCACGTCCCGCTGCCCGATCGAGGACTGGGCGAGCGCCGGCGTGTCCGGGATGTCACCGAGCGAGCTGGGCGAGACGCGCAGCGGAGTCTGCAGCGTGTCGCCGGTCCCGATGCCGAACCCGGCCGCCGCGCTCCGGATCGCCGACTGCCCGAGGTCCACGCCGAGCTTCGCGAACGCGGTGTTGTACGAGTTGGTCAGCGCGGTCTGCATGGTCACCTTGGACGCGCCGCACGACTCGTTGCCGAAGTTGTGCAGGGCCGTCCGGGTGCCGGGAGGTGTGTACGCCTGCGGGCAGTCGAGCAGCGTGTCCGGGTTCCGCCCGTTCTGCAGCGCGGCAGCCGCCACGATCACCTTGAAGGCCGAGCCCGGCGGGTAGCGGGCGTTGATCGCCCGGTTGAGCAGCGGGTCGGCCGGGTCGTTGGCCAGCTTGTTGTATGCGGCCCGGATCGAGCTCGGGTCGTGCGACGAGATCGGGTTCGGGTCGTACGAGGGGGTGCTGGCCATCGCGAGGATCTTGCCGGTGGACGGGTCGATGGCGACGACCGCGCCGGCCCGGTCGCCGAGCCCCCGCACCGCCGCCGCCTGCGCCTGCTGGTTGAGCGTGAGCACGACGTTGCCGCCGCGCGGGTCGCGCCCGGTGAGCAGCGCGGACAGCCGGCGGGTGAACAGCCGGTTGTCGTTGCCGGACAGGAAGTCGTTCTCCGCCTGCTCGATCCCGGTGGCGCCGTAGATCAGCGAGTAGAACCCGGTGACCGGCGCGTAGGTCTTGCCGCCCGGGTAACGCCGCAGGTATTTCAGCTTGTCGTCGGTCGCCACCGACTCGGCCACCGGCCGCCCGTCGACCACGATCGTGCCGCGCTGCCGCTCGTACTCGTCGAGCAGCACCCGGGTGTTGCCCGGGTCGGTGCGCAGCTTGTCGCCCTCGAAGACCTGCACGTAGTTCGCGTTGACGATGAGCAGCCCGAACAGCACCAGCATCGCCAGGGCCACCCGGCGGATGGGCCGGTTCACCGGACCACCTCCGTCATCGCCTCGGCCAGCGGCGGCTTCGGCGGCGGTGTCGCCGGCGGGCGGCGGGCCGCGTCCGAGATCCGCAGCAGCAGCGCGACCAGCGCGAAGTTGGCCACCAGCGACGACCCGCCGTACGAGAGGAACGGCGTGGTCAGGCCGGTCAGCGGGATCAGCTTGGTCACGCCGCCGACGACGATGAAGACCTGGAACGCGAGGGTGAACGCGAGGCCGGAGGCGAGCAGCTTGCCGAACGAGTCCCGGACGGTCAGCGCGGTGCGGAAGCCACGGGTCACGATGATCGCGTAGATCACCAGCAGCGCGACCAGCCCGACCAGGCCGAGCTCCTCGCCGACGGTGGCGATGATGAAGTCGGTCTTCGCGAACGGCACGGTCTCCGGCCGGCCGCCGCCGAGCCCGGTGCCGAACAGCCCGCCGGTGCCGAGGCCGAACAGCGACTGGACGATCTGGTAGCCCTGGTCGTCCCGGTAGTCGAACGGTCGCAGCCAGACCTGCACCCGCTCCTGCACGTGCCCGAAGGCGAAGTAGGCCGCGTAGGCACCCACGAGGAACAGCCCGAGGCCGATGAGCAGCCAGGACGTCCGCTCGGTCGCGATGTAGATCATCACGATGAACATGCCGAAGAACAGCAGCGAGGTGCCCAGGTCCTTCTCGCCGACCAGGACGAGCAGCGAGGCGCCCCAGGCGACCAGCACCGGGCCGAGGTCGCGGCCGCGGGGCAGGTCGACCGCCAGGAACCGGCGGCTGGCCAGCGACAGCACGTCCCGCTTCTGCACCAGGTAGGCGGCGAAGAAGACCATCAGCGCGAGCTTCGCGAACTCGCCCGGCTGGATGGAGAAGCCGGCCAGCCGGATCCAGATCTTCGCGCCGTTCACCTCGCTGAACCGGCCCGGCAGGATCGCCGGCAGGGCGAGGAAGGCGAGACCGGCCGCGGCCAGCGTGTACGCGTACCGGGCCAGCGCGCGGTGGTCGCGCACGATCAGCAGCACGGCGACGAACAAGGCCAGCCCGATGCAGGTCCACAGCACCTGCACCTCGGCGTCGCCGGCCGGGATCGGCTGGCCGTCCTGCTGGGCGTCGGCCGCCTCGGCCAGGTCGAGCCGGCGGATCAGCACCAGGCCGAGCCCGTTGAGCAGGGCGGTCGCCGGCAGGATGAGCGGGTCCGCGTACGGCGCGAGCCAGCGCACGGCGACGTGCGCGACCGCGTAGATCAACGCGAAGCCGGCGCCGTAGGTCCAGACGGCCGAGCTGACGGTGTCGTTGAACGTCGCGTCGACCACCACGTCCGCGGTGATCACCAGCACGACGGCGAACGCGAGCATGGCCAGCTCGACGCCCCGGCGGCGGGGCGCCGTCCTGACCTCGCCGGCGGCGGTGGGGGAGAACGAGATCAAGGTGCCCGGCACCCCTCGTCACCGGGTGCCTCGGTGCCGGACGGGTTGGCCGGAGACGTCGGAGTCGACGGGGTCGGCGCGGTGCTGGTGCGGGCGGGCGTCGGCGAGCCCGCCGGCCTGGTCGGGCGGGGGGTGGGCTTCGGGGTCGGCGTGGGGGTCGGGCACAGCGGCTTCTGCTGGCGCAGCAGCCGGGCGATGATCTGCTCGGCCTCGGTGCGGTTGTTCGCCGGGATGCCGTCCTGCACCTGGCGGCGCGGAACCTGCAGCAGGTCCTCGAGCCGCATCGGGTTGGTGTCGACCACCGAGTAGAGGTGCAGTGGGCCGACCGAGGCGTTCACCCCGCGGTAGACCGCGACCTGGTCGCCGTCGGCGCCGACGAAGTATTGCGCCTGGGTCCAGCGCCACAGGCCGTAACCCGCGCCGGCGACGAGGATGAGCACCCCGACCAGGCCGAGCGCGAGCCGCAGCCGGCGCCGGCGCGGCCTGGTCGGCGGCTCCGGCGTGGTGTCCTCCGGCTCCGGGCGCGGATTGAGCGTGGCCGCCCGGGACGCCGGGGTGGTGTGGTCCGGCTCCCGGTGCTGGCGGTTGCCGCCGACCGCGCCGTCCATCACCGGCGCGTCGTCCCCGTACGGCACGTCGATGACGTCGGCGACGATGCAGGTCACGTTGTCCGGGCCGCCCGCCCGCAGGGCCAGCTCGACCAGCCGGTCGGCGGACTCGTGCGGGTCCGGCAGCTGCAGCGCCTCCAGCAGCGTGTCGGGCGAGACCACGTCGGACAGCCCGTCGCTGCAGACCAGGTAGCGGTCGCCGACCCTGGCCTCCCGGATGGACAGGTCCGGCTCCACCTCGGCGCCGTTGAGCGCATGCAGGATCAGCGAACGCTGCGGGTGCGAGCTGGCCTCCTCCATGGTCAGCCGGCCCTCGTCGACCAGTGCCTGGACGAAGGTGTCGTCGTGGGTGATCTGGGTCAGCGTCCCGCCGCGGACGAGGTATGCCCGGGAGTCGCCGACGTGCACCAGCCCGACCCGGGAGCCGGCGAACAGCAGCGCGGTGAGCGTCGTGCCCATCCCGTCCAGGTTCGGGTCCTGCTCGATCATCGCGCGCAGGTTGTTGTTCGCCGCCGCGGTGGTGTCCCGCAGCGTGGAGATGAGGTCGTCGATCGGTCGGTCCTCGTCCAGGTGCGCGAGCGTGGAGATGACCACGTTGCTCGCCACCTCGCCGGCCGCGTGCCCGCCCATGCCGTCGGCCAGCGCCAGCAGCCGGGGTCCGGCGTACACCGAGTCCTCGTTGTTGGCGCGCATCAGCCCGCGGTCGGACCGGACCGCGTACCGGAGGGCCACGGTCACCGGGCGCGACCTGGG
>DATBFW010000122.1:0-3137 GCA_036558285.1 Mycobacteriales bacterium | reverse complement strand
AAGGGCGACGCCGAACGGCTGGCCCAGGTGCGCGAGTCCGACGAGCTCGCCACCGTGCACTACGTGCGCCAGGGCGACCCGAAGGGGCTCGGTCACGCTGTGCTCTGCGCTGCCCACCACGTCGGGAACGAGCCGTTCGCGGTGCTGCTCGGCGACGACCTCATCGACAGCCGCGACCCGCTGCTGAGCCGGATGATCGAGGTGCGCGAGCGGCACGGCGGCAGCGTGGTGGCGCTGATGGAGGTGGACCCGGAGCAGGTCTCCCAATACGGCTCCGCGGCCATCACGCCGACCGCCGAGGAAGACGTGGTCACGGTCACCGACCTGGTGGAGAAGCCGGTACCGGGTTCGGCCCCGAGCAACTGGATCGTGATCGGCCGCTACGTCTGCGACCCGGCCGTGTTCGAGGTGCTGCGCGAGACCCCGCCCGGCCGCGGCGGCGAGATCCAGCTGACTGACGCGCTGCTGACGCTGGCCGGGCGCGGGCCGGCCGACGGCGGCGTCGTGCACGGCGTGCTGTTCCACGGCCGCCGTTACGACACCGGCAACAAGCTGGACTACCTGCGCACCCTGGTCCAGTTCGCCTGCGAGCGCTCCGACCTGGCCGAGGAGATCGTGCCCTGGCTGCGCAAGTACCTGGATAGCCTGCCGTGACCCACGGGCACGGGGGCGAGCCGCTCACCCCGGTCGAGGAGCACCTGGCCGAGATCCTCGCCACCATCACGCCGCTGACCCCCACCGAGCTCGGCCTGAACGACATCGGTGGCCTGGTGCTGGCCGAGGACGTGTCCGCGGCCAGCGCGCTGCCCTCGTTCGACAACTCGGGCATGGACGGGTACGCGGTGCGGGTCGAGGACGTCGCGTCCGCCACCGGGGAGAAGCCGGTCACGCTGCCGGTGACGGCCGAGGTCGCGGCCGGCGACACCGGGGCGTACGCGCTCCAGCCCGGCACCGCCATCAAGATCATGACCGGGGCGATGCTGCCGCACGGCGCCGAGGCCGTGGTGCCGGTGGAGTGGACCGACGGCGGCAGCGCGCGGGTGAGCATCCGCGCCGGGGCCGAGTACGGCAGCTCGGTCCGGCTGGCCGGAGAGGACGCCAAGGCCGGCGAGGTGCTGGTCACCGCCGGCACCCGGCTGCGGCCGATGCACGTCGCGGTGATCGCCGCGGCCGGCCGCGGGTCCGTCCTGGTCCGGCCGCGCCCCAGGGTGGTCGTGCTGTCCACCGGCAACGAGCTGGCCGAGCCGGGCACCCCGCTCGTTCCCGGGCGGATCTGGGACTCCAACAGCTTCATGCTGGCCGCGGCGGCGCGCGAGGCGGGCTGCCTGGCCTACCGGCAGGCCATCCTGCCCGACCACCCGGACGAGGTACTGCCGGCCATCGAGGACCAGCTGGTCCGGGCCGACCTGATGGTCACCACCGGCGGGGTCAGCATGGGCGGCGAGCACGACGTGGTCAAGGCGGCGCTGCAGCGGCTCGGCACGATCACGTTCCGGAAGGTGGCCATGCAGCCCGGGATGCCGCAGGGGTTCGGGACCATCGCGCTCCCGGCCGCGGTGACCCCGACCGAACCTCAGCGCCGGCGGTTCCGCCGCGACGCCTACGAAGAGGCCGCCACGCCGGTCGCGGCGGCGGGCGACCGGGTGCCGATCTTCACGCTGCCCGGCAACCCGGTCAGCGCCTACGTCTCGTTCCAGGTCTTCGCCCGGCCCGCGATCGCCGCGCTGCAGGGCTACGACGGGCTCGGCCTGCAGACGGCGCAGGCCGAGCTGACCGGGCCGCTGCGCTCGCCGGCCGGCCGGCGGTCCTTCCTGCGCGGCGTGCTCGACCGGGCGGCCGGGAATGTGACCCCGCTGACCGGGCAGGGTTCGCACCAGATAGCCACGCTGGGTAAGGCCAACGCGCTGGTCGTGGTACCGGAGTGGGTCGTGCAGATGAGCGAGGGCGACATCGCCGAGGTGCTGATCCTGCCGTGACGAGCGAGAACGCGGGCTCCGGGCTCACGCACGTGGACAGCGCCGGCCACGCGCGAATGGTGGACGTGTCCGGCAAGGAGGTCACCGCGCGTTCGGCCTGCGCGACCGGACGGGTGCGGCTGTCGGCGCGCGCGGTGGCGGCGCTGCGTGCCGGGGAGGTACCCAAGGGCGACGCGCTCGCGGTCGCCCGCATCGCGGGCATCGCCGGGGCCAAGCGGACGCCGGACCTGATCCCGCTGTGCCACCCGATCGGGCTGCACGGGGTCACCGTAGACCTGGCCGTGACCGACGATGGCGTGGACATCACCGCGATCACCCGGACCGCGGACCGGACCGGGGTGGAGATGGAGGCGCTCACCTCGGTGTCGGTGGCCGCGCTGGCGCTGGTCGACATGGTCAAGGCCATCGACCCGGCCGCGGTGATCACCGACGTCCGGGTCGAGTGGAAGGAAGGCGGCAAGACCGGGCGATGGCAGCGGTGAACGAGGCTGGGAGCGTGATCAGCGCCCTGGTCATCACCGCGTCGAACCGGGCCGCGGCGGGCGTATACCCGGACCGTTCGGGGCCCGTACTGGCCGAACTGCTGGGGACGGCCGGCTGCGCCGTGGACGGGCCGGTAGTCGTGCCCGACGGCGAGCCGGTCGAGGCGGCGCTGCGGTCCGCCCTGGCGGACGGCTATGACGTCGTGGTGACCACCGGCGGTACCGGGCTCACCCCGGGCGACCTCACGCCCGAGATGACCAGGCGGGTGATCGAGCGGGAGGTCCCCGGGATCGCCGAGGCGCTGCGCGCGGCCGGCGCCGCGGCCGGGGTGCCGGCCGCGATCCTTTCGCGTGGCGTAGCCGGGGTCGCCGGCCGTACCCTGATCGTGAACCTGCCCGGTTCCACCGGAGGCGTCCGGGACGGGATGGCCGTGCTCGGGCCCGTGCTCGGGCATGCGATCTCCCAGATCAACGGGGGTGACCACACCCGGCCGGACTCCGGTGCATAACGCTTACCTGGGATCGCGTAGCGTCAGCAGCGGTACGGGAGAATGATGGGATCGTGGCGCACATGCGTGGCTGGCCGGTTACCCTAACCGAGCCTCATCTGCTCGAACGGCCGGTGAGCCTGCGACCGGTGCGGGTCAGTGACGCCCGCATGTGGCGCGAGATCCGGGTC
>DATBFW010000121.1:0-13417 GCA_036558285.1 Mycobacteriales bacterium | reverse complement strand
GATCCCGAGCAGGAGCGTCTCGCCGGTGCTCAGCGACCCGGTCACGTCGCGGCCCGTGGTCACCGCGATGAACACGCCGGCGACCAGGATGACCACGACGTTGTTGAGCACCGGCGCCCAGGCCGGTGGGCCGAACACCCCCCGGGTGTTGAGGATCGCGCCGATCATCGCGCCCAGGCCGTAGAAGAAGATCTCCGGCAGCAGCAGGTACGCGAACAGCGTGGTGAGCTCGGACTTCGCGCCCGAGCCCGACGAGTAGAGCAAGGTCAGCACCGGCGCGGCCAGGGTGGCCAGCAGGGTCGCCCCGGCCAACCCGGCGACGGCCAGACTGAGCAGCCGCTGGGTGTACGCCTCGCCCCGGTCCGGGTCGCGCTCCTGCGCCTGCACCAGCAGCGGCACGATGACCGACGTGAGCACGCCGCCGAGCAGGAGCTCGTAGACGATGTTGGGCAACGTGTTGGCCGTGTTGTAGGCGTTGCCGACGAGCGCGACACCAATCGCCGCCGTGACCACCAGGCTGCGCAGGAACCCGGTCAGCCGGCTCGCCGCCGAGGCGATCGCCATCGTGCGGGACGCCCGGCCGAGGCTCTGGCCCGGAGCCGGCCGCCCGGCCCGCGGCGGCGGCCCGGGCGGGGGTGTGCCCGGCGCCGGCCCGACCGGCGGGATCGGCGGGATGACGACGGTCTCGTCCAGCGAGCCGGGCGGGATCACCACGGTCTCGTCGGCGGCGCCGGGCCAGCCGTCCGGCGGTCCGGGCGGTCCTACTGGTCCCGGGGGTCCGACTGGTCCCGGTGCGCCAACTGGCCCCGGGGGTCCCAGTGGTCCCGGTGCGCCTGCTTGTCCCGGCGGTCCTACTGGTCGCGGCGGGGCCGGACCCGGTGCGCCTGCTTGTCCCGGTGGGCCCGCTGGTCGCGGCGGGGCCGGACCCGGCCCGCCGTTGGGGGGTCGCCGGCCGGGCCAGCGCTGCGGCAGGCCGGGCCGCCGGCCGGTGTCCGGCGGGGCCGGGCCCGGGTGCGCCTCGACGGCCGGTCCCACGTCCTGCACCGGCGGCGGGCCGCCCGGCCGGAACACCGGGTCGTCGAAGAACGCGGGAGGCAGCCGGGGCAGCTCCTGGGTCAGCTCGTCCCAGGAGTTCCAGCCGGTCACGGCAGGCTCCGGTCCGCGGGGCTGCCGGCCGCCACCGGCTCGCCGCCGCCGCGTGCCCGCAGCCGCCGCACCAGCCGCACCACCACCGCGACGACCAGCACCACGAACGCGAGCCCGGTGATGCCGAGCGCCAGCCCGCCGTACGCGGTGGACCGCACCGACAGGGTGATCTCGTTGCCGAGGGCGCCGCCGTCCGGCGTGGTCGCCTGCCCCTTGACCGTGAACGTCCCGGTCCGCTGCACGGATGCCAGCACCTTCACCGTCCGCTTGCCGCCCGCCGGGATCTGCTGCACCCCCGCGTCCCGGACCTCGAAGCCGGCCGGCGTGGTCAGCTTGACCCGCACGCTGACCGGCACGGTCAGCCGGTTGTCCAGGGTGATCAGCAGCGGGCTGTCGGACGAGGCCAGCGTGTAGTCACCGGTGGCCGACGAGCTCATCGTCACCCCGCTGCGCAGCCCGTCGATCTGCCGCAGCAGCGCGCTCACGTATGCCTGCCCGGCCGCCGGCGAGCCCCGCCAGGCCGACGAGCCGGCCCGCCGCACCGCGTCCCCGTACGGGCCGAGCACCTCGCGGGCGTCCTCGTTGTCCAGCGCCGAGCGGAAGTCGTCCACCTCGGCCTGCACCGTGCCCAGCGTGCTGACCTGCTTGCCGCTGATCTCCAGCCGGCGGGCCTCCGGCGGGTACGCCAGCGGGCCGCGGTCGACCGGCTCGGTGCTCGCGGCCGCCTGCAGCGCGTCGACCTCGGTGAGCCACGGGAGCCGGCTGACGTCCGCGGCGATCGCGTCGGCGTACCCGGCGGTCGGGTTCCACCGGCGAGGCGGGGCCAGCACGATCGTCCGGCTGTCGTTCGGCGCCTCGGCGGTGATCATCGCCAGCTCGGCCAGCAGCCGCTGCTCGGCCAGCCGGGGGCCGCCGGCGGTCGCGCCCGCGCCCCGGGCAAGCAGCCGCTCCACCACCGGGTCGGACACCAGCGCGAGCGCCTGCGCGGACAGCGCCGGCAGCGGGGACACCCCGCTCGGCGTGCGGCCGTTCTGCTCGCTCGCACCGCGGGGCAGCGCGGTCGGGTCCAGCACGACCGCGGTCGCCCCCTGCGCCACCACATCGTCCAGCGCGGTGTCGGTCAGCTGGCCGTCCGGCGGCCAGGACACCTTGGTCGACGGCTGCACACCGAGCACCCGGGCGGTCTCGTCCAGGTCCGGCGTCTGGAACTGGCCCAGCGTCGCGTCGCCGCCGCGCTCCAGCGCGACCAGGTCGGGATCCGCGTACGGCGTGGCGACCAGCAGGTGCTTCGGTGCGATCGCGCGCAGCCTGGCCAGCCACTCGGCGGCTGCCGTCGCCCCGGTGCCGGCCACGGTCGTCTTCGCCGAGGTCAGCACCCGGTAGCCGGCCGGCGCGGTCATCCGGTCCAGCGCCTCGATCGTCTCCGGGTCGACCACCAGCGTGAGCCGGACCTTGCCGGTGACCGCGACCGCCGCGGCGAGCAGCCGGTCCAGCCGGCCGCCCGGCGACACCGAGCGGGCCAGCTGGTCGTCGGTGAACACCTCGGGCTTGCCCGGCGACGACCCGGTCAGCCGGTGCGGCCGGTCCAGCAGCGGCCAGAGCAGCGTGACCTTGGTGCCGGCGATCCCGCCCGGAAGGTACGGCAGCAGGGTGGACAGCCGGCCGAGCTCGGTCCCGTCGGTGGACTGCACGGTCAGCGCGATGGGGTAGACGCCGGCCTGGGCCGCGGACAGCCCGAGGTCGGCGACCGTCGTCGAGTAGCGGACCTGCTGTGCCTGGCCGGGCGCCAGCCCGCCGGCAAGGTCCTGCGGCGGCCCGGAGGCGACGCCTGTGGTCGGCGTGTCGGTGTCGGTCAGCTGCAGCTCACCGCGCGTGCCGATGACCGAGCCGCGCCGCAGCCGGACCGTGAGCGGGCCGGTGCCGCTCGCACTGGTGTTCCGCACCACCGCGGTGACCTGCACGGTCGAGTCCAGCTGCAGGTCGTGCGGTTCCAGGGCCTGCAGCGTCACGGTCACCGGGTCGGCCGGGGCCGCGCTCGCCGGCGTGGCGAACGGCAGGCCGGCTGCCAGCGCCACCGCGGCGACGAGCGCGGTGCCCAGCCGGCGGATCCGATCAGACACGGTCGAGCAGCTCCGGGGCGCGGGCCACCAGGGTCCGCTCGTCCTCGTACGCCAGGGTGCCGGCGAGCTCCTCGAGCGGCACCCAGGCGACGGCGCTGACCTCGACGTCCTCGTCGGAGAGCTCACCGCCCTCGGCCCGCAGCAGGAAGTGGTGCACGGTCTTGTGCACCCGCCTTCCGTCGGCCATGAACCAGAAGTCGATCGTGCCCAGCCGGCCGATGATCCGCCCGGCGATGCCGGTCTCCTCGGCGACCTCCCGCACCGCCGCCTGCTCGGCGCTCTCGCCGGCCTCGATGTGCCCCTTGGGCAACGACCACAGCATCCGTCCCCGCCGGTCCTTTCGCCCGATCAGCGCGGCAACCGTACGGCCGGACGAGGTGTCGACGACCAGTCCGCCGGCCGACGTCTCGTCGACCCGGCGGACCCGGGGACGACGCGGACGGGCCATGCCGTCGATCGTAAGCGTCGGCCGGCACTCGTACCGTACGGCGGGCCGGGTGGCGGCCTGGCGGCGCGACGGCCTGTCGTCCCCTAGGCTGGAGGGTCGTGTCCACGTCCGTGTCTTCCGTTGGGGATCCCGTGACCTCGCCCGCGGACCTCGTGCCGGTCCCCGAGGCCGCCGACGACCTCGGCGAGGTCTTCGCCCGCGCCGGTCACGAGCTGCACCTGGTCGGCGGCACGGTCCGGGACGCGCTGCTGCGCCGGCCCGCCGAGGACCTCGACTTCGCCACCGACGCGCGGCCGGAGACGGTGCTGGAGCTGGTGTCCGGGCTGGGTGGCACCTGGACCACCGGCATCGAGTTCGGCACGGTCGGCGTGCTGGTCCGCGGCGTGCATTGCGAGATCACCACCTACCGGGCCGACCGGTACGACCGGGTCAGCCGCAACCCGCTGGTCGCGTACGGCGACTCGCTGGCCGACGACCTGCGCCGGCGCGACTTCACGATGAACGCGATGGCCGTCTCGGTGCCGGGGCACGAGTTCAGCGACCCGTACGGCGGGCTGCGCGACCTGGCCACCGGCACCCTGCGCACGCCGGCCGACCCGCGCGAGTCGTTCGCCGACGACCCGCTGCGGATGCTGCGGGCGGCCCGGTTCGTCTCCCAGCTCGGCGTCACCCCGACCCAGGACGTGGTCGCGGCGATGTCGGAGCTGGCGCCGGAGATCGGCCGGATCACCGCCGAGCGGGTGCAGGTGGAGCTGACCAAGCTGGTCCTCGGCGCGCACCCGCGGCGCGGGCTGGAGCTGCTGGTCGACACCGGGCTGGCCGACGTGATCCTGCCCGAGCTGCCCGCGCTGCGGATGGAGATCGACGAGCATCACCAGCACAAGGACGTCTACGCGCACTCGCTGACTGTCCTCGACCAGGCGGTCGCGCTCGAGGACGACGGTCCCGACCTGGTGCTGCGGCTGGCCGCGCTGCTGCACGACGTGGGCAAGCCGGCCACCAGGCGGCACGAGCCGGGTGGCGGGGTCTCGTTCCACCACCACGAGGTGGTCGGCGCCAAGCTGGTGCGGTCCCGGCTGCGCGAATTGAGATACCCGAAGGAGGTCGTCGAGGACGTCGCCCGGCTGACCCTGCTGCACCTGCGCTTCCACGGGTACGGCCGGGGCGAGTGGACCGACTCCGCGGTCCGCCGCTACGTCACCGACGCCGGGCCGCTGCTGCCCCGGCTGCACCGGCTGGTCCGGTCCGACTGCACGACCCGCAACAAGCGCCGGGCGGCCGCGCTGTCCGGATCGTACGACCTGCTGGAGGAGCGGATCGCCCGGATCGAGGCGGAGGAGGACCTGCGCGCGATCCGGCCGGACCTGGACGGCAACGAGATCATGGAGATCCTCGGCCTACCGCCCGGCCCGCTGGTCGGCCAGGCCTGGCGTCACCTCAAGGAGCTGCGCCTCGACCGCGGTCCGCTCCCGCACGACGAGGCCGTCGCCGAGCTCAGGCGATGGGCTGCGGAGCAGGGTCTCTGAACCGGCCGCGTACGGACAGGCCGTAGCAGACAGCGGTCAGTGCGTAGCCGCCGGAGACGACCGCGAGCATCGCGTACGACTTGCCGGAGACCGGCAGCAGGAACGCCGCGACCACCGCCGCCGCCACGAACGTGACGTTGAACAGCGTGTCGTAGAAGGAGAAGACCCGGCCCCGGTAGTCGTCCTCGACCTGCTCCTGCACCAGCGTGTCCACGGAGATCTTCGAGCCCTGGGCGACGATCCCGAGCAGCAGCGCGGCGGGCAGGATCGTCTGGATCTCGTACGGCACGCCGAACACGATCTCGGTGATCGCGGCCAGCGCGAACAGCCCGGTCACCCAGGCGTGCTTGCCGACCCGCCGGACCGCGGCCGGCGTGATCGCCGCCGCGATCAGCGTGCCGGCCGCGGTCGCCGCGAAGATCTGGCCGAGCCCGGCCAGCCCGGTCTGGAAGACCCCGTCGTCGGTGAAGTAGTTCCGGTAGAGCAGCAGGATCGAGATCGTCGAGATCCCGTAGAAGAACCGGTGCGCGCCGATCGCGGCCAGTGCCGAGGCGACCTCGCGCCGGTCGGCCACGTGCCGGGCGCCTTCGACCAGCCCGCGGGCGACGCCGAGCACGGTCTCCCGACGGGACCGGCGCACGTCGTCCGGCCCGAGCTGGTCCGGCCCGAACCGGCGGGCCAGCAGCGCCGACGAGCCGTAGCCGGCGACGGAAGCCAGTGCGATCAGCGCGTACCCGCCGTCGCCGTCGCCGACGAGCTGCCGCAGCACCAAGGCGATCCCGGCACCGATCGCGGCCGCGATCGAGCCGCTGGTCGTGCTCAGCGCGTTGCCGGTGACCAGTTGCTCCGGCTCGACCACGTGCGGCTGCGCGGCCGACTGCGCGGCCAGGAAGAACCGGTTGACCGAGGTGACCAGCAGGGCGGTCGCGTAGAACGGCACGCCCTCGACCCGGGTCGCGATCTCCACCGCGACCACGCCGACGAGCAGGCAACGCACCACGTTCGACCACACCAGCACCCGCTGCCGGCGCCAGCGGTCCAGCAGCACGCCGGCGAACGGGCCGATGAACGAGTACGGCAGCAGCAGGACGGCGAACGCGCCGGCGATCTCGGCCGGGTCGGCGGCGTTCTCCGGGCTGAACAGCACCACCCCGGCCAGGCTCGCCTGGAACACCCCATCGGCGCACTGGCTGGTCAGCCGGGTGCCGTAGAGCCGGCGGAAGTCGGGGCGGCGCAGCGCCTCGCGCAGGGCGTGGCTGCGCTGCCATTGCCAGAACCTGCGGCGACGCCCCTGCGGCGGGGCGTCCGCCGCGGTCGGGACCGTCGCACGCACCCGTACAACTTACGGCCCGATGCTGTGCTGACTCAGTGCCGAGGCGGTGGGACGGGAGCGGCCCCCGTACGGCAGGATCGGAGTCGATGTGCGCGCTGCGACCAGATGCCGGTGTGGAACCCGGCGTTTTGTTGGTCGCCTCGCCGATGCTCGGCGATCCGAACTTCCGCCGGACGGTCGTGTACGTGCTGGACCACCGGCCGGACGGGAGCGTGGGCGTAGTGCTCAACCGACCCAGCGACGTCACGCTGCTCGACGTGCTGCCGCAGTGGTTCGATCTCGCCTCGTCGCCGCGCACGCTGTTCGTCGGCGGTCCGGTGGAGGCGAACGCGGCGCTCTGCCTGGGCGAGGTGCGCAACGGCTCCCGGCCGCGCGGCTGGACCGCGGTGTCCGGCCCGGTCGGGCTGACCGACCTCGACACCGACCCGGTCATCGTCGAGCGCGACCTGCACCAGGTGCGGGTGTTCGCCGGCTACGCGGGCTGGGGCGCGGGGCAGCTCGCCGGCGAGATCGCCGACGGCGCGTGGCTCGTCGTCGCCGGGCACCCGTCGGACGTGTTCGCCGACCCCGGCGGCGACCTGTGGCGGGACGTGCTGCGCCGGCAGGGCGGCAGCGTCGCGCTGATCGCGAGCTATCCGGACGACCCGCGGCTGAACTGAGCGTCGAGAATCGGTTTCGCCCGGGCCAGCAACTCGAGGCCGGCATCGGTGAGCTGCACCGAACGTGTGCTCCGCTCGACGAGCTTGCGGCCGAGCCGACGCTCCATCCGACTGATCCGGGCGGACAACGCGGGCTGCGCGACGCCGAGGCGGCGGGCGGCCCGGGTGAAGTTCAGCTCCTCGGCGAGCGTCGCGAAAGCGCGCAGCTGCTCTACCTCGAGGTGCATTCGACAGTTGGTAGCAGGTTCGCTCGCCTGGTTGAAGGCCCAAACGGGGATTCCCCGCTACTTAGGGGGTCAGACAACGGTCCACCCGGGCCGGAGATCATCCCCGTCGGGCGTTTCGAGGAGAGCTGGACCACGTGCGCACACCCGAACGGGTCAGCCGGTCTTACGATCCGGACATGTCGGCACCGCCTGATCCGCTGCCGCTCGCCGCTGAGTTCCCGCCGGCCACCCGGGACCAGTGGATCGAGCTGGTGACCGGCGTGCTGCGGAGGTCAGGGGTGCCCGACGACGCCGATCCGGTCGCCGCGTTGACCAGAACGACGTACGACGGGATCCCGGTGCGGCCGCTCTACACCGCCGCCGACGAGCCGCCGGCCGGGACGCCGGGCTCGGCGCCGTACGTCCGTGGTGCGACCGCGGACGGGCCGACGCTGACCGGCTGGGACGTCCGGCAGCGGCACGCCGACCCCGACCCGACCCGGCTGCGGGCCGCCCTCCTCAACGACCTGGAGACCGGAGCGACCTCGATCTGGCTGGTGCTGGGCGAGGCCGGCCTTACCGTCGCGGATCTGCCGGCCGCGCTGGACGGCGTCTACGTCGACCTGGCCCCGATCGCGCTGGACGCCGGGGCGCAGACGGCCGAGGCGACCGCGGCGTACCTGCGGCTGGTCGGCGAGCGCGGCCTCGACCCGGCCGAGGTCCGCGGCAGCCTCGGCGCCGACCCGATCGGGCTGCGCGCCCGCACCGGCGCCGACGCCGACCTCGCCCTGTTGCGGCCGCGCCCGGACTTCCCGCACCTGCAGGTGGCGACCGTCGACGCGACCGTCTACCACGACGCCGGCGCCGCTGACGCCACCGAGCTGTCGGTCGCCACCGCGGTCGGGCTGGCCTACCTGCGGGCATTGACCGATGCCGGGCTGCCCGTCGCCGCCGCGCTGGACGCGATCGAGTTCCGGTTCGCGGTCAGCGCGGACCAGTTCGCCTCGATCGCCAAGCTGCGGGCGGCCCGCCGGGTCTGGGCCCGGGTCGCGTCGCTCTGCGAGGCGGCGCCGGCACGAGGGCAGCGGCAGCACGCGGTGACGTCGGCCGCGATGATGACCCGCCGCGACCCGTGGGTGAACATGCTGCGCACCACGGTCGCGTGCTTCGCCGCCGCCGTCGGTGGCGCTGACGCGATCACCGTGCTTCCGTTCGACGCGGCGCTCGGGCTGCCGGACGACCTGGCGCGGCGGATCGCCCGCAACACCCAGTCGATCCTGCACGACGAGTCGAGCCTGGGCCGGGTCCTCGACGCCGCCGGTGGCTCCTGGTACGTCGAGACGCTCACCGACCAGCTCGCGCACATCGCCTGGACCGGCTTCACCGAGATCGAGCGGGCCGGCGGGGCGCTCGCCGCGCTCGACGCCGGCCTGATCGGCGAGCGGATCGCCGCGACCCGGCAGCAGCGGGCCGACGACGTCGCGCACCGGCGGGCGCCGCTGACCGGGGTCACCGAGTTCGCGCTGCCGGACGAGCCGGCCGTGTCGCGCCCGCCGGCGCCGCCCGGGCTCGGCGGCGGCCCGCTCGCGTCGGCGCGCTGGGCGGCCGAGTTCGAGGCGCTGCGGGACGCGGTCGAGGCGGTCTCGCCGCGGCCGTTCGTCTACCTTGCGACGCTCGGACCGATGGCAGTGCACGCTGCCCGGCTCGGTTTCGCACGGAACCTGTTCCAGGCCGGCGGCTTCCACGTGGTCGCCGGTCCGCCGGAGAACCTCGACGGCACCCCGGTCGCCTGCCTCTGCGCCGCCGACCCGCTCTACTCACCCGACGCGGTGGCCGCGCTGCGGGACGCCGGCGCCCGGCACGTCTGGCTGGCCGGGCGAGGCGACTACGGCGCGGACGGGTACGTCGACACCGGGTGCGACGCGCTGGACGTGCTCCGCACGACCGCTGACCTGCTGGAGGTGCCGCGGTGATCGCCGACTTCTCGAACGCGACGCTGGGCGAGCCGACGCAGGGACCGCGGACCGACCAGCAGGCACCGGTCTGGGATACCCCGGAGGGAATCCCGGTCCCGCCGCTCTACACGGCCGCGGACCTCGACGGGCTGGACTTCCTGGAGACCTATCCGGGCATCGTGCCGTACCTGCGCGGCCCGTACCCGACCATGTACGTCACGCAGCCCTGGACCATCCGCCAGTACGCCGGGTTCTCCACCGCCGCGGAGTCGAACGCGTTCTACCGCCGCAACCTGGCGATGGGGCAGAAGGGCCTGTCCATCGCGTTCGACCTGCCGACGCACCGCGGCTACGACAGCGACAACCCGCGCGTGGTCGGCGACGTCGGGATGGCCGGCGTCGCGATCGACTCGATCTACGACATGCGGGAGCTGTTCGACGGCATCCCGCTCGACCAGATGTCGGTCTCGATGACGATGAACGGTGCGGTGCTGCCGATCCTCGCGCTCTACGTCGTCGCCGCCGAGGAGCAGGGCGTCAAGCCCGAGCAGCTGACCGGGACCATCCAGAACGACATCCTCAAGGAGTTCATGGTCCGCAACACCTACATCTACCCGCCGCAGCCGTCGATGCGGATCATCAGCGACATCTTCGAGTTCACCTCGCGGCGGATGCCGAAGTTCAACTCGATCTCGATCTCCGGCTACCACATCCAGGAGGCCGGGGCGACGGCCGACCTCGAGCTCGCGTACACGCTCGCGGACGGGGTGGAATACGTGCGGGCCGGGATCGCGGCCGGACTCGACGTCGATTCGTTCGCGCCGCGGCTGTCGTTCTTCTGGGCGATCGGGATGAACTTCTTCATGGAGGTCGCCAAGCTGCGGGCGGCCCGGCTGCTGTGGGCGAAGCTGGTCGCCCCGTTCGAGCCGAAGAACCCGCGGTCGCTGTCGCTGCGTACGCACTGCCAGACCTCGGGTTGGTCGCTGACCGCGCAGGACGTGTTCAACAACGTGGTCCGGACCTGCATCGAGGCAATGGCCGCGACCCAGGGGCACACGCAGTCGCTGCACACCAACGCGCTGGACGAGGCGCTCGCGCTGCCGAGCGACTTCTCCGCCCGGATCGCCCGCAACACCCAGCTGCTGCTGCAGCAGGAGTCCGGCACGACGCGGGTGATCGACCCGTGGGGCGGCTCGTACTACGTCGAGCGGCTGACCGCCGACCTCGCCGCCCGGGCCTGGGAGCACATCCAGGAGGTCGAGCGGGTCGGCGGGATGGCCGCGGCCAACGACGCCGGCCTGCCGAAGCTGCGCATCGAGGAGGCGGCCGCGCGGACGCAGGCCCGGATCGACTCGGGGCGGCAGCCGGTGATCGGGGTGAACAAATACCGGCTGGCCGAGGAGGAGCTGCTCGACGTACTCAAGATCGACAACTCGGCGGTACGGGCCGAGCAGACGGAGAAGCTGCGCCGGCTACGGGAGTCGCGGGATCCCGACGCGGTGCGATCCGCGCTGGACGCGCTCACGGCCGCGGCCGACGGCGACGGCAACCTGCTGGAGCGCTCGATCGACGCGGCCAGGGCGAAGGCCACGGTGGGCGAGATCTCCGACGCGCTGGAGGCGGTCTACGGTCGGCACAGCGCGACGATCCGGACCATCTCCGGCGTCTATCGCGAGGAGGCCGGCTCCGGCGTGGACACCATCGAGCAGGTACGGGCCGCGACGGCCGCGTTCGAGGACGAGCAGGGTCGCCGGCCGCGGATCCTGATGGCCAAGATGGGCCAGGACGGCCACGACCGCGGGCAGAAGGTGCTCGCCACCGCGTTCGCCGACCTCGGCTTCGACGTCGACGTCGGCCCGCTGTTCCAGACCCCGGCCGAGGTGGCCCGGCAGGCGGTCGAGGCCGACGTGCACATCGTCGGAGTTAACTCGCTGGCCGCCGGACACCTGACGCTGGTGCCCGAGCTGCGCGACGAGCTGGCGGAGCACGGCCGGGACGACATCATGATCGTCGTCGGCGGGGTAATCCCGCCGCAGGACTACCAGGCGCTGCGGGCGGCCGGCGCGGCGGCGATCTTCCCGCCCGGGACGGTCATCGCCGAGGCCGCGCTCGACCTGCTCCGGACGCTCTCGGACCAGCTGTCCCGTGCCGGTCACTGACCTCGCCGACGGCGTCCGGTCCGGGCAGCGGGCGGCGATCGCCCGGGCGATCACGCTGGTGGAGTCGCGCCGGGCCGACCACCGGGAGCGGGCGCAGGAGCTGCTGGCCGCGCTCCTGCCGGACACCGGCAAGGCCGAGCGGGTCGGCGTCACCGGGGTTCCGGGGGTCGGCAAGTCGACGTTCATCGACCAGCTCGGGATGAACCTGCTGGCCGACGGGCACCGGGTCGCGGTGCTCGCGGTCGATCCGTCGTCCGGTCGTACCGGCGGGTCGATCCTCGGGGACAAGACCCGGATGACCCGGCTGGCCGCGGACGAGCGGGCGTTCGTCCGGCCGTCGCCGACGGCCGGGACGCTCGGCGGGGTCGCCCGGGCCACCCGGGAGACGATGCTGGTGATGGAGGCGGCCGGCTACGACGTCGTGCTGGTCGAGACCGTCGGCGTCGGGCAGAGCGAGTACGTGGTCGCCGAGATGGTGGACACGTTCCTGTTCCTCACCCTGGCCCGGACCGGCGACCAGCTGCAGGGCATGAAGCGCGGCATCCTCGAGCTGGCCGACGTGATCGCGGTGAACAAGGCCGACGGGCAGCACGCACTCGACTCGCGCAAGGCCGCCCGGGAGCTGTCCGGCGCGCTGCGGATGCTGCGCGGGTCGTCGGACGACTGGCAGGCCCCGGTGGTCACCTGCTCGGCGCTGCACAACGAGGGCCTGGACAACGTGTGGAGGCACGTGCGGCGGCACCGGGACTGGCTGGTCTCCCGCGGCGAGCTGGAGGCCAAGCGCCGCCGGCAGCTGGTCGACTGGACCCGCGCGCTGGTCCGCGACCGGCTGCTGTCCCGACTCGGCTCCGTCAAGGACGTGGTCGCCGAGGTCGAGTCCGCCGTCCAGACCGGCGAGCTCACCCCAGACCAGGCCGCCACCAAGATCCTCGCCGCCCTCGACTGACCCGGCCACGACCGAACCGGGCCCGGCGCGACACGCCGATCGGGGTTTCTACGTGCCTCTACGAAGATCGCTAGACGGCCGCATACAGTCCGATCGCATGGATCCCGTGCGGAACCCGTACGCGCCAGGAGCCGGGCAGCGCCCGCCCGAGCTCGCCGGCCGGGACCGGGAGCTGGCCCGGTTCGACGTCGTGCTGGAGCGCGTCGCCCGCGGCCGGCCGGAGCGCAGCCTGGTGCTGACCGGGCTGCGCGGCGTGGGCAAGACCGTGCTGCTCAACCAGCTGCGCTCGCAGGCGATCGGCCGGCTCTGGGGCACCGGCAAGATCGAGGCCAGGCCGGACCAGTCGATCCGGCGGCCGGTCGCGGCGGCGCTGCACATGGCGCTGCGCGAGATCGCCGGCCGGCACCGCGATCCCGAGCGGGTCGACCAGGTGCTCGGCGTGCTGAAGGCGTTCGCGCTCCGGGAGCCGGAAACGGCCGGGCGCGGGACCAGGGCACGCACCGGGCCGCGCTGGCAGCCGGGGATCGACGTACCGGCCGCGATGGGTCGGGCCGACACCGGTGACCTGGAGATCGACCTGGTCGAGCTGTTCGCCGACGCCGCGTCGGTTGCCACCGACCTTTCCGTCGGGATCGCGCTGTTCATCGACGAGATGCAGGACGTGCCGGCCCCGGACGTGTCGGCGCTCTGCGCGGCCTGCCACGAGCTGTCGCAGACGGGTGCGCCGCTGATCGTCGTCGGCGCCGGTCTGCCGCACCTGCCCTCGGTGCTGTCGGCGTCGAAGTCGTACTCGGAGCGGCTGTTCCACTACCTGCGCATCGACCGGCTGGAGCGGGACGCGGCCGACCGCGCACTGATCGCGCCGGCCGAGCGGGAGGACGTGGACTTCACGCCGGACGCCCTGGACGCGCTCTACGCC
>DATBFW010000120.1:0-20479 GCA_036558285.1 Mycobacteriales bacterium | reverse complement strand
CGCGCCGCCGGGCCGGGCGAACAGCTCCTCCAGCAGCCGCCCGTACTTGACCGTGAGCACCTGCCAGCCGGCCGCGCCGAACATGCCCTGCAGCCGGGTCGCCCCCATCGTCGGCACGACCCGGTCCAGCGACTGGCGGTTGAGGTCGACGACCCAGACGACCTCGCCCAGCTCGGCGACCATCGGGTCGAGCACGGCCTCCCAGACCGCGCCCTCGTCCAGCTCGGCGTCGCCGACCAGCGACCACTGCCGGCCCCGGCCGCCGCCCGCGCCGAAGTGACCGGCCACGTACCGGCGGGCCAGCGCGCCCCAGATCGGTGCGGTCGCCCCGATCCCGACCGAGCCGGTCGAGTAGTCGGCCGGCACCGGGTCCTTGAGCCGGCTCGGGTAGGACTGCAGGCCGCCGAACTGCCGCAGCGAGGTCAGGTACGCCGCGTCCAGGTCGCCGAGCAGGTATTCGAGCGCGTGCAGCACCGGCGAGGCGTGCGGCTTGACCGAGACCCGGTCCTCGGCCCCGAGCTGCTCCAGCCAGAGCGAGGTCATGATCGTCACCATCGAGGCGCTGGACGCCTGGTGGCCGCCCACCTTGAGCCCGTCCGGGTTCGGCCGCACCCGGTTGGCGTGGTCGACGATCGCCGTGGCCAGCCACAGCACCCGCTCCTCCACCGCCCGCAGCGCCGCGTCGGTCTCCGGCTCCACCGCGATGCTCATCGCGCCTCCTCGCGTCGTCCGGCTGCGCCGATCTTCTCCCGGTAAGGCCCGCGGGGATAGCGTTCCGGCATGGGCCGGCTCGCCGTTCTCGTCCGCTTCGGCGGCGCGGCGTGGCTGCTCGGAGTGCTCGGGCTGCTGGCCGTGCAGGCGCAGCCCGGCGCCGTCCTCGCCGGCGTCGCCGTCGCGCTGGCCGCGACGCTGCTGGTCCGGCTGCTGCACGCGCTGCCCGTCACCCCGGCCGGGTCGCTGCCCGACCCGGTCCTGCGGGCCCGGTCCGCCGACACCGCGACCCATCCGCAGCGCGACCCCGACGCGGCCGGACGGCCGCGCCCGCGAGCACCGTCCCGGGACCCGCTGACCGCCTGACCAAGGCCGTCGGCACCCGTCCCCCAGTTCCTCACCTCCCGGACGGAGTCCCGCCATGCTCGCTTTCCTGTACGCGCTCGTCTGCTATCCCGTCTCCGCGATCCTCTGGTGCTGGTACCGCGCCTTCGGTGCCGTCCTCGACCCCGCCGGCGGCCTGTCCTGGGCGCTGGCCGTCGTCTTCCTCGTACTCACGCTGCGGGTGCTGCTGGTCCGCCTCGCCCTGGTCCAGCTGCGCTCCGGCCGCGCCCTGGCCGGCCTGCAGCCCGAGATCCGCACGCTGCGCGAGCGGCACGGCGGCGACCGGGCCGCGCTGGCCGCTGCCGTGCAGAAGCTGCAGCGGGATCGTGGGGTCAGCCCGCTCGGCGGCTGCCTGCCCGCGCTGGCCCAGGTCCCGGTCTTCCTCGGCCTGCTGCACGTGCTGCACGGGCTCACCGGCGGCGGCAGCGACTACGTGTTCGGCCCGGCCGACGTCGCCGCCTTCGGTCAGGCGCGGCTGCTCGGCGCCCCGCTCGGCGCATACGTCCGGATGCCGGCCGCAGAGCTGGCCGGGTTCGGGGTGGACCGCTGGCAGGTCGCCGCGGTCGCGATCCCGCTGGCCGCGCTGGCCGCCCTGGCCACGTACCTGACCTCGCGGCACGCGCTGCGCCGCACCCCGCCGGCCGACCCGCTGACCCGGCCGCTGACGCTGTACGCCTTCCCGGTCGGCGCGCTGCTCGGCGGCACGCTGTTCCCGTTCCCGGTCGTGATCCTGCTCTACTGGCTGGCCAACAACGCCTGGACGGCGGTGCAGCAGCCGGCGCTGCACCGCCATCTGGACCGGGCCGGGCCCGGGGCTCAGGCCACGTAGGGGATGCAGGTCATCCGGGTCCGACGGTGATGTACGCGGTGAGCGCGCTGTTCAGGTTGGCCAGCACCGCTTTCGCGTCGCCGAAGAGCATCGCGGTGCGCGGGTTGGTGTAGAGCTCGTTGTCCATCCCGGCGTACCCGCTGGCCATCGAGCGCTTGATCACCAGCACCGACTTCGCCAGGTCGACGTCGAGGATCGGCATCCCGGACACCGCGTTGCCGGGCCGGCGGGCGGCCGGGTTGGTCACGTCGTTGGCGCCGACCACGAGCACCACGTCGGTGGTCGGGAACACCCGGTTGATCTCCTCCAGGTCCTTCAGCTGCGTGTACGGCGCGTTCGCCTCGGACAGCAGCACGTTCATGTGCCCGGGCATCCGGCCGGCGACCGGGTGGATGCCGTAGCTGACGTCCACGCCGTGCTCGTCCAGCGCCTGGGCGAGCGCGACCAGCTCGTGCTGCGCCTGCGCCGCGGCCAGGCCGTAGCCGGGGACGATGACGACCCTGGACGCGTACGCCAGCTGCAGCGCGGCGTCGTCCGGGCTGGCCTCGCGGACCGTGCCGCCGCCGGTCGGCGCCACCGGCGCGCCGCCGTCACCGGTGCCGAACCCGCCGGCGACGATGCTCAGCAGCGAGCGGTTCATCGCGTCGGCCATCAGCTTGGTGAGGATGGCGCCGGCCGCGCCGACCAGCGCCCCGGCGATGATCAGCGGGGTGCTCTCCAGCACGAACCCGGCCATCGCGACCGCGGTGCCGGTGCAGGCGTTGAGCAGCGAGATGACCACCGGCATGTCAGCGCCGCCGATCGGCAGCGTGCCGAGCACCCCGAGCGCGAGCGCGGCCAGCAGCAGCACGACCAGCACCGGCACCCCGCCGTGCCGGGCGGTATAGGTCAGCCCACAGGCCAGCGCGACCAGGAACAGCCCGAGGTTCACCCAGTGCCCGCCGCGGAACACGATCGGCCGGCCGGCGATCCGCCCGGCCAGCTTGCCCGCGGCGACGACCGAGCCGGAGAACGTCACGCCGCCGATCAGCAGGTCGAGGAACGTGGCCAGCGTGGTGGAGACCGGCACCTGGGCCAGCGGCAGCGACCCGTCGTGGTGGATCGCGTCGGCCAGCGCGATCAGCGCCGCCGCCCCGCCGCCGACCGCGTTGAGCACGCTGACCAGCTGCGGCATCGCGGTCATCGCGATCCGGCGGGCGGTGATCGCGCCGGCGATCGCACCGACGGCCGAGCCGAGCACCAGCACGGCGATCGCGGCCGCCGTGCTCGACTTGTCGTCGGCCAGCACCACCACCGTGGTGAGGATGGCCAGCGTCATCCCGGCCGCCGAGACCTGGTTGCCGCGCCGGGCGGTGGCCGGCGAGTTCATCAGGTGCAGGCCGATCACGAAGCAGACCGCGGACAGCAGGTAGACCAGGTGGGTGGTGGTGTCCAGCCCGCTCACTTGCGCACGTCCCTCGGCCGGGCCTTGAACATCTCCAGCATCCGGTCGGTGACCAGGTAGCCGCCGGTGACGTTCATCGCCGCGAACGCCGCCGCGATGAACAGCAGCACGTAGCCCAGCGGGGTGTTGATCGTGGCCGCGAGCAGCATGACGCCGACCAGGACGACGCCGTGGATGGCGTTGGCCCCGGACATCAGCGGCGTGTGCAGCGTCGCCGGCACCTTGCTGATCACCTCGAAGCCGACCAGCAGGCTGAGCACGAACACCGTGATGTCGGCGAACAGCATCGGGCTCATGCGGGGTCTCCGTTCAGAAGCTCGCGGGCGGCCGCGTGGACGACCTCCCCGTCGTGGGTGACGAGGACGCCGGCGGTGATCTCGTCGGCCGGGTCGAGCACGATCCGCCCGTCCGCGACCAGGTGGGACAGCAGCGCGACGACGTTGCGCGCGTACGCCGTGGAGGCCGCGCGGGGCACCGCGGCGGCCAGGTTGCCCGCCCCGACAACGGTCACGCCGGCGTCGGTGACCACGGTGCGCTCCGGGGCCGAGCCGACCACGTTGCCGCCGAGGTCGCTGGCGGCCAGGTCGACCACCACCGAGCCGGGTCGCATCGCGGCCAGCGCCTCGGCCGTGACCAGCACCGGCGGCGTCCGGCCCGGCACCTGCGCGGTGGTGATCACCACGTCGAACCGGGCCACCGCGGCGGCCATCGCGTCCTGCTGGCGGGCGGACTCCTCGGCCGTGAGCGCCCGGGCGTAGCCGCCCTCGCCGGTGGCCGAGGTGGCGCCGCCGAGGTCGAGCACGCTCGCGCCGGTGGAGGCGATGTCGGCCCGGGCGGCCTCGCGCACGTCGTAGCCGGTGACGACGGCGCCGAGCCGGCGGGCGGTGCCGATCGCCTGCAGGCCGGCCACCCCGGCGCCGAGCACCAGCACGGACGCCGGCCGGACCGTGCCGGCCGCGGTCATCAGCATCGGGAAGTAGCCGCCGTACAGGTCGGCGGCGAGCACCGCGGCCTTGTAGCCGGCCACGTTGGCCTGTGACGTCAGCGCGTCCATCGACTGGGCCCGGCTGAGGGTGCGGGGCAGCCCGTCCAGGCTGACCGCGGTCACCTTGGTCTCGGCCAGCCTGCGGGCGAGCGCGGGTTCGAGCAGCGGCTGGAGCAGGCCGAGCAGCAGCTGACCTTCCCGCAGCGGGGCGCCGTCGGGCGGGCGGATGCAGACCACGATGTCGGCCCGCTCGTACAGGGCCGGCCCGGGGACGACCGTGGCGCCGGCCGCCGCGTAGTCCGCGTCCGGGAACCAGGCCGCCGCGCCGGCGCCCTCCTGCACCGCCGTGCCGAGGCCGAGCGCGGCCAGCCGGGCGACGCTCTCCGGGACCAGCGCGACCCGCCGCTCGCCGACGTCGTCCTGCCGGACGACCCCCACCGTCAGCTCGCTCATCCCCCGCTCCTCGGACGGACCCGGCCTCGTCCCTCGACCGGCCCAGCCCTCGTCGCTCCCCGCTCGCCCTGCGGGCTCTCCGGCTCGCTCATCGGCGCCTCCTGCGGACCGCTCCCGACCGGCGCCGCAGCCACGTCGAAGCACCGCACCCCGCCGGCGCCGCCGGGATGCACCCGCCACGTTATCCAGTGCCGGTAACGACCCCGCGTGAACCCCGCGGATCAGAGCACTTGTGCGGCACTTTCCGGCCTGGTCAGCGCGGCGTCGCCGGCCAGCTGCACGGCCCGCCAGCAGTACCAGGCGACCACGCTCCGGTACGGCCGGTACGGCTCGCCGAGCGGGGTCAGCTGCTTCTCGGTGGGCACCGGCACCTGCCAAGCCAGCGCGTACCCCTTGCGGACACCGAGGTCACCGGTCGGCCAGACGTCGATCCGGCGCAGCCGGAACATGAGGAAGATGTCGGCCGACCACTTGCCGATGCCCTTGACGGTGGACAGCCGGGCGGTGATCTCCTCGTCGCTCTGCCGGGCGAGCCGGCGGGGGTCGAGGATCACCGTCCCGTCGAGCGCCTTGGTCGCCAGGTCGCGCAGCGACTCGACCTTGCGCCCGGACAGCCCGGCCGCGCGCAGCGTCCCGGCCGGCGTCTCGAGCACCCGCTCGGCGGTGACGTCGTCGTCCAGGGCGGCGACCAGCCGGCCGTGGATGGCCCTGGCCGCGTTGGTGGCCAGCTGCTGGTAGGTGATCGAGCGGACCAGCGTGGCGAACGGGGTCTCCCGGGCCGCCGGGATCCTCGGCGGGCCGGCGGCGGTGACGAGCCGCGCGATCACCGGGTCCCGCTCGGCAAGCAGCCGGGCCGCCTCCCCGTACCCGACCCGCGCGGCCACGCCCGGACGGTACGGAGGCCGGTGTCCGAGCGTCAACGGCGACCGCCCGTACGGAGGCATCCGGGCTGGCCGAACGGCCCTTGGCACAAGCTCGCGACCTCGGTCACATTGGGTTGACAGGTGTGCACGTAATGACGAGCAGCCGTACGGGCTGGAAAGGGCGCGCTCCCGAATGTCGTCCCACGCCGCCGAGCCGGCGGCCGTCGATCCGTCCGCGCCTCCCTCGTCCGGGCTGGCCGTCGCCGCCCCGATCCGCCCGCCCGTCTGGCGGCGCGGCCCCGGTCTCACCGACGACGTCCGGGCCGTGCTGGTCGAGGTCGACCGGCTGACCGCGGAGGCCAGGTCGGCCGAGGACACGCACCGCCGGGACCCGGACGAGCGGTGGCTGCGGGAGCGGCTCGAGGACGCGCTGATCGGCGCCCGCACCGCGACCGGCGAGCTGCTCGGCCAGGTCGAGCAGCTCGAGCAGTACGCGCTCAGCCACCGCCGCTGGGACCTGGAGACCCGGCTGCGCGCGGTCGTCGGCGCCCGCGGCGTGGACGCGATGGTGCTGGTGCGGGCGGCGGGCGGCGAGCCGAGCCAGGTCCAGGTCGAGGCGGCGGCCCGGGTGGAGCGGGCGCTGCGGGCGCTGCGCCCGGACGCGGACGAGATCGAGCACGGCTTCGAGGACCTGCGCAGCGGGCTGCGGCAGCTGCAGCGGGCGCTGCGGGACGTGCTCGGCCACCGGGTCGACCGGCCGCTGTCGCTGCGCCACCTGCGGCTGCTGCTGGCCGGGTCGCTGCGGGTGCTGTCCACCGCCGCGGTCGGGCTGCTCGGCGTGCTGGCGCTGGCCACCCGGGAGGGCACCGCGCACGGGGACGCCGCGGTCGCGGCCGCCACCGCCGCCGCCGCGCCGGTCGAGGGCATGGTCGAGCTGGTTCGGAAGCGGCTGCGGTCCGCGGCCCCGGAGCAGCGACTGCTGGCCGCCCACGACGACCTGACCTACCTGGTCGGTGACTTCGCCCACGCGGCCGCGCACGGCGGCGACCCGGCCCGGCTCGAATCGCTCTACGCGGCGGCGCTGCTGGAGAGCGCGCACGCGGCCCGCTGGTCGCAGCGGGTGGCCTGGACGGCCAAGCACGACTACGCGGTCAGCGCCCGGCAGGTGCCGGTGGCGCTCGGCGAGGCGATGCGGGCGGCCCGGGCGGCCGACCCGGCCGGGCTGGCCGATGCCACCGCCGCGGTCCGCGAGGTGCACGCCTCGCTCGGCCGCTACCGCATCCCCGACCCGCCCCGCTGACGGCCTGGGGGTAGCCCGCCTGGTAACCGGGAACGCTGCCGGCCATGACGGTGAACCGGCGGGTGATGCGGGGCCTGACCCCGAAGGCGGTCTTCGACGTGCTCCGCGACGGACGGAGCTACCGGCACTGGGTGGTCGGCACCAGGGAGATCCGCGAGGTCGAGCCGGGCTGGCCGGAGCCGGGCACTGCGCTGCACTACACGGTCGGGTACGCGCCGGTCCGCAAGGACGACGAGACCCGGTCGCTCGCGTACGAACCGGACCACCGGCTGGAGCTGGAGGCGCACGCCTGGCCGGCCGGCAGCGCCCGGATCGAGCTGCGGGCCGAGCCGGTCGAGGACGGCACGCTGGTGACGATCGACGAGCACCCGCTGCGCGGGCCGGCCCGCACCCTCCACAACCCGGCCCTGGACGCGCTCATCTGGATCCGGAACGTCGAGACGTTGCGCCGGCTGGAGTCGGTCACCCGCCGCCGGGTCCACGACACGCTCGGCTGATCGGCTGAGGATAAGTCTCGGCTAAGACCCCCCTAAAGGAAGGGGGATAGGGCCTCCGGACGCGATTTTCAGGGCACTGTGGTGGTGGGATCTCGTGAACCGGCTCGAGACAGGGGCCGTGAGCTACACAACCGCATCACTCTGCATCGATGAAATTCGGACAAGACAGGCTGCGAGCAATGGTGTTGAGGTGGTCCGGTCATGGTGGCCGGTCGGTCGGCCGGTTGCGGCTGCCCGGCGGAGCCGTCTTCGACCAGCCGGTCAACCTGTCGCGCCTGATGGCGCGCTACGTGCTCACCGGTCTGATCGCACTGGTCATCATCGCCGTGTTCACGGCCTGGGCCAGCCGGAGCCTCGGTACGAAGGCCGCCATCGACAGCGCCAACCGGAGGGCGACGCTGACCGCCCACGCCGCGGTCGAGCCGATGCTCGAGGACGGGATCCGCACCGGCGACCCGAAGGCGATGAGCAAGCTCGACAAGATCGTCCGCGACCAGGTCCTCAAGGGGTCCCTGATCCGGGTCAAGATCTGGGACACCGACGGCACGATCCTCTACTCGGACGAGAACCGGCTGATCGGCCGGAAGTTCGAGCTGCAGGAGGACGAGCAGGCGGCGCTGCGGACCGGCGAGACCGAGGCCGGCCTGTCCGACCTGTCCGAGCCGGAGAACCAGTACGAGGAGCCGGCCACCGAGCTGCTCGAGGTCTACCTGCCGGTCACCACCACGACGGGCAACCACACGCTGCTGTTCGAGGCGTACTTCCGGTATTCCGGGATCACCGAGGCCGGCCGCCAGCTGTGGCTGCAGTTCGCGCCGTTCAGCCTCGGCGCGCTGGTGCTGCTCGAGCTGCTGCAGGTGCCGCTGGTGCTGTCGCTGGCCCGCCGGCTGCGCCGCACCCAGTATCAGCGGGAGGACCTGCTCCGCAACGCGCTGGAGGCGACCCAGGAGGAACGCCGCCGGATCGCCGGTGACCTGCACGACGGCGTCGTGCAGGACCTGGCCGGAGTCGCGTTCTCGCTCGGCGCCGCGGCCCGGCAGCCGGGCCGCGACCCGGAGGACGCCGCCGCCGTGCGCGCCGCGGCCGACCAGGTCCGCGACGGGGTCCGCTCGCTGCGCTCGCTGATGGTCGAGATCTACCCGCCGAACCTCTACGACGAGGGCCTGGAGGCGGCGCTGTCCGACCTGCTGGCCCGGCTGGAGCCGCGCGGCATCGAGACCTCGTTGCGCGTCGACGGGCCGCTGGACACCCTCGACATGGACGCCGTCCAGCTCATCTACCGGGCCGCGCAGGAAGGCGTGCGCAACGTCGTCGCGCATGCCGACGCGACCAAGGTCAGCGTCTCGGTCTACGGCGAGCGCGACTCGCTCGTGCTCGAGGTGTCCGACGACGGCCGCGGCCTGCCCGGCCCCGACCTGCCGCAGAAGCCCGGCCACCTCGGCCTGCGCGCCCTCGGCGGCCTGGCCGCCACAATGGGGGCGACCTTGACCCTCTCCTCGACCCCAGGGAAGGGAACCGTGCTCGCTCTCCAGATGCCGACGCCATGATCAGACTGCTGATCGTCGACGACCACGCGATCGTCCGGCAGGGACTGGAACAGCTGTTCGCGACCGTCGAGGACATCGACGTGGTCGGGACCGCCGCCGACGGTGAGGAGGCGGTCAGGTCCGCGCACGACCTCGAGCCGGACGTGATCCTCATGGACCTCGGCATGCCGGCCCTGGACGGGGTGGCCGCCACCCGCCTCATCGCGGATCAGCTGCCGCTCACCCGGGTCGTCGTGCTGACCTCGTACGGGGACGAGAGCAAGATCCTCGACGCCCTGAACGCCGGCGCGCACGGCTACCTGCTCAAGCACAGCGACCCGGACGACGTGATCGAGGGCGTGCGGGTCGCGTACGCCGGCGACGCCCCGCTGGACCCGCGGGCCGGGCGGGTGCTCATCGAGCAGCGCCGGCGCGGGCGCAAGGAGATCGACCTGACCCCGCGCGAGCGCGAGGTGCTCGGCCTGGTCGGCCAGGGCATGGCGAACAAGCAGATCGCCCGCCGGCTGGAGATCACCGAGCGGACCGTCAAGGCCCACCTCACCAGCGTGTTCCAGCGCATCGGCGTGACCGACCGGGTCCAGGCCGCGCTCTGGGCGCGCCAGCACCTCTCCCAGGGCTGACCCCCTCGCCCCCGGTGCCGACCGCAAGCGCCCCACCAGTCCCCCGGGATCCCGTCAATCCGCCAGCGGTGCCCGAAGGAGCATGACCGCCGCCGGCGGGGTCGTGTCAGGCGCTGTCGGAATCGTGGTCCGCTCGGACCTGCCGCGCTGCGCCGGGCCGTCTGTTGTCCGTCGCCACATGGGCGACACGACACACCTCTTGCGCCGGCGGCCGCAGGTCAGGAGGTCCGCTCGACTGCGAGGAGCGCCACGTCGTCGCCGAGCTCCCGACCGGTCCACTTGCCCACTGCTCCCAGGAGAGCGGTCAGGCCCTCGGTGATGGAGCCTGACCAAGGGTTTCCCGGACGACGTCCTGTAGGGGAGGAACTCACGGGTGCGTGGCCGGCGGGCTTCGGCCAGCAGCGGGCGGTTGAGCGACCCGCTGCCGTCCCATCGTCGGCCAGGAAGGCGCGGTCCGTAACGACACCCGTTACGTAGGCCCACGGAGGTCCGTCGGGGTTGACGCTGGCTCCAGTGATCCGCGGTCAGGGCCCTCGAAAGGGGCGCGACCGACGGGTGGCGTGGTGCATCCGCAGTGCCTGGTCGAGCAGCGGGAGCAGGCCCAACCAGGCACCAGCCAGCAACCAGCTGCCGACGACGTCGCTGATCCAGTGCACGCCGAGGTAGAGCCGGCTGACGCCGACCAGGACTGCCCACGGGACAAGGATGGCGGCGGTCGTCCACCGAACCACGGACGGAAGCCGGGCCGATCCGATCAGCCAGATGAGAGCGCCGGCGAGCAGCGCACTGCTGGTGGCGTGGCCGGACGGAAAGCTGAACCCGACCACGGGCACGAGTCGCTGCTCCAAAGGGGGGCGGGCGTCGCCGATGAGGACAGACAGCACCAGGCGGGACAGGACGCCGAGCACGACGACGCAGAGCGCCGCAACGCCGGGCTGCCAGCGTCGGGTCCGCATGCCGACCAGCAGGGCGGTGAGAGCGATCAGCGGATAGGTGAAGGGGCTGGCTCCGCTGTTGGTGACGGCAGTCGCGATCGCAGTCAAGCGCGCCGTCCGGTCCGCGACCATGAGGTCCAGGACTGCAGTGTCAGCAATCGTGGGCGGAGCGACAAGTTCGGCCACGATCAGCAGGGCGAGCGCGGCAACCAGACCCCCCGTCGCCCCGACCCACCGTTTGGCGCCGCCGCTGAACATCACCGCGTGTATACCCCTCGATTCCGGCCCGATGGCCGCTGAGCACGCATTGCGGACCACCGGATGCAGCATGGCCCGACTCGAAGACGGCGGGGAAGCCCGCGGCCAGCGAGCCCTGGGCGGCAGCGGTGGCCGCCGCCGCGGTGCTTCCGGCGCAGGGAACCCGCGCCTACCGGAAGACTGGCGGTCATGGGTGTGTCCCTGCATCACATCGTCATCGATGCTCACGACCTGCCGGCCCTCGCCAGGTTCTGGGCCCAGGTACTGGACTGGCGGATCCTCTCCGAGCGCGAGCAGGAGGTGGTCATCGGCCCCGATGAGACCGCGCCTGTGGGCCTCTGCTTCATGCCGGTGGCCGACGAGAAGATCGTCAAGAACCGTCTCCACCTCGATCTCGCTCCGGACTCCGCGGACCGGGACGCCGAGATCACGCGGATCCTGAGGCTTGGCGCGCGCAGAGTGGACATCGGGCAGACCGGCCGCGAGTCGTGGACCGTGCTCGCCGACCCTGAGGGAAACGAGTTCTGCCTGCTGCGTCAGAAGACGACGCTCATCGAGTAGAGCCCGGATCTGACCGTGCCGCCGCGGACCGTGGCGACACCGATCGGCCGGACTCCAACGGCGACGCAGAGTCCTCATCGAGCCGACTCCTGGACCTACCGGATCACGGGCAGAAGCCGTGCGACGAGTCCAGTCAGCGACATAGGAACGCGTTCTGCGTGTCGTGGCCGGGCGTAGGAACGTCCTCCTCCGCCCGAGATTCTCTTTGCCGGTGTCGGTGTACCTATAGGTCCTGCGCGAGCTGGCCCACCACTGCGGGCACACCGACATCCTGCGCGAGCAAGTGCTTGCTGGCTGAGCAGCATAACCAGACGAACGGCTTTGCGGCGGAAGCGCGCGTTCGTCGGCCGGTCGGTCGGCGAGGCAGACTATCGGCGCTGGCGCCTACGGTTCGTGTGTGGCGACCTTTGCTGTACGAACCGTGCATAGGCCGACGTGGAAACCGCGGCGAGAAATTCGGGAGCAGCGGGACTGGGACAGTCACGCGGCGTTCATGGACGGCCCCGTCGATGACGGCTTCGTAGTCCTTGGGCCGGTTCCAAGCGGGCGCCGGCACTCGGTGCTGCTCATCCAGGGCACGCCCCACTGGGACGCGCAGACGCCGGCGCCCCGTTGGAGCGGATCCCGGGTGACGTCGTGAGCGCCCGGAACTCAGTACTGAATCTCGGCTCGGGATAGGCGCTCACCCGGGATACGTCTCCGTCGGAGAACTACGTCCGTGCTGCGGGCCCGCGAACACGGACGTTGTCCGGCCGTACGAGCACACCGGAGCCCGCATTCCGCCGCAGACGCGGCGCGGGGGCGGGCGGGTCAGCCGGCGGAGGTGGCCAGGCGCTGGTCGCCGGCCTGGAACCGGGTCAGCTTCGCGTACAGGCCGCCGTACGAGGCGAGCTGGTTGTGCGTGCCGGCCTCGACGATCCGGCCGTGCTCGAGCACGAAGATCCGGTCCGCGTCCCGCACGGTCGACAGCCGGTGCGCGATGACGATCTTCGTCCGCCCCTGCGGCAGGTTCGCCAGCGCTGCGACCAGCAGCTCCTCGGAACCGGCGTCCAGCGCCGAGGTCGGCTCGTCCAGGATCACGATCGACGCGTCCCGCAGGATCGCCCGGGCGATCGCGACCCGCTGCCGCTGACCGCCGGACAGGTTCGCGCCGCGCTCGCCGATGTGCGTGTCCAGCCCGTCCGGCAGCCGGGCGGCGAACTCGTCCACCAGTGCCAGCCGCGCCGCCCGCCGCACGTCCCGGTCCCGCGCGCCCGGGTGGCCGCAGATGATGTTCTCCCGCAGCGTTCCGTCCAGCAGCACGGTGTCCTGCAACACGGTCGCGATCTGCCCGCGCAGCGCGGCCAGCTGGTGCCGGCGCACGTCGATGCCGTCGACCAGCACCTGGCCCGCGGTCACGTCGGCCAGCCGCGGGATGAGCGCGGCGATCGTGCTCTTGCCGGCCCCGGTCGGCCCGACCAGCGCGACGTTCTGGCCGGCCTCGATGGAAAGGTTCAGCTCACGCAGCACCGGCTCCCGGCCGTACGAGAAGGAGACGTTGCGGAACTCGACCTGGCCGCGGATCGGGACCGCCACCGCACCGGGCACGTCGACGATGTCGACCGGCGCGTCCATCACCTCGCCGATCCGCTCCAGCGCCGCGGCGCCCTTGCTGACCACCTGGGACAGCTTGGTCAGCTGCTTGACCGGCTTGTAGAGCGAGCCGAGGTAGGCGATGAACACGAGCAGCACACCGAGGCTGAGGTGCCCGGACAGCACCCGCTCGGCGCCGAACCAGAGCACCGCCGCGGTCGAGACCACGCCGGCGACCTCGACCAGCGGGCCGAACCGGGACTGCACCCGCACCGACTCGACGCCGGCGGTCAGGCTGGTCTCGGACAGCCCGGCGAAGTTCCGGAGCCGCTCGTGCTCGAGCCCGAACACCTGGACCAGGTGGATCGCGGACAGGTCCTCGGTCGCCGCCGAGGCCAGCGCGCCGTCCGCCTTGCGGACCCGCCGCGCGGCCGAGCGCAACTCCTTGCGGGCGCGCCGGGTGGCCCAGATCAGCGGCGGGGTGGACAGCAGCGCCAGCACGGTGAAGACCGGGTCGAGGGTCACCATCACCACGAACATGCCGATCATCAGCGCGGTGGCCGGCAGCAGCGTGGCCAGCACCTGCACCAGCATGTCCTGCGTGTACGCGACGTCGCTGGTCACCCGGGCGGTCAGGTCGCCGACCCGGTGCTTGCCGTGGAACCGCAGCGACTGCCGCTGCAGCCGGGCCAGCACCGACAGGCGCAGGTCGTTGGCCACGTGCAGGCCGGCGGCGGACAGCAGCCGGGTGGCCCAGTAGTCGGCGAAGCCGGCCAGCAGCACCAGCGCGACCAGCGTGACCGCAGAGGCGGCGAGGATCAGCTGCGGGTGCGTGGCCGGCTGGGCCGGCTGCAGCACCTTGTCCACCACCCAGCGCAGCGGCCAGGGCTGGGCCAGGCTGAGCCCGACCTCGGCCAGGGTCAGCACCCCGCCCACGGCGAGGGCCCGCCGGTACGGCGAGGCGTACGGCCGGAGCCGCCGGATCGTCTGCATCATGGCGCGCTTCCCACGGTGTCGCCCTGCACCTGCTCCTCGGTCCGGGTGGCGCCGACCGGCGCCCGTGTTCCCCGGGCCAGCTCGATCACCGCGGCCGCGGCCCGCTCGGCGCCGTCCAGCCGGATCCCGGCCGCGGCGAGCGCGCCGGCCGGCAGCAGCCGGTCGCGGCCGAGCAGCCAGTCGACCTCGTCGGCCGGCACGCCCTCGTCGACGGTGTCCGCCACTCCGAGCGCGGTCAGCCGGGAGGCTCGGATCGCCTGCTCGCGGCGCGGGTTGCGGCGCGGCACCAGCACCGGCCGCAGTCCAGCGGCCAGCGCCTCGAACGTCGTGTTGTACCCGGCCATCTGCACCACGCCGGTGGCCCGGGCGAACAGCTCCGCGCAGCCGGGCGCGTCCCGCAGCACGGTCAGGTTGCCGGCGGCGGTCACGTCCCTGGTCGCGTACGGGCCGGCGACCACGACGAACCGGGCGGCCGGCAGCCGGCCGGCCAGCTCGGCGCCGAGGTCGAAGACCTGGGCTCCGTCGCCACCGCCGCCGGCGGAGACCACGACCAGCCCGGGCTCACGGGTGCGCGGCCCGCTGCTGTCGGCGACCCAGCCGGTGTAGCGCGGCGCGACCGGCAGGCCGTACTCGCGCTCGTGGTCGCAGAGCACCCGCTCGCCGTAGACGAGCACCTCGTCGAACAGCTCGGGCACTCCGGCCCAGCCGGCGCCGGCCAGCTCGGCCTCGACCGCGGCGGACTGGTCCAGGATGTCGCGCAGGCCGAGCACGAGGGCGGCGCCGGCGCGCTTGGCGGCGCGCAGCCCGTCGCGCAGCTCGCCGGCCGTGCCGTACGGGTGCCGGTCGACGACCACCACGTGCGGCCGGACCTCGTCGACGGCGGCGTGGAAAGCGGCCGAGCGGGCGGCCAGCGCCTGCTGCACGGACATCCCGGGGTTGCGGTACGCACCGGCGGAGTCCTTGAGCAGCGCCGGCACCGGGACCACCCGCATACCCTGGCCGAGCCAGGCCGGGCGCATCGGGAGTCCGGTGACCACGACGATCTCCGCCTCGGGCTCCCGGGCGAGGATGGCCCGGGCCACAAGGGTGTTCCGCCGCACGTGTCCCAGACCGAACCCGTCATGGGAGGCGAACAGATACCGGGCCATGTCATCGACCCTGACAGGGGGCTGGAACGGGTCTCCAGTGAACGATGGTCGTAGCACCGGCGCGCCCGCAGCGCGGCAGCCGTCCGCGGGCCGGCGAGGGACCGCGATCCTTCGCTTCCAGGGCCGGCCGTGAGCCATCGACCCGCAGAAGCGGGCGGGCGGTCCTACCGGCGCGGCCTAGTCGTCGGCGCCGTGGCCGCCGGAGCCGCCGCCCGAGCCGGAGCCGCCGCCGGACCCGCCGGAGCCACTGCCCGAGCCGTGGCCGGAGCCGCCGCCGGAGGTCGCGCCGGTGGTCGGGGTCGTCGTCCGGCTGCCGCCGGCGTCGTCGCCCACCGGGTCGTCGGCGCCGTTGCGGCCGGAGCCGCCGCCGCCCGCGGTCGCCGCGCCGCCGCTGCTCGTGCCGGACGTGTGCGACGGCGTCGCGGCGGCCTTCGCCGCGGTCGCGGACGGCTTCGGCGGGGCAGCGCTGGTGGGCCGGAGCGGGCCGGCACCGGGGCTGCCCGGCGCCGGGCCCTGCTGGGTCGCGTTCTCGTCGTGCTTCGTCGGCGCCAACGGCCGGCCGAGCCAGACGTCGCCGCCGGAGACCGTGGTGAACAGCAGCACCCAGAGTGCGACGAGGCCCGCACCGACGGTGGCCGCGGCGGCCACCCAGGCACCGATCCGTGCCGACCGGCGCGCCCGGGCCTGCCAGCGACCCGACCGGGGGCGGGCGCCGACGATGTGCCGCAGCGGGACGACGCCGCGGCGCCGGGGCGCCGGGTCGGCCGCGGCGGACAGGTCGATGGTCGTGGTCCGAGCCTCGACGCCGGACCTGGCCTTGCGCCCCGACCGGCCCCGCGCGCCGGCCTCCCCGGGCCCCTCGAACAGGGACTCGAGAGAACCGTCGGCGGACGGGCCGTCCGAGGGTGCCGCCGCTCCGGGGGCCACCGCGACCACGGCCAACCTCCTTCTCGTCGGACGCAACTGAGAGACACAGTCTTTCATCCCGGGCCGAGCCGCACAGGTGTCCGAAGGTCCTAGGACCCCCCCATGGCAAGTCCCACCAGAGGTACTAGCACGCAGGTGCAATGGAGATCCGTGCCTCCCAGCCAGGACAGTTTGAAGCGTCAAACAGCGATGTCCCGGCGGTAATTGACCGGCGGGAACGGCCGGGGGCGAGGAGCCACCATGAGAGCAGTGATCACCGGTGCCGCCGGTTTCATCGGCAGCACCCTTGCCGAGCGGTTGGTCGCCGAAGGTTGGTGGGTGACCGGGGTCGACTCGTTCAGCCCCTTCTACGCCGCCGCCGACAAGGAGGCGAACCTCGCGGCCCTGGTGGGCGAGCGCCGGTTCGACCTGGTGCGCGCTGACGTGGCGACGATGTCCCTCGACCGCGTGCTCGCGGACCGTCCGTTGGTCGTCCACCTGGCCGCCCAGCCCGGCGTGCTGGGCAGTTTCGGCACCGGCTTCGACCAGTACCTGCACGACAACCTGCTTGCCACCCAGCGCCTGTTCGAGGCCGCGGCCGAGACCGGCTGCCCGCGGGTCGTGTACGCCTCCTCGTCGTCGGTGTACGGCGACGCCGAGGCGTACCCCTGCGACGAGGACGCCACCCCGACCCGCCCCCGCTCCCCGTACGGGGTGACCAAGCGGGCCTGCGAGAAGCTCGCCGAGGTCTACGCCGGGATGGGCCTGCCCACCGTCGGCATGCGGTATTTCACCGTGTACGGCCCGCGGCAGCGCCCGGACATGGCGATCCGCCGGCTGTGCGAGGCGGCGACCGGCGGCCCGCGGTTCACCTTGCGCGGCGACGGCTCCCAGATCCGCGACTTCACCCACGTCGACGACGCGGTGGACGCGACCGTGCGGGCGCTGACCGCCGAGCGGCCGTATCCGGTGCTCAACATCGGCGGCGGCGTGCAGGCCAGCATGACCGACGTCATCCGCGAGCTGGGCCGGCTCACCGGCCGGCGGGTCCCGGTCGACCGCCAGGCCGCGCAGATCGGCGACGTCCGGCGCACCGCCGGCGACACCGGCCGGGCCCGGGAGAGCATCGGCTGGCGCCCGCGGGTGTCGCTGCGCGACGGTCTGCGCTCCGAACTGGACTGGGTCCGCGAGCGCCGCGAGGCCGAGCTCGAGGTCGTCCCCACCGACATCGCGCTGATCGCCGGGCGGGCGTCATGACCACGATGGTGAAGCCGATGCGGGTCGCCGTGCTCGGGCAGGGCTACGTCGGCCTGCCGCTGTCGATGGAGGCGGTGGCCGCCGGCCACGACGTGGTCGGCATCGACGCCTCGACCGAGCGGGTCAAGCGGCTGGCCGCCGGCGACTCGTTCGTCGAAGACGTGCCGCGGGTGGCGCTCGAGGCGGCGCTGCGCGGCGGCCGCTACACGGTCACCGACGACGCGCTGGCCTGCGAGGGCTTCGACGTCGCCGTGGTCACCGTGCCGACCCCGCTGCACGAGGGCGCGCCGGACCTGTCCTACATCGAGTCGGCGGCCCGGATGCTCGCGCCGCACGTCCGGCCCGGCTGCCTGGTCGTGCTGGAGTCCACGACGTACCCCGGGACGACCGAGCAGCTGTTCGTGCCCATCCTGGAGGCCGGCTCGCAGCTGATCGCCGGCATCGACTTCGCCGTCGGCTACAGCCCCGAGCGGATCGACCCGGGCAACCCGACCTGGGACCTGGAGACCACGCCGAAGCTGGTCTCCGGCATCGACCCGGTCTCGCTGGACCGCACCGACGCGTTCTACTCGAGCTTCGTCCGGACCACCGTGCGGGTCTCCACCTGCCGCGCGGCCGAGCTGGCCAAGCTGCTGGAGAACACCTTCCGGCACGTGAACGTGGCGCTGGTGAACGAGCTGGCGATGTTCGCCCACGACCTCGACATCGACGTCTGGGAAGCCATCGACGCGGCGGCCACGAAGCCGTTCGGGTTCATGAGGTTCACCCCGGGGCCGGGCGTGGGCGGGCACTGCCTGCCGATCGACCCCAGCTACCTGTCCTGGACGGTGCGGCAGCGGCTGGGCCGGTCGTTCCGGTTCGTCGAGCTGGCCAACGACATCAACGACCACATGCCCGACTACGTGGCCTCGCGGCTGATGCGGGCGCTGAACCGGCAGGGCGTCGCGCTGTCCCGGGCCAAGGTGCTGGTGCTCGGCCTGGCGTACAAGCGCAACGCCGGCGACGCCAGGGAGTCCCCGGCGGTGGCGCTGATCCACCGGCTGATCGCCGACGGGGCCGAGGTCGCCGTCGCCGACCCGCACGTGGTGGAGCGGATGCCGACCGACGTCCTGACCCGGCGGGTCACGCTCAGCAAGGAGGAGCTGGAGCGGGCGGACGCGGTCGTGCTGGTGACCGACCACGACGCCTTCGACTACGACCTCGTGACCGCGCACTCAGCCCTGGTGCTGGACACCCGGCACCGGCTGGACGGTCCCAATGTCGACCAGCTCTAGCCGGCCCGGCATCGCGGTCATCCTCTCCGGCTGGCCGCGGGTGTCCGAGTCGTTCGCCCTCAACGAGGTCCTGGCGCTGCACCGGGCCGGCCTGCTGGCCGCGGTGCTGGCGCTGAAGACCGGCGACGGCGCGACACCGCACCCGGCCGCGGCGCAGCTCGCGCCGATGGTCGAGATCCTCCCGCCCGGGGACGTCAGCGCCCAGGCCGAGGCGGCGGTCAGCCGGCTCGACGGCATCGGCGTCTCCGCCGTGCACGGCTACTTCGCGCACGCGCCGGCCGCGCTCGCCGCGGCCGTCGCGGACAAGTTCGGCGTTCCGTACGGGTTCAGCGTGCACGCGCTGGACGCGCGCAAGGTGTCCAAGCAGGAGCTCGGCGACCGGGCCCGGCGGGCGGCCGTGGTGGTGACCTGCAACGAGGACGCCGCCGCCGAGGTCGAGGCCGCCGGCATCAGTCCGACGCTGGTCCGGCACGGCGTCGACCTCGCCGCCTTCCCGGCCACCCGGCCGGCCGACCACGACCCGGTCGAGCTGCTCGCGGTCGGCCGGCTGGTCGAGAAGAAGGGCTTCGACGTCCTGCTCGACGCGCTCTCCCGGCTGGACCGGCCGTACCGGCTGCGGCTGGTCGGCGACGGCCCGCTGCGGCCGCGGCTGGAGGCGATGATCGCCGCCCGCCGGCTGGCCGACCGGGTCGAGCTGGTCGGTCGGTGCACGCACGCGACCCTGCCGGACTACTACGCCGGCGCGGACGTGGTCGTGGTGCCGTCGGTGGTCGACTCCACCGGCGACCGGGACGGGCTGCCCAACGTGGTGCTGGAGAGCATGGCCAGCCAGCGCCCGGTGGTGGCCAGCTCGGTCGCCGCGATCCCGGCGGCCGTCCGGGACGGCGTCACCGGCACGCTGGTGCCGCCCCGCGACCCGGCCGCGCTGGCCGGCGCGCTGACCGCGCTGATCGACTCACCCGCCCGCCGGGCGGAGCTCGGCCGGGCCGGCCGGCTGACCGCGGAGACCGAGTTCGGCCTCGGCCGCCGGACCGAGCAGTTCTGCCGGGTGCTGGAGCGGGCGTATGGCTGACGACCGGGCCGGGCAGGCCCCCGAGACGGTCGGGTACGTCCTCAAGGGCTACCCGCGCATCTCCGAGCTGTTCATCGCCAGCGAGATCTGGCGGCTGGAGCAGCTGGGCCTGCGGCTGCGGCTGTTCGTGCTCAAGCCGGCCGACGAGCCGGAGCACCACCCGGTGGTCGACCGGATCGAGGCGACCCCGTCGTACCTGCCGGAGACCACGTCGCTGTCCGGTGTCGGGGTCCGCCACTGGCTGCGGGACAACTTCGCGTCCTTCCGGCCGGCGCTGGGGCGGGTGACTCGCCGGCACCCGGTGCGGACGCTGCGGGCCGCGGCCGCCGCGGCCGGGCAGTCGATCCGGGCCCGGGACGGGCTGCGGCCACGCTCGATCTACCTCAAGGAGTTCCTGCAGGCCGCGGACGTCGCCGACCGCCTGATGCAAGCCAAGGACGTACGGCACCTGCACGCGCACTTCGCGCACGGCACCACCACGGTGACCTGGCTGGCGTCGATGCTGACCAAGCTGCCGTTCTCGTTCACCGGGCACGCCAAGGACATCTACCGCGAGTCGCTCAACCCGGCCGGGCTGCTGCGCCGCAAGATGCGGGCCGCCTCGTTCGTGGTCACCTGCACCGGCGCCAACCAGGAGCACCTGCGCCGGGTCGAGCCGACCGCGGACGTTCACCTCGTCTACCACGGCCTCAACGCCGACTTCGCCGCGCTGCTGCCGACCGCGCGGGCCGCGCAGGCCGCGCAGGCCGCGCCGGCCCGCCCGGACCCGGTGCCGGCCGCGGTCGGCGTCGACCCGGTCCAGGTGGACACGGTGCCGGCGGAGCGGGCCTGGGAGCTGGCCGCCGCCGCGGCCGGCACCGCGACGCT
>DATBFW010000119.1:0-11628 GCA_036558285.1 Mycobacteriales bacterium | reverse complement strand
GTGATCTTCACGCCGGCGTCCATCCGTCGTGGCCGCGGCGGACGAACCTGGGGGAGTGACGCAGCGAGCCTCGCCGGCACGCACGGGGGTGCCGGCGAGGCGCGCAGGGACCGGTCAGAGGGTGGTGCGGACGCTGGCCGGGGCGATGACGACGTTGCCGCTGACCGTCCGGGCGCGGACGTCGAGGGAGGCGCCGGAGTCCGGCGCGGCGTCGTTCACCGGCAGGTCGGAGCGGATCCGGCCGCTGACCGAGCTCACGTCGAGGTGGGCGGTGACCCCGGCGCGCACGCCGATGTGCAGGTCGCCGGAGGCGGCGTTGAGCGAGACCGTGCCGGTGCGGGCGTCCTCCACGGTGATGTCGCCGGACGCGGTCTTGGCGTTGACCGAGCCCTCGGCGACGCCGATCCTGATCTGCCCGGAGGCGGAGTGGACCTCGATGTCGCCGCCCGCGCGGTCGATCCGGACCTGGCCGGAGGCGGAGTGCACCCGGGTCGCCCGGGCGGAGCCGATCGTGACGTCGCCGCTGGCGCAGTGCACCTCGGCGTCGCCGTCGACCGTGTCCAGGCTGACCTGGCCGGAGGCGGTGTTCACGGTGGCAGCCGCGTACCGGCCGGTGGCGGTGACCCGGGCCGACGCGGTCCGGGAGGTCAGCGACGAGCCGGTCGGCACGGTGATCGTGATGTCGACGCGGCGGCGGCGCAGGCTGAAGCCGACCAGCCGCTCGGGCATCTCGACCGTGAGCCGGTCGCCGTCCAGCCGGACCGCCGTGTTCTCGGCCAGGTCGCGGGCGGAGTCGTCGAGCGGGGTGACCTCGACCGTGCTGGTCGTGGTGTCGGCCGCGGTCACCGAGACGGTTCCGGACGCGGCGCGGATGCGCAGGTCGACCGGCTGCGGCGTGTCGAAGGTGTAGTCAGGCACGGGTCTCTCCTCGTCGAGGACGTCGGTTGGCGGATCGTCTGTATCGGGTCGGACGGGCCGTCGGGCGGTGGCACGGGATGTCCGGGCTCACGGCGCCGAGCCGCCCGGTGGGCGCCGGCCGGCGGAGGGGATGGCCGCCGGCCGGCGCCGGGGGAGGGTCAGCTGCGGCGGCCGTCGGCGTGGCGGCCCTTGCGGCCGGTGCGGGCGGCGCGGCGGGCCTGCCGGGCCAGGCGGTGGTCGGAGGCCTGCTGGCGCAGGTTGGCGCGCCGGTAGTCGAGCTCGGTGTCGAGTGCGGAGCCGTAGAAGTAGTTGCTCATCGTGTTCGCTCCTCGGGACGTGCGCCCGGCTCGGGGCGCGGGCGGCTAGCGGGTCGCCGGTACGGCGATCCACCGGGGACGGGTGGTTTGTGCTCGGGCCGGGGGCGGCCCGGAAGTCTGGAGTTATCCGCGGGCGTAGCCGACCAGGCGGCGGCCCACTCGGCCGCCCCGGTCCTGTGCCGGCTCGTCCAGGGCCCGGGTGACGGCGCGGACGAGCCAGGAGTTCACCGAGATGCCGGCCCGGGTGGCCGCCTCCTCGATCCTGGCCTTGATCGACTCGGGCAGGCGCAGGGTCACCCGCGCGGTGCCGTCGTCCTCGCCGGGTGGCGTGGGCGGGGTGGGCGGGGTCGGCGGGGTGGGCGGCTCGCTCTCGGCGCTGTCCTCCACCAGGTCGACGGAGATCCGCGGCTCCCGGCCGTGCATCCTGACCTCCACGGTGACGCCGGACAGCGCCGCGGTGACGTCAGCGGTGGCAGTGCTCAACGCGTCGAGGATGGCGAGCCGGGCGGCCGGCTCCATGGCCTCAGCCAGGAGTCCCGCCGTGCGGCGGGTCTCGTCGGTCCCGGCCGCCGCCGCTGCCATCAAGTCGCGACGGAGACCGTCGATGTAAGGCGTGAGGTCCATGACGTCACTATGACGTCACTGACGCCATCAGGTCAACCCCTCTGACGTCACTTCTTCGTCAGATTGACGGCTACCGGGTCGTGAGCCAGGCGAAACCCCAGGCCGGAAGGTGGATACGGCCCTCGCCGAGGTCGAGCTGGCCCCGGGTGGAGTGCACGTGGACCGGCTCCCGGATGCCGGCGGCCGCGGCCAGGCCCAGATCCACCGACTGCCAGTCGTCGGAGAAGTTCGCCAGCGCCAGCAGCGGGGCGCTGCGCTGGTGCCGCCGACGGTACGCGAGCACGTGCGGATCGTCCGGCACCAGCACGGTGGTCTCGCCGCCGGACCGCAGTGCCAGCTGGCCCTTGCGCGCCTCGACCAGCGCCTGCAGCCGGCCGAAGACCTGCCCGGCGACCGTGCCCGGGTCGGTACGCCGGGCCGCGGCGGCCCAGTCCATCGGCGGCCGGTGCAGCCAGCGGTTGTCGCCCGCGTGCAGCGGGTCCTCCGCCCACCGCTCGTCGTTGCCCAGCCCCAGCTCGTCGCCCATCCACAGCAGCGGGATCCCGCCGTAGGAGAAGACCACCGAGTAGAGCATCTGCAGCCGATCGATCCCGGCCAGGTCGCCGGCCAGGTCGCCGGCCAGGTCGCCGGCCGGGACTTCCGCCGGGACGCCGGCCGAGTCAACGGCCGGGACGCCGGCCGAGTCAACGGCCGGGACGCCGGCCGAGTCAACGGCCGGGACGCCGGCCGAGTCGCCGGCCGAGTCGCCGGGAGAGTCGCCGGGAGAGTCGCCGGGAGAGTCGCCGGGAGAGTCGCCGGGAGAGTCGCCGGGAGAGTCGCCGGGAGAGTCGCCGGGAGAGTCGCCGGGAGAATCAACGGGAGAATCAACGGCCGGGATTTCCGCCAGGTCGCCGGCCAGGTCGCCGGCCGAGTCGCCGGCCGAGTCGCCGGCCGAGTCGCCGGCCGAGTCGCCGGCCGAGTCGCTGGCCCGGATCCCACAGAGGGCCGCCGCCATGCCGGACGTGCGCGCGTCGCCGGTCGCCTCGTTCTCCTGGAACACGGCGCCGCGGGCGAACGACCCGGGGTGCCGCCCGGCGTAGAAGTCGGCCAGGAACCGGCGGTGGTCGAACCCGTTCCAGCCGACCGCGGCGGCGTCGGAGTCCGACACGGCCCAGCCGATGTCGTCGTGGCAGCGCAGGTAGGTCACCCAGCCGGTCGCGGCCGGAGCGGCCCGCAGCCGGGACAGCGCCCGCGCGGCCAGCCGGGCGTCCCGGGTCGCCAGCGACGACCAGAGCAGCACCATGAGCTGGTTGTGGTACGCGAGGTCGCACTCGGGCCGGTAGCGGTCGTGCGCGCCGAGGTATTGCACGAGCATGTCCGGGGCGACGATCGCCTCCGCCTTGAACAGCACGCCCGGGGCGGCGAGCCGGGTCAGCCCCCGGTACGCCTGGACCAGCAGGTGCGCTTCGGGCTGGTTCTGGCAGTCGGTGCCCATCCGCTTCCACAGGAACGGCACCGCGTCCAGCCGCAGCACGTCCACCCCGTGGTTGGCCAGGTCGAGCATCGTGCGCAGCATCGCGGTGAACACCGCGGGGTTCGTGTAGTCCAGGTCCCACTGGTAGTCGTGGAACGTCGTCCACACCCAGCCGCCCAGCTCCGGCACGTGCGTGAAGTTGCCGGGCGCGCTGTCCGGGAAGACCTCCGGGAGGGTGCGCTCGTACGCGTCCGGTAGCGTCCGGTCCGGGAAGACCAGGTAGAAGTCCCGGTGCTCGGGGTCGCCGGCCGCGGCCAGCCGGGCCCACCGGTGCTCCCGCGCGGTGTGGTTGAGCACCAGGTCGACGCACAGCGCGATCCGGCGGGCGCGCAGGTCTGCGGCCAGCCCCTCCAGGTCGTCCATGGTGCCCAGCCGCGGGTCGACCGCGTCGTAGTCGACCACCGCATACCCGCCGTCGTTCGGGCCGGTCCGGGTGGCCAGCAACGGCATGAGGTGCAGGTACGTCACGCCGAGCTCGGTCAGGTAGTCCAGCCGCTCGCGGACGCCGGCCAGCGTGCCGCCGAACCGGTCGGCGTAGCAGGCGTAGCCGACCATGCCGGCCCGCTGGAACCAGGCCGGGTCGACCTCGCGCCGGCGGTCGAGCACCCGCAGCGGCCAGGGCCGGACCGCGGCCGCGTCCAGGGCGACGCCGACCAGGGACCGCACCAGCTCGGCGGTGTCGGTGCGGGTCCCGTACAGCACCTCGAGCGGCTCGACGACGTCGAGGTGCACCTGCTCGAGCCGGGCCAGGAACGCCTCGCCCTCCAGCGCCCCGAGCCTGGCCCGGGCCAGCGGTCCGACCGTGTCGACCAGCTCGCGCAGCAAGGCCGCCGCGGGCCGCCCGGATGACGACCGGATGTCGACCATGTCCGGATGCTAGGCGAAACCGCTGTCAGCCCGGAGCGTCGGCGGCGGCCCGGTCGTCCCGCGCACCACCAGCCGGGTCGGCAGTACCAGCTCCACCGGGCCGTCCTGCTCCCGGCCGGCGAGCACGGACAGCAGCCAGCCGGCCGCCAGCTCGCCCTGCCGGCGGACCGGCTGGGCGATCGTGGTGAGGTCGCCGGCCGGCGCCATCTCGTGGTCGTCGAAGCCGACCAGGGAGACCCGGCCGGGCACGTCCAGCCCGGCCCGGCGCAGCACCTGGAGCGCTCCCAGAGCCATCTCGTCCGACTCGGCGAAGATCGCCGTCGGCAGCGCGCGGCGGGCCAGCAGCTGCTCGACCGCGCGCATCCCGCCGGACACGCCCCACGGCTCGGCGATCACCCGGTCGCTGCCGCCGATTCCGGCCTCCGCCAGCACCGCCTCGAAACCGGCCCGCCGGGCCGCTGTCGTCGCCCGCCCGACCGGGTCCTCCGGCTCGCCGCTGATCATCACGATGTCCCGGTGCCCGAGCAGCACCAGGTGCCGCACCGCCATCACCGCGCCGGCCCGGTCGTCCACCCCCACCCGGCAGAAGCCCGGCAGCGGGCCGCCGACGACGGCCAGCGGCACCCGCAGCGAGCACAGCGCGTCCTGCTCGGCCGCGTCCAGCGAGGAGGCGACCGCGAGCACCGCGTCGACCCGCCGGCGCAGCGGCATCGTGGCGAAGAACCGGGTCCGCCCGTCCGCGTCGCCCACGTTGTAGAGCAGCAGGTCGTAGCCCTCCTCGCGGAGGGCGCTCTCCACCCCGGTGAGCACCTCGGAGAAGAACCACCGGGTCGCGAACGGCACGATCACCCCGACCGCGTGGGTGCGGCCGGAGGCCAGCCGGGACGCCGCCGGCGACGGCACGTAGTGCAGCTCGGCGGCCGCCCGCAGCACCCGCTCCCGGGTGTGCTCGGACACCTTGGACGACCCCCGCAGCGACCGGGACACGGTCGAAGCCGACACTCCGGCGCGGCGCGCCACGTCGAAGATGCCCGTATGGCCCGGTACGGCGTGCGGTACGCCCATCCGACCTCCTCGTCGTGACGCGCGACGGGCTCCGGCGTCGCCCACGACACGCTATGAAAACGGTGCCATGAGAAATGTGGCTTGCACCACAGCCATGTGCAAGGGTAAGCCCAGCGCCCGCGGCGCGATCATGTCGCCACGGGGCCAGGGCTGTCCAGGGGGAGACGAGATGGCCTACAACTGGCCAAGACGGGCAGGAGGCTTTCCCACGGGTTTCCCCGACCGGGCCGTACCGGTAAGAAGCGCGGTCATCCGGGTGCCACCGGCCGTCCGCGACGGAGCGGAGCACGGCAAACGGAACTCGGAACGATCCAGACAGGAGCGGTTAATGGGCAAGCGGAAGGCCATCCAGCGGGTGGCACTGGCGGCGGCGGTTGCCCTGGGGGCGTCGGCGTGCCTGAGCGACAGCGGCAGCAGCGGCGGTGGTGGCAACAGCGGCACCAAGCCGGGCGACAAGAACGTCGAGATCGTCTTCGGCTTCGGCGGCAGCCAGTCCACCGGCTTCCAGCAATCGCTGAAGGGGTTCGAGCAGCAGTCCGGCATCAAGATCAAGTTCACCGAGGCGTCGCAGTCGTTCGACACCCTGATCCGCACCCGGGTCCGGGCCAACAACGTGCCCGACATCGCGCTGTTCCCGCAGCCGGGCATCCTCAAGGACTTCGTCAAGCAGGGCAAGATGACTGACCTGTCGACCCAGCTGGACGTCAACCAGCTGAAGAATGACATGGTCCCGGGCGTGCTGGACGCCGGCCAGGTGGACGGCAAGGACTACGGCGTCCCTGTCTCGATGAACGTGAAGAGCCTGGTCTTCTACCCGAAGAAGGCCTGGGAGGCAAAGGGCTACCAGATCCCGAAGACGCAGCAGGAACTGGTCGACCTGACGAACAAGATCAAGGCCGACGGCACCACGCCGTGGTGCATGGGGATGGAGTCCTCGGCGGCGACGGGCTGGGTGGCCACCGACTGGATCGAGGCCAACGTGCTCCAGGAGGCCGGCCCCGACACGTACGACAAGTGGGTCAACCACGAGATCCCGTTCAATGACCCGGCGGTCAAGAGGGCGGCGCAGGACTTCGAGAGTCTTGTGCTGGCGGATGGCAACGTCCTCGGCGGCCGCAAGCAGACCGTGAGCACCGCCTTCGCCACCTCGGCGAACCCGATGTTCGACAACCCGCCGAAGTGCTTCCTTCACCGGCAGGGCAACTTCATCACCCAGGCGGGCTTCTTCCCGGCCAAGATCGTCGCTGACATCGACAACCAGGTCGGCGTCTTCCAGTACCCGGGACAGACGGCCGACTCCAAGCCCATGCTCGGCGGCGGGGACCTCGCCGCGGTCTTCAACGGCAAGGACGACGACACCAAGCAGGTGATGGCGTTCCTGACCGGAAAGGACTACCCGGGCTGGAGCGAGCAGGCCGGCTTCCTGTCGCCGCGCAAGGACTACCCGCTGACCAACTACAAGTCCAAGCTGACCCAGCAGATCGCGCAGCTCGGGCAGCAGTCCACCGTCTTCCGGTTCGACGGCTCCGATCAGATGCCCGGCGCGGTGGGCTCGGGCAGCTTCTGGAAGGGCATGGTCGCCTGGGTCAGTGGCCAGAAGGACCTGAACACCACGTTGAACGACATCGAGAGCAGCTGGCCGAGCTGACGTCCCGCCGCGGGGAGGCGCGCTGAACCGCGCGCCTCCCCAGGGTGGGCGCACCGGCTCTCCGGGAAAGGAGCGGGTCAGTGATCAAGGTGATCAACGCGCTGCTGGCGATCATCGGCGGCGTCGCCGGCATCCTGGTGCTCTACTGGTTGCTCAATTTCCTGGCCGAGCGGCTGCCGGGGAGGTGGGAGGGGCGGCTGAAGCCGTACTTCTACATCCTCCCGGCGCTGGCCGCGATCGGCCTGTTCCTGATCTACCCCGCGATCCAGACGGTCGTCTACAGCTTCGCGAACGCGACCTCCACCAAGTGGGTCGGGCTGAAGAACTACACCGACCTGCTGACCACGAAGGACTTCCAGATCACGCTGGTCAATACACTGCTCTGGATCATCATCGTGCCGACCTTCGTGGTCGTGCTCGGCTTGGGCGTGGCGGTGCTTGCCGACCGGCTCAGCACCGGTGGCGAGCGGGTGTCGAAGACGATCATCTTCCTGCCGATGGCGATCAGCGGCGTGGCCATGGCGGCCATCTGGCGCTTCGTCTACGAGGTGCGGCCGGCGGGCACGACCCAGATCGGCCTGCAGAACGCGGTCTGGACGGCCCTGGGCGGAAACCCGGTCGCGTGGCTGCAGGAAGACACGTTCAAGCTCAACACGTTCTTCCTCATGATCATCCTGATCTGGGGGCAGACCGGTTTCGCCATGGTGCTGCTGTCGGCGGCGATCAAGGGGGTGCCGGAGGACACGTTGGAGGCGGCCCGGATCGACGGGGCGAACGAGCGGCAGACCTTCTTCCGGGTGGTCGTCCCGCAGATCTGGGGCACCGTCATCACGGTCTTCATCACCGTGCTGATCGGTGTGATGAAGATCTTCGACGTGGTCTACGTCATGACGGGCGGCAACTTCAACACCAACGTGATCGCGGTCAGCTTCTTCAACCAGCTGATCACCAACGGTGACGCCGGCAAGGCGGCGGCCATCGTGGTCATGCTCATGATCGCGGTGATCCCGGTCATGATCTACCAGGTCCGCCACTTCCGGGCCGAGGAGGCGTCGCGATGACCAGCACCGGAACCGTGCAGCCCGGCGGCGCAGCCGCCATCGAGGGTCTCGAGACCGCCGGTCAAGCTGTCAAGCCCAGGGGGATTCGCCGGCGGGGAGGTTGGTTCGCCTGGATCACGCTGGCCATCGTCTGCTTCCTCTGGCTCGTCCCGTCGATCGGCCTGCTGATCACGTCGTTCCGCACCCAGGAGGCGGCGCTGACGAGCGGCTGGTGGACCGTCATCACCAAGCCGTTCCAGGACTGGACGACCACCAACTACAGCCAGGTGTGGACCGGGGGCGGCAGCAACGCGTTCGTCAACAGCCTTGTGGTCAGCCTGCCGGCGACGATCATCCCGATCTTCATCGCGGCGTTCGCGGCGTACGCGTTCACCTTCATGGAGTTCCCCGGCCGGGACTTCTTCTTCATCCTCATCGTGGGTCTGCTGGTGGTGCCGCTGCAGGTGGCGCTGGTGCCGCTGCTGAAGATCTACGGCAACATCGGCCTGCAGGGCACCTTCGCCTCGGTCTGGTTGGCGCACGCGGCCTTCGGCCTGCCGCTGGCGATCTTCATCCTGCGCGGCTACATGACGACCTTGCCTCGTGGCGTGATCGAGTCGGCGAAGATCGACGGGGCGTCGCACTACCAGACCTTCTGGCGGCTCATCGTGCCGATGTCGGTGCCCGCGCTGGCCTCGTTCGCGATCTTCCAGTTCCTCTGGACCTGGAACGACCTGCTGGTGGCGCTCATCTTCCTCGGCCCCGGTGAGAAGGAGGTGCTCACCGTCGCGGTCGCCGGCCTGGTGGGCGCGCAGCAGCAGGGTTGGCAGCTGATCACCGCGGGTGCCTTCATCTCGATGGTGGTCCCGCTGCTGGTCTTCCTGGGATTGCAGCGGTTCTTCGTCCGTGGGCTCACCGCGGGCGCGGTCAAGGGCTGAGCCATCGCGGTGGACCTGCTGTCGTCGGGTCCGGAACGGCCGCCGCAGCGGGCGTCCCGGATCTGGCGGCGGCGGAGCGTGCGGCTGGCGGCGGTCGTCCTGGTGGCGGCCGCCGCTCTGCTGCTGTTGAGGTCCACTGTGGACAATTCACCATCCGGACTGGCGCAGTCCACAGTGGACGACCCCGGCCCGGCGCTCTCGCCGCCGCCGCGGCCGACCCCGCCGTTCGACCGGCTGCCGGGGCGGACGCCGATCCCGGTGCCGGCGCAGACCGGGGACGGGCTGTCCGGTCCGCTGCCGGCGATCGGCGGGCCGGACAAGCGTGCGGCCGGCGCGGCCGTCGGCCTCGTGCTCGGGCGCTACTGCCTCGACCCGAAGGGCTACACGTTCACCCTCGAACCCGACCACGACGGCACCCGCGAGGACTACCACCACGTCGACGTGCTGGTGTTCCGGCTCAACGGCAGTGGGTCCGGGCCGGACCTGCGGCTGATCCTCGACTGGGACGGGCGGTCGTACCGCTGGCTCGGCTTCCTCAACCTGCTCGACGGCTGCTGACCGCCCCGGCCCCGCTCAGCGAGGCAGCCAGGTGAAGCCCTTGAGTCCCTTCCAGGTGCAGTAGCCGGCGCCGCCGAAGCCGACGATCAGCCCGGCCAGGGTGAGCAACGTGTATCGCCCCTGCGCGTTGGAGGTCAGGATGCACGCCAGCGCGATCGCCAGAAACAGCAGGGTGAGCAGGCCCCACCGCATCTTGCGCTTGCGCGGCTCGGCCATGCCGGCAGCGTACCCGTGGCGGCGGCCGCCCCGGTCAGGGATGCTCGGGGCGACGGCTCGGGGCGAGGAGGTGGCGTGGACCTGCTGAGCTCCGGACAGCAGCAGCCGCCGGAACCGAGGGCGCACCCGTGGCTGGGCCGCGCCCGCCGGCTCTGGCGCCGCCGCGGCACCCGGGCCGCCGCCGTCGTGCTCGTCGTGGCCGCCGCGCTGGTGCTGCTGCAGGTGACCGTGCGACCGGAGCGCCGGCCGGCCGACCGGGCGGCCGGCCCGTCGCCGACCCAGCTGCCGGCCCCGCCGTTCGACCGCCGTCCCGGCCGGACGCCGATCCCGACCCCTGCGCAGACCGGGGACCGGCTGTCCGGGTCGCTGCCGGTCACCGGCCCGCCGAGCCGGGACGCGGCCGGCCGCGCCGCCGGGCTCGTGCTCGGCCGCTACTGCGCCGACCTGAGCCGGTATGCGTTCACCGTCGAGCCGTACGCCGACGACCGGTCCATCGACTTCCAGCACGTCCAGGTCGTGGTCGTCGACCGGGTTCTCACGGACTCCGGGACGGACATGGAGCTGACCCTGGACTGGGACGGCAGCGCGTACCGCTGGTTCGGCCCGCTCAGCCTGGTCAACGGCTGCTGAGCCAGCGCGGCGACCGCGGGGCTCGGGGCCCGCGGGTTAGGCTCGCGGCCATGTCCGCGACCGAGCCGCTGGGAGTCCGGGCGATCGCCTGGACACACTTCGAGCCGCCGCCCGAGGTGCCCTGGAGCACCGATGCGACCGGCGGCGAGGCGCTCGCCGAGTTCGCCGGCCGGGCCTGCTACCAGTCCTGGTCCAAGCCCAACGCGCGGACCGCGACCAACGCCGGCTACCTGCGGCACATCCTCGAGGTCGGGCACCTGTCCGTGCTGGAGCACGGCAGCGTCACCTTCTACCTCACCGGCGTGTCCCGCTCGCTCACCCACGAGCTGATCCGGCACCGGCACTTCTCGTACTCGCAGCTGTCCCAGCGGTACGTGCCGGAGCGGAACGCGGAGATGGTGGAGCCGGACGTGATCGCCGCCGACCCCGAGCTGCACGCGCGGTTCGTCGAGGCCACCGAGGCGTCGCTGCGCGCGTACACAGAGCTACTGGAGGGGCTGGAGAAGCGGTTCGCCGACGTCTCCAACGCGACGCTGCGGCGCAAGCAGGCGCGGCAGGCGGCCCGCTCGGTGCTGCCCAACGCGACCGAGACCAAGATCGTCGTGACCGGCAACTACCGGGCCTGGCGGCACTTCGTCGCGATGCGCGCGACCGAGCACGCCGACGTGGAGATCCGCGAGCTGGCCGTGGCCTGCCTGCGCGAACTGCAGCGGGTCGCGCCGAACGCGTTCGCCGATTTCTCCGTCGCCACCCTCGAGGACGGCACGGAGGTCGCGTCGAGCCCCCTCGTCACCGAAGGATGACGCTGCGGCGGGTAGTTTGTGTCCATGAGGCAGCCGGATGAGATGCGGCCGTTCGGCCGCCTGGTGACCGCGATGGTCACCCCGTTCACGCCGTCGGGCGATCTCGATGTGGACGGCGCGCAGCGCCTGGCCACGTACCTGGTGGACGACCAGCGCAACGACGGGCTGGTGATCAGCGGAACGACGGGGGAGTCGCCGACCACCACCGACGAGGAGAAGGACCGCCTGCTGCGCGCGGTGGTCGAGGCGGTCGGCGACCGCGCCTCGGTGATCGCCGGGGCCGGCACCAACGACACCGCGCACTCGCTGCACCTCGCCCAGGCCGCCGAGAAGGCCGGCGCGGACGCCGTGCTGCTGGTCACGCCGTACTACAACAAGCCGCCGCAGACCGGCCTGCTGGCCCACTTCCGGGCCGTGGCCGACGCCAGCGGGCTGCCGGCGATGCTCTACGACATCCCGGGCCGCACCGGCACCGCGATCGCCACCGAGAC
>DATBFW010000118.1:0-2001 GCA_036558285.1 Mycobacteriales bacterium | reverse complement strand
TAGGAGGAGTCGAGGTGGAGCAGGACGTGGTGTCGCTGCCGGCGGACGGACGTGCCGCCGGCCTGGCCCGGTCGGCGGTGCGCACTCGGCTCCGGGAGTGGGATCTGGACGACCTGCTCGACACGGCCGTGCTGCTGACCTCTGAGGTCGTCACCAACGTCATCGTGCACACCGCGTCGGCGCCCGAACTCGAGCTCACCCAGGACGCCGGGGGGCTGCTGGTGCGGGTCGTCGACGGTTCTCCCGTCCCGCCGCGCCGGCGCTGGCACTCCGCGACCGCGACCACGGGCCGCGGCCTGCAGATGCTTCAGAACCTGTCGTACGACTGGGGTTGGACGCCGGTCGGCAACGGCAAGGCGGTGTGGTTCCTTCTCGTCCGCGACGGTGACGACGGGAGGTCGGGGCCCTGGCCGTCGCGCAACCCCACGCCCGTGCCGCAGCCGCCCTCACCGCTTGGCCGGTACGGCCCGGCGGCGGGCGCCGGCCAGCTCGTCCGGGTGGACCTGCTCGGGGTGCCGGTGCGCGTGCTGGCGGCATCCCGGGAGCACCACGACGGGCTCATGCGGGAGTTCCGCTTGCTGGCGCTGTCCGACCGGCCGGATCGGGACCTGCCGGCGCGGCTGGTGGAGCTGACGCAGATGCTGGGGAAGCAGTACGCCGCAGCGCGGTCACGCCCCGACGAGGACTTCGACCAGGCGCGGCTGCGGGGTCTGGACGCCGTCGACCTCGTCTACCAGGTCCCGCCGGCCGCCGCCGACGCCGCCGGCCAGCTGGAGGAGCTGATGAGCGAGGCCGACGAGTTCTGCCGGTCCGCACAGCTGATCACACTGGCCCGTACGCCGGTCATGATCCGGTTCGGGCGCTGGTACGTGTCCCAGTTCCGCGACCAGGTCGCCGGGCGGCCGCCGACCCGATGGGACGGTCCGCTGGATCTGTCCTGACGGCAGGCTCAGGGGGTCCACGCGCTGGTGAGGTCGGCGCGGTAGATCTGGTCGGCCGGGGGGACGCCGACCGCGCGTCCGGTGATGATCCGCAGCTCGTCCGCCACGAGCGGCAGGGCCTTCGCGACGACGTCGACGTCCGGCCGGCCGTCCGGCCTGAAGTGCGCGCCGACGTAGCGGTCGTAGAAGTCCCGCGCGGTGGCGGCGTCGGCGGCCGGGAGGAGCCGGCGGACGTGCTCCGCGCCGAGTGCCGGGTCGGCGAGCATCGAGCCGAGCGCGCGCAGGTTGGCCCGGACGACGCCCCTGGTGCGCGGGTCGTCGAGGGCCACGACGCCCGGGTCGACCGCCACGCCGGTGGTGGGGATCCGCAGCTCGTCGCCGAAGAACAGCAGCAGCCGCAGGCCCTCCTCGGCTACGAGCTGCTCCGGCGACCAGGTGCTGCCGATCACCGCCGCGTCCAGCTCGCCGTTCTTGAGCATCCGGATGTGGTCGCTGTAGTCGCCGGGATGCATCGGCACGGCCTCGATGTCGGTGTCGGGGTCGAGTCCCCGCCCGCGCAGGATGATGCGGGTGAAGCAGCCGGGCGCGACCAGCGCGGGGTGCATCGCCACCCGGCGGCCGCGCAGCTCCGAGACGTCCGCGAACTCGGCGCGCGCCATCAGCCAGAACAGCGGATGCTCGGTGTTCACGCACAGCATGGTCCACGGCGTGCCGGCGAGCAGCCGGATCAGCAGCGTCCGGCCGAGACCCACCACGGCGGCCCGGCGGAGCCGCTCGTCGTCCCAGCGCACGCCGTCGCGGATCGACACGCGCACGCCTTCGTCCGCGTAGTAGCCGAGCTCGTCGGCCACCGAGTACACGACCTCCTCGTGCACTCCCAGGCCCACGTACGCGAAGTCGAGCTCACTCATCTCCCGCTCCTCGGCCGGCTCAGCTCTCGTCGCTCCCCGCTCGGGCTGCGAGCCCTCGCCCTCGCTCATCCGGAGACCTCCACGAGCACCTCGCGCCCGAACCAGTCGAGGTTCTCCAGCAGCTCGCCTTCGCTCGAGCCGGGGATCTC
>DATBFW010000117.1:0-12522 GCA_036558285.1 Mycobacteriales bacterium | reverse complement strand
CCGCCGTTGCCGGCGACCAGCAGCCGACCGCCGGCCATCAGCCGCTCGGCCAACGTGCTGCCCCACCGGGCCAGCGCGTCGCCGGCCGCCCGGAGCGCGGGCAGCGCGTCCGCCAGCCGGTCCACATGGGCCGTCAGCACGGCCTCCGGGCTCGCCGGACCGCTCCCCGGTGGACTTCCCGGCCCGCTCCTCGGCCCGCTCGTCGGCCTGCTCACCGGCCCGCTCACTGGGCGTCCCGAGCCATCGGGGCTCCGGCCTCGCGGTCGCGTCCGACCGCCCGGTACAGGGTGCCGCCGAACACGTCGCGGTCGAGAACGCCATCGCCGAACATCTCACCGCCGTGGACGCCGCAATACACATCGGACATGGCGGCCGCGACCCGGCTCCACGAGTACCGCGCGACCGCCCGGTCGCGACCGGCGTCCCCATAGGACTCGACCAGGCCCGGCGAGCCGAGCAGCCCGGCCAAGGCCGCGGCCAGCGCCTGCGGATCCCGTGCCGGGACCAACCGGCCGGTCACGCCGTCCACGACGGTGTCGGTCAGCCCGCCCACCGCGGTGGCGACCACGGGCCGCCCGCACGCCATGGCTTCCAGCGGCACGATCCCGAACGGCTCGTACCAGGGCGTGCAGACCACGATGTCGGCCGAGCGCAGCAACGCCGGCATGTCCGGGCGCGCCACCGCACCGACCAGCCGCACCCGGTCGGCCACCCCGAAGCGCTCGGCCAGCCCGGTCAGCCGGGCGGCCTCGGGATCGCCGGCCAGCTCGCCCGCGGCGGGACCGCCGGCGATGACCAGCTCCGTGTCCGGCACGCCGACCAGCGCGCGGATGACCGTGTCGAAGCCCTTGCGCGGCACCAGCCGGCCGATGCACAGCACCCGCGGCCGGTCGCCGCGCTCGGCCGCCGGCCCGTCCGGCGTGAACTGCTCGACGTCCACTCCGGACGGCACGACCGTGATCCGGCTCCTCGTCGCGCCGAGCCGGACCAGCTCGCCGACCTCGTCGGTGGAGGTGGCGACCACCCGGTCGACACCGCGGGCCAGCGCCCGCTCCAGCCGGATCCGCACCGGGGGGCTGGTGTCGGCCGGGCCCTGGAACCGTCGTTTGGTGACGCCGAGCGCGTGGAAGGTCTGCACGACCGGTACGTCGAGGTCGCGGGTCGCCGACAGCGCCGCCAGCCCGGACATCCAGAAGTGCGCGTGCACCAGGTCCGGCGGGTCGGCGGCGATCCGGGCGGCGAGCTCCGAGCCGAGCTGGCCGACCAGCGGCAGCAACTCGTCCCTCGGCACCGGGACGGCCGGGCCGGCGTCGAGGTGCTCGACCAGCACCCCGTCGGCCGTCCGCACCCGGTCCGGCAGCTCGGCCGAGTCCCGTCGCGTGTAGACGGTGACGTCGTGGCCGGCCCGGCCCAACGCCCGGGCCAGCGACTCGACGTGGACGTTCTGCCCCCCCGAGTCCACCCCTCCGATCGCAGCGAGCGGGCTGGCGTGTTCGGACACCATCGCGATCCTCATCGGGTCACCTCCTTGAGAAGTCGGTCCCAGTCGTGCAGGAACCGGTCGAGGCCGTAGCGGTCGAGCGCGGCCCGGCGGCCCACCCGCCCGGCCTCGGCCGCCTGGTCCGGATCGGACAGCAGGCGCCGCACGGCCCCGGTCAACACCTCCATCCGGTTGGAGCAGGCGCCCGCGGCCGGCGGCACCGCCTCGACCGCCTCGGTCGTGGCCAGCGCCACCACCGGCATCCCCAGGTGCATCGCCTCGATCAGCGACAGGCCGAGGGACGTCCAGCGGAACGGGTGCACGTACACCCGCCGCCGGGCCAGCCGCGCGTGCAGCTGCGCCTGTGGCAGGTCGTGCGCGGACACCCCGGGAACCCGGTCGGAGTTCATGCCGAACAGGTCGACCGGGGCGATCCGGGAGAACTCCTGGATCAGGTCGGCGCCGACCAGCCGGCCGCGGCGGGCGGGGTCGTTGACGACCACGCCGAGCCTGGCCAGCTCGCCGGTCCACAGCGGACCGGGATCGACCACGCCGTGCTCGATCACCGTCGTCGGCGCCCGGCCGGAGTCCCACATCAGCGCGTTGAAGTGGGTGACGTGCACCAGCGGCACGTCCGACCGGTCGGCCAGGTGGTGCCGGGTGCGCGGCACCTCGCCACGCGGACAGTCGTGCTCGACGTAGACGGCCGGGACGCGCCGGTCGCCGAGCCAGCGGCGGGCCAGCTCCAGGTCGCGCGGGCGCTGCAGCACCACAACGTCGACCGGCTCGTCGGCCAGCTGGTCGGGCGTCACCTCGCGCACGCCGGCCGGCCACTCGTACGTCTCGGCCCGGCCCCGCCCGTCCGGCCCGCGACCCGGCACGACCGGCACGAGGTAGTCGTGCGGCCCCTGGACGAAGGCGGTGCTCCAGGCGCCGTGCACGTGCCAGTGCAGGATCCTCATGCCGCCACCACCTTGTCCACGGCGGCGACGACGTCCTCCGGGGTCACCGAGTCCAGGCAGGGGTGGCCGGCCACCGGGCAGACGGTGGCCCGGCTGTCCCGGCAGGGCGCGTGCTGGTCGCCGAGCAGCACGCTGGCCACGCCGTACGGGGCCCAGCGGGCGGCCGGCACGACCGGCGCGAACAGCGAGACGACCGGGGTGCCGACCGCAGCCGCGAGGTGCGCAGGGCCGGTGTTGCCGACCACGACGGCATCCGCGCCGGCCAGCACCGCGGCCAGCTCGGCGAAGCTGGTCCGGCCGCCGAGGTCGGTGCCGGGGCCGGCCACCGCGGCGGTCAGCGCCGCCTCGCCCGGGCCGCCGGTGACCACGACCCGCCGGCCGGCGGCGGTCAGCGCCTCGACCGCGGCCGCGGCGCGTCGCGGCGACCAGGCCCGCGCCGGCACCGACGCGCCCGGGTGCAGCACCACGTACGGGCCGGGGCCGGTGCGGTGTGACACCGGCGGCAGCGGCGTGCGGACCCGCAGCCGGCCGTCGTCGCCGGGCGGCAGGGCGAATCCGGCGGCGGCCACTGTGGACAGTGCGCGCTCCGGCTCGGGCAGGTCGTCGTCGAGCCGGTGCCGGACGTCGAGCAGCGAGCCCGGGTAGTCCTCGCTCACCGCGGCGACGTGCCCGACGCCGGCAAGCCGCAGCAGCAGCGCCAGCGGCAGCGCGGACTGGTGGAACGAGGTGAGCACGACCGCGCCGGACACCCGTGCCGCGCGGACCGCGGCGACCAGACCGTCCACATCGGACGGGTCGACCGGGTCGGGCGACGGGTCGATCCACGGCGCCCGCCAGACCAGGGTCTCGGCGACACCGGGCAGCAGGGCGGCGGCCTGCCGGCCGCGCGGGCCGACCAGCAGCACGACCTCGGCGGAGGCGGCGACCGCGCGGATCGCCGGGCCGGCCAGCAGGACGTCGCCGTCGCTGTCCAGCCGGGCCACCAGCACCCGGCTCACCGCCCGCCGCCGAGCATGGCCAGGGCGAGCTCGACCGCGGACGGCAGGTCGGCGGCGACGGCCGGCGCGGACCGGACCTCGTCGGGTCTGGTCACCGGGGTCGGCACCAGCACGGCGCGGGCGCCGGCCGCCCGGGCGGCGGCCAGGTCGGTGCCGACGTCGCCGATCACCACGCAGCGGGCGGCGGGCACGCCGAGCGCGGAGGCCGCGGCCAGCACCAGCCCCGGCGCCGGCTTGCGGCACCGGCAGCCGTCCGCCGGCGCGTGCGGGCACAGCTGCCAGGTGTCGAACGGCCCGAGCAGCTGCTCGACCCGGTCGTTGACCCGGTCGACCTGGTCGCGGCTGAGCGTGCCGCGGCCGATCCCGGACTGGTTGGTCACCACCCCGACCGGCATCCCGATCGCGCGCAGCCTGCTCAGCGCCGCGAGCGCGCCCGGCACCGGGTCGACCAGCGCCGGGTCGCCGTTGTACGGGACGTCGTGCACGAGCGTGCCGTCCCGGTCGAACAGCACCGCGCCGCCGACCGTGGGCAGCGGCCCGGCCCCGCGGGCGGACAGCTCGCCGCGCAGTCGGTGCGCCACCGCCGCGGGCGGGATCGCCACCGACGTGGCCGCCATCGTCACCACTTCGGCCGGCGTGCACGGTCCCGGCAGGATCCGCGCCGCCGCGAACTCCGCCGTCCCGGCCAACCACGCCGCCGCACCGAGGCCGGCGACGACCGGCTTGCGCGCGAGCACCCCGGCCAGCGCGGTGACGGCGGCCAGGGTGGTGGCGGCGTGCCGGGGCAACCGGCCGCGGGGCGCGCCGGCCCGCCGGCGCCAGTCCGAGCCGTGCAGCCAGCGCATCAGCGCGTCGTCCGCGTTGCCGGCCTGGGTCCGTACGGACACCCAGCGGGACACCGGCCGCACCGGGTGGTCGGCCACCCGCGCGCCCTGCACCAGCGACCAGCCGAACGCCAGCAGCCGCAGGGCCAGATCGGCGTCCTCCCGGTACGCCCGGCGGAAGCGCTCGTCGAACCCGCCGACCCGCACCAGCGCGGTCCGCCGGAACGCCATGTCCGCGGTCGCCCAGCGCGCGGTCGCCAGCCCGGCGGTCACCCGTTCCCAGTCGGTCGGCCGCCGCCCGGCCGGCAGCGGCACCCGCAGCCGGCCCTGCGAGCCGGCCACCGACGGCGCCAGCCCGGACAGGTCGGCGGCCAGGCCGGCGGCCCAGTCCGGACCGGGCCGCACGTCGTCGTCGAGGAAGGCGACCCACGGGGTCGCGGTCGCCCGCCAGCCCACGTTCCGGGCGGCCGCCGGTCCGCGCGCCGGCCCGGGCACCACCTGCAGCAGGTCCCAGGCCGGCAGGTCCAGCGGGCGGTCCGGAACGGCCCGGTCGTCGACCACGACGACCACCGTGGGCGCCGGGCCGGTGCCGGCCCTCAGCGCGTCGAGCAGCACCCGCAGCGACGGCCGGCCGACGCTCGGGATCACCACCGAGTACGCCGGCGCGGTCACGAGAGCGGCCGCCGTACCAGGAACGGGCCGAGCACCAGCGCGTCCACCGGCGCCGAGCCGAACAGCTCGAGCGCGTCCCGCGGATCGTCGACCATCGGCCGGCCGGCAGTGTTGAGCGAGGTGTTCACCAGGCAGGGCAACCCGGTGCGCTGCTCGAACGCGGCGAGCAGGGCGGCCACCGCCGGCTCCCGCTCGGGATCGACGGTCTGCGCCCGCGCGGTGCCGTCGACGTGCACCACGGCCGGGATGCGGTCCCGCCAGTGCGGCCGGACCCGGTGCACGAACAGCATGTACGGCGAGGGCAGCGGGCCCTCGAAGACGTCGGCGGCCCGGTCCAGCCGCACCATCGGCGCGACCGGGCGGAACTGCTCGCGGCCCTTGACGTCGTTGAGCTTCCTCAGCGTCTCCCGGTGACCCGGACTGGCCAGCAGCGAGCGGTGCCCGAGCGCCCGCGGGCCGTACTCGGAGCGCCCGGCGAACCAGGCCACCACGCCGTCGCCGGCCAGCAGCTCGGCCACCGTGTCGGCCAGGTCGGCCGGCCGCTCGTACGGCCAGCGGGCGGCGTCCAGCCAGGCCGCGAGCTCCGCGTCGGTCCAGCCCGGGCCGAGGTCCGCGCCGGCCATCGGCGCCGCCCGCTCCCCCGCCGCCGCGGCGACGTGCAGCGCGCCGCCGAGGGCGGTGCCGGCGTCCCCGGCGGCCGGCTGCACCCAGACCGTCTCGAACGGTCCCTGGGCGGCCAGCCGGGAGTTGGCCACGCAGTTGAGCGCGACCCCGCCGGCCATCGTCAGCACCCGGTCCCCGGTCTGCTCGTGCAGCCAGCGGACCAGCTGGAGCAGCACCTCCTCCAGCCGCACCTGCACGGTCGCGGCCAGGTCGGCGTGCTCGGCGTCGAACTCGTCGCCGGGCGCCCGCCGCTTGGCCAGCGCGTCCCAGGCGACCGGGTCGGTGCGGAACCCGCCGTCGCCGGTGACCCGGACCGCCTCGCGCAGCACCGGCAGGTGCCGCGGCACGCCGTAGGAGGCCAGCGCCATCACCTTGTACTCGTCGGACGAGCGCTGGAAGCCGAGGTGCTCGGTGACGTCCTCGTACAGCAGGCCGAGCGAGTGCGGCAGGCCCTGCGAGGCCAGCACGGTCAGCGAGCCGTCGGCCGCGTACCGGCCGGCCAGGTGGGAGACCGCCTCGCCGCGGCCGTCGAGCACCAGCACCGAGGACTCCGGGTACGGAGCGGCCAGCCCGGCCGAGGCGGCGTGCGCCACGTGGTGCGGCACGTACCGGACCTGTTCGGGGTCGAGCCCGGGCAGCGCGCTGGCCAGGAACTGCGGCGCCCGCGTCGCGTACGTGGTGCGCAGGTGGTCCCAGGGATCGGCGAGGCCGAGCTGCTCCGCCGGCCGGGCCAGCGCCGGGTCGAACGAGTAGGTCACCGCGTCGACGTCGGCCGCGGTCAGCCCACCCTCGGCCAGGCACCAGGCCGCCGACTTCTCCGGCAGCTCCCAGGCCGAGAACGGAACCGGCCGCTTGCCGTGCTTGCGCCTGCTGAAGCGCTCCTCCTCCGCCGCCGCGACGATCTCGCCGTCCACGACGAGGGCTGCCGCGGGGTCGTGATAGATCGCGTTGATGCCGAGAACGCGCACGCAACACCTCCGGATCACGGCAGACTGCAACCAACGCTCAGTGAGCAGTCGCCAGATGGTGGGGTGATGCCTGCGCCCTCAAGCACCGTCGGCAGGAAGCCTGCCCGGGGTGGCGCTCGGCCAAACTCGGCCGGCGGAAGTGTCGCTACTCCGCGCAGTCGCCTCGGCCACCCGTCCGGGGGACGGCGAAGGACGGCCCAGCTCCCGGGGACGATCGGGAGCTGGGCCGTGGTCAGTGGGCCGGGAGGGAGGTCAGGTCTCGGCGAACGTGGTCGACGGGCGCTGCCGGTGCTCGAGCCCGTCGAGGGTCGAGACCGCGTGCGATGGGCCCACCGGCGCGATCGGGCGCCGGCGGACCCACCGCAGGCGGTCCGGCCGCGTCATCCCCGACTCCTGACGGTTAGGTGAAGATGCTGACGCCACCGGGGCCGACGAGCAGGCCGACCACGATGAGCACGATGCCGAACAGCAGCGCACCACGGACGATCTGGACGATCCCGGCAATGACCAGGATCACGGCGATGAGCCAGAGGATGAATGCCATGCCCCCGATGTCCCCTCGCTGCCGACTGTCCAAACAGGACACCGGGAGAAGTTCGACTACGGAGCGTTGACTACCGGCGACGCGACCGCGCGCTCTCCCGGTCGTTGGCCTTGGCGATCGCCGTCACCAGCTCGTCCTTGCTCATCCGGGACCGTCCGCGCACGTCCAGCCGCCGGGCGAGGTCCATCAGGTGCGCCTTGGACGCGTTCGCGTCCACTCCGCCGGCAGTCGGCCGGGACCGCCGCGAGGACGGACCCGAGCGGGCCGCCTGGGCATCGGAGGGTCCCTTCTGCTCTTTGGGCTCCCAGTGGTCGCCGACCTTCTCATACGAGTGCTTCAGGGCGGAGAACGCGGTGCGGTGTGCCCGCTCGCCCTCCCCGTACGTCTCCACCGCCGAGTCGTGCGTCTTCGCCCAGGTCTCCTGCGCCTTCTCCGGCGAGCGGCGCAGGGTGGACGGCAGTTCCTCCTTGGCAGGCATGCGTCGTCACCTCCAGATCGGTGGTGTACCCGCAAACGGGCCGAGGGCACCGGTCGCCGACCGGTGCCCTCGGCCCTGAGGCGGCGCGCTCAGCGTTTGAACGCGTCGCCGACCTTGTCCGCCGCGTCCTTGACCTTCTCGCCGGCGTCCTTGACGTCGGCCTCGGTCTGCTGCCCGCGGCCCTCCTCGCGCAACTCCTCGTTGTCGGTCGCCGCGCCGACCGCCTCCTTGCCGCGCCCGGCAACCCGCTCCGCAGCGTTCTCCACCTTGTCGTCAGCACCCATGCCCACGCCCTACCCACCCACCCGCCCCTGACACAGAGGATCGGTACGGATTGGACGAGACACCCCATGCCAACCGCCCCGGCGGGCCTGCTGCGCGCCGGCTGAAGGCACACGGCGCGCCAATCCGTCGCGGACGGGATGGGGACCTCCGCCCCCGGCGGGCCTGCTGCGCGCCGGGTGAAGGCACACCGCGCGCCAATCCGTCGCGGACGGGATGGGACCTCCGCCGTCGGCCCGCCGCCGCCGGGGCCCCGTCCGTAGTGGACTGGATGGGGCCCTCCGCCATCGGCGGGGCTCGTTGGAAGAGGTCGGTCGACTGCCGCCAGAGCAGACGAGCTACCGCCCGGGGGTTACGGGGGCCGCCCCCGGCTTGACCCAGCTCGTTGGAAGAGGTCGGTCGACTGCCGCCAGAGCAGACGAGCTACCGCCCGGGGGTTACGGGGGCCGCTCCCCGACAGCTAGTCGTCGATCCCTTCGGAGCGGCCGAGGGCGGGTGCGTCGTCGGGCGGGGTGAGCGGGAGGTGGACCAGGAACCACGTGTCGCCGGGGCGGGACTCGACCCTGATGTCCCCGTGGTGCTTCTTCACCACGATCCGCCAGGAGATGTCCAGCCCGAGCCCGGTCCCTTCACCGACGGGCTTGGTGGTGAAGAACGGCTCGAAGATCCGCCCGACGATCTCGTCCGGCACGCCGGGACCGGTGTCGCCGATCCCGATCACCGCGCCGTCGTCCTGGCGGTAGGTCCGGATCGTCAGCGTCCCCTCACCGCCCATCGCCTGCACGGCGTTGTCGATGAGGTTGGTCCAGACCTGGTTGAGCTCGGCCGCGTACGCCGGCAGCGGCGGCAGCGACCGGTCGTACTGCTTGACGACCTTGATCCTGTCGCCGATCTTGCGGGCGAGCATGACCAGCGTCGAGTCGAGCAGCTCGTGCACGTCGATGACCTGGAACGGGGCCCGGTCCATCTGCGAGTACTGCTTGGCGGCGCCGACGAGGGTGGACACCCTGGTGGTCGCGTCCTCGATCTCGTTCATCAGCATCTCGGTCTCGACCGTGTACGACAGCCAGCGCACCGCGCTGTCGGTCGCCGTGCCCGGGCACTTCTCCATCGCCCTGGCCAGCCAGTCGGCGTCCAACCCGCCGGCGACGAGCGTCGGGGCCAGGTCCCAGCCGTTGGCGACACCCCGGTCCTCCAGCCAGTCGCCGAGCTCGTCCTCGGCGTCGCTGGCCTCGATCGGGCCGAGCTTGGGCGCCTTGGCGACCCGCTCGACCGCCTCCTCCTGCAGCCGCACCAGCCCGGGCAGCGACTTCGGGTCGATGGTGCCGCCGGCCAGCATGGCCAGCTTGTGCCGCATGCCGGCGACCCGCTCGCGCAGCGCGGCGGTGGCCCGGACGGCGGCGGCGGCGGGGTTGTTGAGCTCGTGGGTGAGCCCGGCGGACAGCGAGCCGAGCGCGAGCAGCCGCTCCCGCTCGTTGACCAGCCGCTGGCTGTTCTGCATGCCGAGGAAGATGCCGTCGAGCAGGTGGATCGCCATCGGGAACCAGCCGCGGACCGCCTGGCCCCACTCGTCCGCGGGCAGCTGGAAGATCCGCATGTCGGTGACGGCCTCGACGGTCGCCCCGTACGTCGGCTGGGCCCGGTCGGTGCTCAGGTAGGACTGGGTGGCACCGAAGTAGGCCCCGACGTGGTCGGTCCGGTTGATCTGCACCCGCTCGCCGCCGGCCAGCCGGGACAGCAGCAGCGTGCCGGACAGCAGCACGAAGAAGCAGGTGGGCGGGTCGCCCTCGGCGACCACCGTCTCGCCGGCGGGGATCGTCTTCACCTCGCCGTGCTCGGTCAGCCAGTCGAGCTGCTCGTCGCTGAGCGACTCGAACAGGAACAGCTTCCGCAGCTCGTCGCGGTCCAACGTCTCTCTCATAGCTTCTCCAGGTACCGGTGCACCAGCGTGACCGCCATCGCGCCCTCGCCGACCGCGGACGCGACCCGCTTCACCGAGTCGGCCCGCACGTCGCCGGCCACGAACACGCCGGGCACGCTGGCCTCCAGGTGGTACGGGTCGCGGTCCAGCGTCCAGCCGGCCGGCCGGTGGCCGTCGACGACCAGGTCGGGCCCGGTGAGCACGAAGCCGCGGGGGTCCCGGTCGAGGCAGCCGTCCAACCAGTCGGTGCGCGGTGCCGCCCCGATGAAGACGAACAACCAGGAGGCCGGCACTGTTTCCGACTCGCCGGTCAGATTGTTGCGCAGGGTCAGCGTCTCCAGGTGCTCGCCGCCGGCGCCGTCGACGACCTCGGTGCAGGTGCGCACCTCGATGTTGGGCACCCGCTCGATCTGGTCGATGAGGTAGCGGGACATGGACGAGTCCAGCGACTTGCCGCGGACCAGCAGCGCGACCCGGTCGGCGTACCGGGCGAAGTACATGGCGGCCTGGCCGGCCGAGTTGGCCCCGCCGACGATGTACACGTCCTGGCTGCGGCAGGCCGGGCCTTCGGTCGTAGCGGCGCCGTAGAAAACGCCGCGGCCGGACAGCTCGGAGAGCCCCGGCGCGTCGAGCATCCGGTACGACACGCCGGTGGCGAGGATCACCGTGTGCCCGGCGATCTCGGTGCCGTCGTCGAACCGGGCGACCTTGGCGTTGCCACGCTGCTCCAGGCGGACCACGTCGCGGGCGGTGAGCAGCTCGACCTCGAACTTCAGCGCCTGCCGGCGGGCCCGCTCGGTGAGCTGCTCACCGGACACGCCGTCCGGGAAGCCCAGGTAGTTCTCGATCCGGCTGCTGGTGCCGGCCTGCCCGCCGGTGGCGCGCCGCTCGACGAGCACCGTGCGCAGGCCCTCGGACCCGCCGTACACGGCGGCGCCGAGGCCGGCCGGGCCGCCGCCGATGACGATGAGGTCGTAGAAGTCGGTGGACGGGGTGGTGGCCAGGCCCACGTGCTGCGCCAGCTCGGCGTCGGACGGCTCGATCATCGCGGTGCCGTCGGCGGTGACGACCACCGGCAGCCGGTCGTCGTCGACGCCGGCGGCCGACAGGAGTCGCTGCGCCTCCGGGTCGTCGGCCAGGTACCACCGGAACGGGACGAGGTTGCGGGCCAGGAAGTCGCGCACCTCGTACGACCGGGCGGACCAGCGGTGGCCGATCACCCGGATCTCCCGCGGCGGCTGCCGGTCGGTCGCGGTCCACGCCGCCAGCAACTCGTCGACCACCGGGTAGAGCTTCTCCTCCGGCGGGTCCCAGGGCTTGAGCAGGTAGTGGTCGAGGTCGACCACGTTGATGGCCTGGATCGCCGCGTCGGTGTCCGCGTACGCGGTCAGCAGCACCCGGCGGGCCAGCGGGAACAGGTCCATCGCCTGCTCGAGGAACTCGATGCCGCTCATCCCCGGCATCCGGTAGTCGGCCAGCAGGACGGCGACCTGTTCGCCGCGCAACTTGATCTCGCGCAGCGCGTCCAGCGCCTGCGGTCCGGACTCGGCGCGGACGATGCGGTAGCCCTCGCCGTACTGCCGGCGCAGGTCGCGGGCGACGGCCCGGGACACGCTCGGGTCGTCGTCGACGGTCAGGATCGCCGGACGAGCGACGCGGCCGGTCTCGGGAGCGGTCATGGTGACCTAGTCAATCAGCGCCGGGCCCCCGCGTCTTCCCCGTTGTCTTTCACCCTGGGCGAACGGTGAGGTCATTCCCGCATCAGGATGGACTCTTCGAGGTCCAGTTCGCGTTGCACCCGCATCAGCACCTCGTCGTCGATCTGGCCGCGGTCGCGCAGGTCGATGAACACCTCCCGCTCGGCGTCGATCATGGATCGGCGCAGCCGGCGGAACGAGACCGTCGGCGGCTCGATGGCCGTGCCGTCGGCCGAGCCGCGGCCGCCGAGCCGCTCCCAGGCGCCGAGCTGCCGGATCTCGGCCTTCTCCCGCAGCCGGGACACCACGTCCTCGGGCACGAAGCCGTCATGCTCCAGGTCCTGCTCCAGCCGGGCCAGCGCCGCGTTGGCGGCGGCGTGCTGGGCACCGGCCTCCCGGATGAGGTCCTGCTGCTGCTCCGAGCCGGTCACCCCGAGCGCGCGGATCAACGCAGGCAAGGTCAGCCCCTGGATCAGCAGCGTGCCGAGCACGACCACGAAGGTGAGGAACAGGATGAGGTTCTTCTGCGGGAAGCCGGCCGGGAGGCCGAACGCCGCCGCCAGCGAGACCACCCCGCGCATGCCCGCCCAGGCCAGCACGGTCGGGTAGGTCCACGGCGGCGGTGGGTCGTGCGCGGCCACCTTCGGGATGAGCCGCGGCAGGTAGGTCGCCGGGTACATCCAGACGAACCGGCTGCCGATCGTCACCACCAGCGCGACCACGGCGGCCACGGCCACGGTGCCGGTGGAGCCGGCCGGCAGCCGTTCCAGCACGGTCGGCAGCTGCAGCCCGATCAGCGCGAACACGACCGACTCGAGCAGGAACTCGATCACCCGCCAGACCTCGGTGCCCTGCAGCCGGGTGGCCGCGGTCTGCCGGCGCGGCGAGCGGTGCCCGAGGTAGAGGCCGGCGGTGACCACGGCCAGCACGCCGGAACCGTGGTAGCCGCCCTGGCCGAGCTGCTCGGCGGCCGCGAACGTGACGAACGGCAGCAGCAGGACCAGCGAGTTCTCCAGCACCGGGTCGTGCAGGT
>DATBFW010000116.1:0-38676 GCA_036558285.1 Mycobacteriales bacterium | reverse complement strand
TCGCGCGCGACGCGCGTCACTTCGCCGGCAAAGGCGTTGAGCTGGTCCACCATCGTGTTGATGGTGTTCTTGAGCTCGAGAATTTCACCCTTCACGTCGACGGTAATTTTGCGCGACAGGTCGCCGCGCGCCACGGCCGTCGTCACCTCGGCGATGTTGCGGACCTGCGTGGTGAGGTTCGCAGCCAGCAGGTTGACGTTGTCGGTGAGGTCCTTCCAGGTACCGCCGACGCCGGGCACCACGGCCTGGCCGCCGAGCCGGCCCTCGGTGCCGACCTCGCGCGCCACGCGCGTCACTTCGGCGGCGAACGAGCGAAGCTGCTCGACCATCGTATTGAGGGTGTCCTTCAGCAGCAGGATCTCGCCGCGGACGTCCACCGTGATCTTCTTGGAGAGGTCGCCGCCGGCGATCGCGGTCGCGACCTCGGCGATATTGCGGACCTGCGCCGTCAGGTTCGAGGCCATGAAGTTCACCGAGTCGGTGAGGTCGCGCCAGGTGCCCGACGCGCCGCGGACCTCGGCCTGGCCGCCGAGCCGGCCCTCCGAGCCGACCTCGCGCGCCACCCGGGTCACCTCGTCGGCGAACCCGGACAGCTGGTCGACCATCGTGTTGACGGTCGTCTTGAGCCCGAGCAGCTCGCCGGACACGTCGACGGTGATCTTGCGGGACAGGTCGCCGCGGGCGACGGCCGTGGTGACCTGGGCGATGTCACGCAGCTGGGCGGTCAGGTTGCCGGCCATCGAGTTGACGTTGTCGGTGAGGTCCTTCCAGGTGCCGGCCACGCCCGGGACCGTCGCCTTGCCGCCCAGCACGCCGTCGGTGCCGACCTCCCGGGCGACCCTGGTGACCTCGTCGGCGAACGCGCGCAGCTGGTCGACCATCGTGTTCACGGTCGTCTTCAGCTCGAGCATCTCGCCGGCCACGTCGACGGTGACCGTGCGGGACAGGTCGCCGTTGGCCACCGCGGTGGTCACCAGCGCGATGTCGCGGACCTGGTTGGTCAGCCGGCTGGCCATCGTGTTCACCGAGTCGGTGAGGTCCCGCCAGGTGCCGGAGACGCCGCGGACCCTGGCCTGGCCACCCAGCTTGCCGTCGGTGCCGACCTCGCGGGCGACCCTGGTCACCTCGTCGGCGAAGTCGCGCAACTGGGCGACCATGCCGTTGACGGTCCGGGCCATCCGGAGGAACTCGCCACGCAGCCGCTGGTCGCCCGAACGCAGGTCGATCATCTGGGTCAGGTCGCCGGCGGCCACCGAGTCGAGCACCCGGCCGACCTCGACCGTCGGCCGGACCAGCTCGTCGAGCAGGTCGTTGGCCGCGGTGACGGCCGCAGCCCAGGCGCCTTCGGCGTTGCCAGGGCGCAGCCGCTCGTCCAGCCGGCCGTCCCGGCCGACCACCCGGCGGACCCGGTCGAGCTCGCCGGTCAGGTGCCGGTTGCGGTCGACCACCTCGTTGACCACCGTGGCCAGCCGGGCCATCGGCGAGTCGGCGTCGCCCGGCACCCGGAGCCGGACCCGGAAGTCGCCGTCCCGGACCGCCGTCAGAGCGGCCAGCAGCCGCTCGACCTCGCCCTCGTCCAGCCCTCGCGGCGCCTCCGGCTCGGCCCGGCGGCCGGTCAGGCGGCGCGCCCGGCGGGGCCTGTCTGCTGGCTGCTGTCCTGCTCCGAGTGCCGGCGCGGCCACTGCGACCTCCTCGAACCGGGCCGGGTGGCCCTGGCCGTTCGCCAGTCTGGCACGCCGGCCCGCTCGTACGATCGGGCCCGTGCCGCTCCTGGAGCGCGACGACCAGCTGCGCGCGGCGACCGCTTACCTCGCCGACGCGGCGGAGGGGCACGGCCGGGTGCTGTTCGTCGCGGGGGAGGCAGGGGTCGGCAAGACCACGTTCGTCGCCGAGGTCGTCGCGGCGACCGGGGGAGCGGCCAGGGTCGCGGTCGGGCGGTGCGACGGGTCGGCCACGCCGGCCCCGCTGGGACCGCTGGCCGAGATGCTGCCGGCGCTGCCGGACGGGGTGTGGCCGCCGGGAGCCTCCCGGTACGAGGTGTTCACGGCGGTCACCGCCGCGCTGGCCGAGCCGCCGCCGTACCTGCTGGTGATCGAGGACGCGCACTGGGCCGACGAGGCCACCCTCGACCTGATCCGGCACCTGGCCCGGCGGGTGCACGACCGGCGGGCGCTGGTGCTCGTCACCTACCGGCCGGAGGACACGCCGGCCGGGCACCCGCTACGACTGCTGCTCGGTGACGCGGCGACCGCGGCGGGCACCCGGCGGATGGTGCTGGCCCCGCTGTCGCTGGCCGCCGTACGGATGCTGGCCGGCGCGGCCGGCCCGGACGCGGCCCGGCTGTACGAGGTCACCGGCGGGAACCCGTTCTTCGTCACCGAGGTGCTCGCGGCCGGCGGCAGCGACGTGCCGGCGACCGTCCGGGACGCGGTGGTGGCCCGGGTCGCGCGGCTGTCCCCGCCGGCCAGGCACGCGCTCGACGCGGTCGCGCTGGCCGGGGCGTGGGCCGAGCTGAGCCTGCTCGAGGACGTGCTCGGGGACGGCTTCGGCGCGCTGGACGAGTCGCTGGAGCACGGCGTGCTGCGGGTCGCCGACGACGGCGACGTGACGTTCCGGCACGAGCTGGCCCGGCTGGCGGTGGCCGACCAGGTGCCGCCGGCCCGCCGGCTGTCGCTGCACCGGCGGCTGCTCGCGGTGCTGCGCTCGTGGGCGGCGGCCGGCGTCGAGGTGGACCCGGCCCGGCTGGCCCACCACGCCGAGGCGGCCGGGGACTCCGACGGCGTGCGGGCGTACGCGCCGGAGGCGGCGGCGAGGGCGGCGGCGCTCGGTGCGCACCGGGAGGCGGTGCAGCAGTACCGGCGGGCGCTGCGGCACGCGGACCCGCTGCCGGACGCGCAGCGGGCCGAGCTGCTGCGGCTGCTCGGGTACGAGTGCTACCTCACCGACCTCATCGAGGACGCGCTGCTCGCCGAGACCGAGGCGCTGCGGATCTGGGCCGCGCTCGGCGACACCGTGCGGGTCGGCGACACGCACCGGTTCCTGTCCCGGCTGAACTGGTTCGTCGGCCGCAACGAGCACGCCGAGTGGCACGCCGAGCAGGCGACCGCGGCACTGGCGGGAACCGACTCGGTCGAGCTCGCGATGGCGCAGAGCAACGCGGCGCAGCTGCGGATGCTCGCCTCGGACCTCGCCGGCACCCGGGAGTGGGCCGACCAGGCGCTCGCGCTGCTCGACCGGCTGCCGGCCGGGCCGCGGGAGGACGAGGTCCGGGTGCACGTGCTCAACAACCTGGGCACCGCCGAGCTGCAGGCCGGCGACGCCGAGCTCGGCCACCGGATGCTGGTCGAGAGCCTCGACCGGGCCCGCGCCGGCGACCTGCACGAGCACGCCGCCCGGGCGTACTGCAACCTCGCCTCGATCGCGGTGAGCCGGCACCGGCACGCGGAGGCGGCGGCGGTGATCGCCGACGGGCTCGCCTACTGCGACGAGCGCGACCTCGACTCGTGGGGGCTCTACCTGCGCGGCTGGCAGTCCGAGCTGCTGCTGAACCGGGGCGAGCTGCGGCAGGCCGAGTCCTGCGGAGCCGAGGTGCTCCGGCACGGCGACATCGCGCCGATCAGCATGATCGTCCCGCTGACCGTCGTCGCCCGGGCGCGGGCCCGGACCGGCGTCGGTGACTGGCGCGAGCCGCTCGACCGGGCCGCCGCACTGGCCGCCGGGACCGGCGAGCTGCAGCGGCTCGGGCCGGTGGCCGCGACCCGCAGCGAGGTGCTCTGGCTGGCCGGCGACGACGACGGTGCCCGGGCCACGGCGGCGGAGGTGCTGCGGGCGGTCGGCCCGGTCGGCGACCCGTGGCGCCTCGGTCTCGTCGCCGTCTGGCTGGCGCCGGCCGCCCCGGACTCGGGCGGCTCGGACTCGGGCGGCTCGGGCTCGGGCGGCTCGGGCTCGGGCGGCTCGGGCTCGGCCTCGCGGCGGCCTGGCTCGGGCTCGGGCCCGGACGGCTCGGGCCGGTCGGGGTCGGCAGGGCTCGTGCCGGCCGGGTTGGTGGGGCCGTACGGGACGGAGACGGCCGGGCGGTGGCAGGACGCGGCCGAGGGGTGGGAGCGGCTCGGCAGCCCGTATGAGCGGGCGCTGGCGCTGGTGCGCGGCGGCGAGCGGGACCGGCTGACCGAGGCGGTGTCGATCCTGGACGGCATCGGCGCGACCGCGGCGGCGGCCCGGGTGCGGGGCCTGTTGCGCGCCCGGGGCTGGTCGGCCCCGCGCGGCCCGCGGTCGAGCACGGTCAGCCACCCGAGCGGGCTGACCGTACGGGAGGCCGAGGTGCTGGCGCTGGTCTCCGAGGGGTTGACCGACGCGGCCATCGCGGCCCGGCTGGTGCTGTCCCGGCGCACGGTCGAGCACCACGTCGCGTCGATCCTGGCCAAGCTCGGGGTGGCGTCCCGGCAGGAGGCGGCCGCGACCCGACGCGGGTAGCCGGCCGAGCGGGCAGGATGGGCACGTGCGAGCTGCCTTCCCGGTCGAGGTCGTCCGTGCCGCCGAGCGCGCAGCGATGAAGGCGGTGCCCGAAGGAGCGCTGATGCAACGGGCCGCCGCGGGACTTGCGGCGGAGTGCACGCGGATCCTGCGCGACGGCGTGTACGGAACGATGGTCGCGGTCCTCGCCGGCGCCGGCGACAACGGCGGCGACGCCCTCTACGCCGGCGCGCGGCTGGCCGGCCGGGGTGCCGCGGTCACCGCGGTTCTGCTGTCCCCGGACCGCGCCCACGCCGGTGGCCTGTCCGCCCTGCGCACTGCCGGCGGGCGCGCGCTGCCGGCCGGCTCGGCGGACGCGGCCGAGATGGTGGCCGCGGCCCGGCTGGTGCTGGACGGCATCGTCGGGATCGGCGGCTCCGGCGGGCTGCGGCCCGCTGCGGCCGAGCTGGTCGCCGCGATCACCGGCGTCGTGGTCGCGGTCGACCTGCCCAGCGGCGTCGACGCGGACACGGGCGCGGTCGAGGGCGAGGCGGTCCGGGCCGACGTGACGGTCACGTTCGGCACGCTGAAGCCGGGCCTGCTGGTCGGGGCCGGCGCCGAGCACGCTGGCGACGTCCGCCTGGTCGAGATCGGCCTCGACCTGCCGGAGCCGCGGCTGCAGATGCTCGACCTGCCTGACGTGGCCCGGCTGGTGCCCCGCCCCGGTCCGCGCGACGACAAGTACACCCGCGGCGTCGTGGGCATCGCCGCCGGCTCGTCGACGTACCCCGGGGCCGGCGTGCTCAGCACCGGCGCGGCCGTCCACGGCGGCGCCGGCATGGTCCGGTACGCCGGCGGCGCGGCCGAGCACGTCCGGTCCCGCTGGCCGGAGGCGATCGTCACCGAGGGCAAGCCGAGCGACGCCGGCCGGGTGCAGGCCTGGGTGGTCGGCCCGGGTATCGGCACCGACGACGCCGCGGCCGGGCTGCTGCGCGACGTGCTCGGCCAGGACGTGCCGGTGCTCGTCGACGCCGACGGGCTGACCCTGCTGGCCCGGGAGCCTGAGCTGGTCCGGTCCCGGACCGCGCCGACCGTGCTCACCCCGCACGACCGGGAGTTCGAGCGGGTCGCCGGGCCGGTCGGCGACGACCGCGTCGGCGCCGCCCGCCGGGCCGCCGTGGAGCTGGGCGTGACGATGCTGCTCAAGGGCAACGCGACCGTGGTCGCCGACCCGGACGGCGTCGCCTACGTCAACCCGACCGGCACGCCGTGGCTGGCCACCGCGGGCAGCGGCGACGTGCTGTCCGGCCTAGGCGGGGCGCTGCTGGCCGGCGGGGTCGAGCCGGCGCTGGCCGCCGCGCTCGCCGCGTACCTGCACGGGTTGGCCGGGTCGATCGCCGCCGGCGGGGCCACCACCAGCGCGACCGGCGTGCTGGACGCGCTGCCGGACGCGCTGCGCACGGTCCGGGCCGCGGCCGGCTGAACCGTCAGGTCAGCGCCGCGTACGTCGCCGTCCAGAAGTCGGACACCACGTTGTGCCCGGACGGCGAGGTCCACATCGCCTGGGTCAGCAGCGTGCCGACCAGGTCCTCGCGCGGGTCGCAGGAGAACGACGTGCCCATGCCGCCGTCCCAGCCGAACCGGCCGGGGTTGGCGTCGATGCCGACCCGGTCGACCGCGACGCCGACGCCGAAGCCCCAGCCGGCGCCGTTCCACGGCACCCAGGCCACGACCTCTTTCTGGGCCGGGGTGAGCTGGTCGGTGGTCATCGCCGCGACCGTCGCCCGGGACAGCAGCGGGTCGCCGCCGGCGCGCAGCATCCGGCCGAACGCCAGCAGGTCGTCGGCGGTCGAGACCAGCCCGCCGCCGCCCGACTCGAACGCCGGCGGCCGGCTCCAGGCCCCGTCGACCGGGTCGTACACGGACAGGGCGCCGGTCTCCGGATCGGTCGTGTACGAGGTGACGAACCGGTCCAGCGAGCCGGCCGGGACGCTGAACGCCGTGTCGGCCATCCCGAGCGGCCCGAACACCCGCTCAGCCAGAAACCGCGACAGCGACATCCCGGCCGCCCGCGCGATCAGCACGCCGAGCACTTCCATCGGCACGTGGTAGGCCCAGCGCCGGCCCGGCTGGAACATCAGCGGCAGCTCGCCGAGCCGTCGTAGCCACTCGTCCGGGGCCGGCGTGCCCGCCGGGTCGGGCGCCCCCATGCCGATCGCCCGATCGTTCGCCGCGGCCACCACCGGCACGTCCGCCGGGTCGGCCATCACCTGGCCGAACCCCATCGTGAACGTGAGCAGGTCCCGCACGGTGATCGAGCGCTCGGCCGGCACGGTGTCGTAGAGCGGCGCGTCGAGCCGGGTGAGCACCCGCCGGTCGGCGAGCTCGGGCAACAGGTCGTCGACCGGGTCGTCCAGCCGCAGGACGCACTCCTCCACCAGCATCAGCGCGGCGACCGCGGTGATCGGCTTCGACATCGACGAGATCCGGAAGATCGTGTCCCGGGTGACCGGCGGGCCGCCGGTCGACCGCTCACCCAGGCAGACCACCTCGGTCCGGCCGCCGCGGTCGACCAGCGCGACCAGCCCTGGCACGGCGCCGCCGTCGACGTGCCGGGCCAGCACCCGGCGGAGCCGCTCGATCCCGTTGTCGGTGAAGTCGCTCACGGGCACCGAACCTAGTCGGCGGCACCGACGATCCGGCGGCGGCGACGGTGCCGCCGGTGCGATGCGGGCCTCTGCGAGGATGGGCGCCATGGTCCGGTCGGAGGCGGTCGTCGACCTGGAGGCGATCCGGGACAACGTGGCGTTGCTGCGGTCCCGGACACCCGCCGACGTGATGGCGGTGGTCAAGGCGGACGGGTACGGGCACGGCCTGGTGCCGTCGGCACGGGCCGCGCTGGCCGGCGGCGCGAGCTGGCTCGGGGTCGCGTTCCTCGAGGAGGCGCTGGCGCTGCGCCGGGCCGGGATCACCGCGCCGGTGCTGTCCTGGCTGGCCGCGCCCGGCGAGGACCTCGCCGCCGGGGTGGCCGCCGACGTCGACCTGTCCGTCAGCGCGCCGTGGACGCTCACCGAGCTGGCCGCCGCCGCCCGGGACGCCGGCCAGCCGGCCCGGGTGCACCTGAAGATCGACACCGGGCTGTCCCGCGGCGGCGCGCCGGCCGCCGACTGGCCCGACCTGGTGACCGCGGCGGCCAAGGCCGCGGCCGCCGGCGACGTGCAGGTGATCGGCATCTGGAGCCACTTCGCGTACGCGGACGCACCCGGGCACCCGACCGTCGCCCGGCAGGTCGCCGAGTTCACCGAGGCGCTCGAGGTGGCCCGGCGGCTCGGCGTCGACCCGCCGCTGCGGCACCTGGCCAACTCGGCGGCGACGTTGACCCTGCCGGCGGCGCACTTCGACCTGGTCCGGCCGGGCATCGCGGTCTACGGGCTGACCCCGGTGCCGCCGGAGTGGCACGGGCTCACCCCGGCGATGACCTTGCGCTCGTCGGTCGTGCTGGCAAAGCGGGTGCCGGCCGGCAGCGGCGTCTCGTACGGGCACGTCTACACGACCGGGCAGGAGACGGGGCTTGCTCTGGTCCCGCTCGGGTACGCCGACGGGGTGCCGCGCAACGCGACCTCGGTCGGCCCGCTGTTGCTCGCCGGCCGGCGCCGGACGATCTCCGGCCGGGTGTGCATGGACCAATTCGTGGTGGACGTCGGCGACGACACGGTCGCGGCGGGCGACGAGGTGGTGCTGTTCGGTCCCGGTCGGGACGGCGAGCCGACCGCGCAGGACTGGGCGGACGCGACCGGCACGATCTCGTACGAGATCGTCACCAGGGTCGGCGCCCGGGTGCCGCGGGCATACCGGGGCAGGGTGCCGTGAGGCGACGCGGTGTCATCGGCATCGCCGCCGGAGTGGCCGGCCTGGTCGCCGCCGGCGCCGCCGTCGGCGTGGCGACCGAGAAGTACGCGATCGGCCGGGTCCGGTCCCGGCCCGACCCGGAGGCCGACGAGCCGTACGGGCAGTTGCACCCGGACCGGACCAGCGTGGTGCGCACCGACGACGGCATCCCGCTCGAGGTCGAGGAGGTCGGCCCGCCCGACGCTCCGCTGACCGTCGTGTTCGCGCACGGGCTGGCGCTCGCGCTCGGCTCCTGGCACTACCAGTGGCTCGGCCTGGCCGACATGACCCGCCCGCGGCTGCGGATGGTCTTCTACGACCAGCGCTCGCACGGGCGATCCGGCCGGGCGCCGGCCGACACCGTGACGATCGACCAGCTCGGCGACGACCTCTACCGAGTGCTCGCGGAGGCGGCGCCCACCGGCCCGGTGGTGCTGGTCGGCCACTCGATGGGCGGGATGGCCGTGATGTCGCTGGTCGACCGGCACCCGGAGTTGTTCGGTCCGCGGGTGATCGGGGTGGCGCTGATCTCCACCTCCACCGGCCGGCTGTCCGAGGTCAGCTTCGGCCTGCCGGCGGTGACCGCCCGACTGCGTGCCCCGGTGATGCCGCTGGTGCTGCGGACGATGCGGTCCCGGGCCGGGCTGATCGAGCGCGGCCGCCGGGTCGGATCCGACCTCGCCTGGCTGCTGACCCGGCGCTACTCGTTCGGCTCGCCCGACGTGTCGCCGGCGCTGGTCGACTACGTGGAGACCATGATCGCCGACACCCCGGTCGACGTCGTGGCCGACTTCTTCCCGGCGCTGACCGCGCACGACAAGCCGGGCTCGCTGTCCCGGCTGGCCGGCCTCGAGGTGCTCATCATCGTCGGCGACAAGGACCTGATCACGCCGGTGGAGCACTCTCGCCGGATGGCGCAGCTGCTGCCGCACGCCGAGCTGCTCGTGCTCGACGATGCCGGGCACCTGGCGATGATGGAGCGGCCGGCGCTGGTGAACCTGCGGCTGCGGGCGTTCCTGCACCGGGCGTACCGGGCCGCGGCCACCGGCCCGCACCGGGGCGTGCGGTGAGGGCGACCCGGATCGACCCGGTCTCGCTTGAGGTGTTCACCCGCGCCGCCGAGTGCGCGAGCTGGGCCGAGCTGACCGCCGCGGCGCACACCTGTACGGCCTGCCCGCAGCTGGCGGCGAGCCGGACCACGGTCGTGGTCGGCGACGCGCCGGCGGGCGCCCGGCTCGCGGTGGTGGGCGAGGCGCCCGGGGCCGAGGAGGACCGCACCGGCCGGCCGTTCGTCGGTAAGGCCGGGGCGCTGCTGGACCGGCTGCTGGCCGAGGCCGGGCTGGACCGGCCTGGGGTCGCGGTGGTCAACGTGCTGCAGTGCCGGCCGCCGGGCAACCGCACCCCGACGGCGACCGAGGCGACCCGCTGCCGTGGCTGGCTGGAACGCAAGCTGCACCTGATCGCGCCGGAGCTGGTCGTCACGCTCGGCCTGTCCGCGGCGGTGGCGTTCCTCGGCCGCGGCGTCCGGCTGGCGTCGGTGCGCGGCGAGGTACACGAGGTGGACGGGCGGCGGATCCTGCCGACCTACCACCCGTCGGCGGCGATCCGGTTCGGTCCGAACGGCGCCCCGCTGGCCGCGCTGCGCGCCGACCTGCGCACCGCGGCCGGCCTGCTCACTTCACGCTCTTGAACTGCAGCGTGTCCAGCACCGCCTTGCAGCCGCGGTTGACGTCGGACTCCTTGTCCTTCCACTGGCAGTTGACCTGCAGTTCGTTGCGGCCGCGGAAGAGGAAGTAGACGTCGGACTCCAGCCCGGTGGACCGCTGGCTGGCGTGGTAGCCGAAGCTGCGGGCGCCGTCGACGCGGGTCTTGTCGGCCGTGGTCGAGTCGAACGTGAAGCCCTGCTGGGACAGCTCCCGCAGCACCTGCGTCAGCTCGCCGTCGAGCGTGTCGTCGGAGATCGCGTCGGTGTCCGAGCGCAGCTCGTACACGCTGATGATGATCAGGTCACGGCTACTCACCGCGACCGCCGAGCGGTATTTCTCCTTCCCGATGCTCGCGTCCACGGTCACCGAGGAGGAGACGTCCTGGAAGCCGGCCGGCATCGTGAAGCAGTACGGCGAGCCGGCCGGCGAGATCTTCGACCCGCCGCAGCTCAGCGTCTGGCGGCCGGAGGCGCCCGGTGCGGCGGAGCCCTTCGGACTGGCCGAGGCGCTCGGCCCGGCGCCCAGTTTGGTGGCGTTCGCGGCTGGTTGGCCGGTGCCGGCGACAGTGCTGGCGCAGCCCGCGATCAGGCCGCAGAGGCCGAGCAGAGCAACCGCGAAGCGTCTGCGCATGGCGCCCACCGTATCCGGGGCGTGGGGCGAACCGCGCATTCCGCCGGTTCGGCCAGCGGAGCGCACATCAGTGGGGGCGCTGGGTGAGCGGCTACGCTCGGTACGTGCCCGAGGGCGGGGTCGAGCTGACCCGGATGCGGTGGTGGCACGTCGACCCGGTGCTCCGGCTGGAGCACGAGCTGTTCCCCGAGGAGGCCTGGTCGGCGGCCGCGTTCTGGAACGAGCTGGCCGAGGCCGACACCCGGCACTACGTGGTCGCGCTGCTCGACGGCGCGGTGGTCGGGTACGCAGGGCTGGCGACCTTCGGCGACGAGGCGCACGTGCTCACGATCGGCGTCACGCGGACGGTCCAGCGCGGCGGGGTCGGCACCGCGCTGCTGCAGGACCTGCTGGCCGCGGCCGGCCCGCGCCGGGTGCTGCTCGACGTCCGGGTGGACAACGCCGTGGCGCAGCGGCTGTACGAGCGGCACGGTTTCGTCCCGATCGGCCGGCGCCGCCGCTACTACCAGCCCAGCGGCACCGACGCGCTGGTCATGTCCCGCGAAGGCCGGGCAACCTGATCGACGTCCCGATTGGTCCTCGATGGTGACCGAGGAGGACACCGATGGCCGACCGCAGCGGGTTCGACGAGTTCGTCGCCACCCGGTCGCCGGCGTTGCTGCGCACGGCGTACCTGCTGACCGGCGACCACGGGCTGGCCGAGGACCTGCTGCAGACCGCGCTGGCCAAGTGCTGGTTCGCCTGGGGGCGGATCGACGGGCCGCCGGAGCCGTACGTGCGGCGCGCGCTGGCGACGACGTACGCGACCTGGTGGCGGCGGCGGTGGCGGGGTGAGCGGCCCACCGGCGAGGTGCCCGACCGCGGCGACCCGGCCGCGACGAGCCACGTCGACGACCGGGACGCGCTGTGGCGGGCGCTCGGTGCGCTGCCGCGACGCCAGCGGGCGGTCGTGGTGTTGCGCTACTACGAGGACCTCTCCGAGGCCGAGACCGCGTCCGCGCTCGGGATCAGCACCGGCACGGTGAAGAGCCAGGCGGCCAAGGCGCTGGCGACGCTGCGCCGGGACGCCGACCTCGCCGGCACGATGGGAGGTGGACAGTGATCGAGAACGAGCTGCGCGACCTGCTCGCCGACCGTGCCGGGAGCGTCCCCGACAACCCGGCCCGGACCCGCGAGGTGCATGCCCGGGTGGGCCGGATCCGCCGCCGCCGGACTGCCGGCGCGGCCTTCGTCCTTGTCCTGGTCGCCCTCGCCGGCGCGCTCCTGGTCCGCCTGCCCGGCCGCCCTGAGACCCTTCCCGCCGGCGTCCCCGCCGGGCCGTACTTCGGCGACGACGGCGTCTCCCGCGCCGTCCCCGGCTACCGCGGCAGCGGGTACTTCACGTTCGGCGGTGACGCGGTCTGGAGCTACAACGCTCCGTTCCCGATGCTGCCGGTGGTGATCATGGTCGGCTGCGAGAGCCGCGGCGACCTCACCCTCCGTGGCCTGGGCGACGACCGCCGGATCAGCTGCCGCGTCCCGGTCGGCGACCACTACGAGGGTGCGCTCCTGCTCCCCGCCCGGTTCGTCGGAGTCTTGTCCAAGGCGGATGTGCCGGTCGACGTGCACGTCGAGCCCAACCGCCCGGGGCGCTGGCAGGTCGGCGTGCTGCAGCCGCTGTTGCCGGACCGGCTCACAGCGGACGATCTACGCGGCGTGCTGTCCGGATACGAACCGGGCCGCATCGACATGTTCGTGCCGAGCTACTTCGGGCAGAGCCGCACACTGGCGGTCTTCGCTGAGTGCGTCCGGGGCGTGCGACTGGAGATCCGCATCTCGGGCCGACCCGCCGGAACGCTCGACTGCGTCGACCGCAACGTCAACGACGACGGGCTGATCGAGCACAGGATCGGGGACCCGTACGTCACCCGGCTCGGGTTGCGGCCGCTGCAGCACATCCTGGTCGACTTCAGGCAGGTGGCGGGGCCGCCGAAGCAGTGGGCGATCATCACCGTCGGTTGATCAGACCAGGCGGCGGTCGGTGGCCCAGCGGGACAGCTCGTACCGGTTGGACAGCTGCAGCTTGCGCAGCACGCTCGACACGTGCGTCTCGACGGTCTTGACCGAGATGAACAGGCGCGAGGCGATCTCCTTGTACGCGTAGCCACGGGCGAGCAGCCGGAGCACCTCCTTCTCCCGCTGGGTGAGCTGGTCGAGCTCGGGGTCGAGCTCGCGGGACGCCTCCGGGCGGGTGAACGCGTCGAGCACGAACCCGGCCAGCCGGGGCGAGAACACCGCGTCGCCGTCCTTGACCCGGCGGATCGCGGCACCGAGGTCGGCACCGGAGATCGTCTTGGTCACGTAGCCGCGGGCGCCGGCCCGGATCACCCCGATCACGTCCTCCGCGGCGTCGCTGACCGACAGGGCCAGGAACCGCACGTCCGGGTCCTTGACCTGCTCCAGCACCGCCTTGCCGCCGCCGTCGGGCATGTGCACGTCGAGCAGCACGACGTCCGGCTTGGTCCGGCCGATCACCGCGACCGCCTCGCCGACGCCGCCGGCCTCGCCGACGATCTCCACCCCGTCGTCCGTGGCCAGCTCGGCCCGGACGCCGGAGCGGAACATCGAGTGGTCGTCGACCAGCACGACGCGTACCGGCTGGGCCTCTGTCATGTGGTGCTCCTGTCCATGGTCAGCTCGACCTCCGTGCCGGCGCCGACGGTGCTGCGGATCATCGCCTTACCACCGTGCCGTTCCATCCGTCCGACGATCGAGCCGCGCACGCCGTGCCGGTCGTCGTCGACCAGCTCGGGGTCGAAGCCGGTGCCGCGGTCCCGGACGAACACCGTGACCTCGGCCGGCTCGACCTCCGCGTACAGCGAGATCGTCTCGACGCCGGCGTGCTTGGCCGCGTTGACCAGCGCCTCCCTGGTCGCCTGCACCACGGCGCCGAGCCGGTCGTCCACCTCGGCGTCGCCGACGACCACGCTCTCGACCTGCACCACGTACGCGTCCTCCACCTCGCCGGCGACCGCCTCCAGGGCGGCGGCGAGCTTCGACTCCTGCCGGTCCTCCGGACGGTAGAGCCAGGTCCGCAGCTCGCGCTCCTGGCCGCGGGCCAGCCGGGCCACCTCGCGCGGCTCGTCCGAGTGCCGCTGGATCAGCGCCAGCGTCTGCAGCACCGAGTCGTGCAGGTGGGCGGCCAGGTCGGCGCGCTCCTGGGAGCGGATCCGCTCCCGGCGCTCCTCGGTCAGGTCGCCGACCAGCCGCCACCACAGCGGCGCGGTCAGCAGGGCCAACCCGGCCAGCACCGCGACGCCGGCGACCAGGCCGTCGCGGGCGGCCGACAGCGTGCCGGACAGCAGCAGGAACGAGCCGACACCGGCGGCGACCAGGATCGCGCCGCCGACGAACCGGACGATCGCGACCGAGCGGCGGGTCGGCTCGGTCTCGAACAGGGAGATCCGGCGCCAGCGGTCGCGCTGGTCCTTGTCGGCCTGGCTCCACAGCACCGCGAGACCGGCACCGGCCAGCAGCAACGGGACGAGCAGGATGTTGTTGCCGAGAATGGGTACGCCGCGGGCCAGCAGCAGGCCGCCGGCCGCGACCGCGACCAGCGCGAGCGCGGTGCCACGCTCGAACGCCCGGCGGCGGGGGCGGCGCGGCGGGGCGTCCGGTGCGACCGGCTCCTGCGGGACGACCGCCCAGAGTGCCAGGTAGACGACGATGCCGAAGCCGTTGAACGTCGCCAGCACGGCGAAGGCGATGCGGACGTAGAGCGGCTTGACCGCGAGGTGGTTCGCCAGGCCCTGGGCGACGCCGGCGACCACGCGACCGTCGGCCGCGCGGTAGAGCCGGGGCGGCTGGGCCGCGAGCTGCACTGTCTCCTGCCTTCGTTCGTACGGGTGGTTCCTGGTCGATGGTTGCATCGGCACGGGGTGCGCGACCACGGGGAGGTCCCCGGTCTTGCGGACCAGGGTCCGGTCAGGGCCATCCCCCATACCGCTGGCCTCCGTCGAGCCGCACGATTTCCCCATGACCGAGCACGACCCCGTTTCCGGCAAGCCCTCCGACTCGCCGGACCGCGCCGCCCCCGACCCCACCGCCGACCCCACCGCCGACCCCACGCCCGAGCCCTCCGCGGATGCCCCCGCGGCCGATCTCGCGGTGGATGCCCCGGCCGGCTCGGCCGCCGAGGTCCCTGCGGACGCCGCGGCCGGCTCGGCCGCCGAGCCCTCTGCGGCTCCCGGCGGGCCGGGGGGCGATAGTGAGGTGCTCGGCGACCTGACCCCGCCCGCCACGGACGAGCTGACCGCTCGGTCTGCCACGGAAGCCCCGGAGCCTGCCGACGACGCCCCGGCCGGGGACGCGGGGACGGCGCCCACAGACGAGCCGACGGAGGTGCAGTCCGCGGGTGCGGATGACCCCGTTGGCGACGCGGAGACGATGCGGATCGGCGGGGAGCCGACCGAGGTGCCCAGCGCTGCATCTCCCGGGCCGGCGGGCGAGCCCGACGCTGGTGCTCCGGCAGGGGAAGGGGCGACTGCGTGGGCTCCGGGCGGCGGGGCGCCGCCGGGGGGTCCGGGCGGCGCGACGGCGGCCGGGTTTCCGTCCGGTGGCGTGCCGCCCTCGAGCGGTCCGTGGGGCGGGTTCTCGGGGCGCCGGCTGGCCCGGAGCTCACAGCGCAAGGTGATCGCCGGGGTCGCCGGCGGCCTGGGCGAGTACACCGGCATCGACCCGGTCCTGTTCCGCGTCCTGTTCGCGGTGCTCACCCTGTTCGGCGGCAGCGGCATCCTGCTCTACGTCGTCGGCTGGCTGTTCATGCCGGCCGAGAACGAGCAGTCGTCCCCGGTCGAGTCGCTCCTGCACCGCGGCCCGGGCGGCAGCAACCGCGCCCGCGACGCCGCGGCGGCTGCCGCGCTCGTCATCGCCGGGCTGGTGCTGGCCGGCGTGCTCGCCCTCGGCGACGCCCGCGACCTGGCGCTGGTGCTCATCGTCGTCGGCGGCGCCTTCTTCCTGGTCCGCAACCTGCAGGACCGCCGCGACGGCAGCCCGCCGCAGCCGGCGGTCCCGGCGCCACCGCCTCCGGCCCCGTACGAGACACCGTTGCCGACGTACCAGCCGCAGCCGACGGTCCAACCGCAGCCGGCCTACCAGCCGCCACCGCCGTACCCGCCGGTCCAGCAGGCGGCGCCCACGGTGACGCTGCCCCCGCCGCCGGCGCCGCCGCCACCCCGCGAGCACTCCGCGCTGGGGATGATCACGGTCTGCCTGCTGCTCGTGGTCCTCGGCGTCGCGGCGGCGCTCGCCGCGTCCGGCGCGATCGACCCGGAAGCGGACGACCTGCTCGCGGTCTCGGTCGGCACGATCGGCGCCGGCCTGCTCGTCGGCGCCTGGTACGGCCGGGCCCGCTGGCTGACCTGGCTCGGCATCCCGCTGCTGGTCGCGCTCATCGTGGTCAGCACGTCGAACGTGTCACTCAAGGGCGGCGTCGGCGACAGGCGGTACGACCCGCAGACCGCCGCCGAGGTCCAGCGCGAATACCGGGTGGGGGTCGGCAACATCCGCCTCGACCTGTCCGACGTCGACCTCAGCAAGCAGCAGGTGCAGACGAAGGTGTCCGCCGGCATCGGCAACGTCGAGGTGATCGTGCCGCGGACCGCGGACGTGGCCGTCGACGGCCGGGCCGGGATCGGCGAGATCGATTTGCTCGGCCAGACGGCGAACGGGACCTCGGCCCAACGGTCGGTGGTCGACAACGGGCTCGGCGGTGACGGCAAGATCGACCTCACGCTCGATCTCGACGTCAGCATCGGCCGGGTGGAGGTGGACCGTGCGGCGGCATGACCTGGACGTGCTGTCCCTGGTGCTGGGGCTGTTCTTCGTCGGCTCGGCGCTGATCTGGGGACTGTCCGACGACCCCGGCAACGTTGCCGACAGCTGGCCGCTGCCGACGCTGCTCATCGTGGTCGGCATCGTCGGGCTGGGAGCCAGCCTGCTGCGGCGGCGGAGCGACCCGGACGACTGACCCCTTACTCTCGACGCCGCGGCATGCGGTCCGCGGTGGGCGAGAGGAGGGTCGATGACGTCGCAGGACGGTCTCGCCCTGCTCAAGCAGATGCACCAGCGGGGCGAGATCACCGACGAGCAGTACGACACGCTGCGCCGGCACGTGCTCTGGGGAACCCCACTTCCGCAGAGCACCGACGCCGTCCCGCCACCCAGATCGCCCAGCGACCCGTCCGCGTACGTCCCCGGCGCCACCACTATCGGCCCCGACCGCCACCCCGGTCCACCCGGATACCCGGACCCACGCGGACACCCGGACCCACGCGGACACCCGGACCCACGCGTCCGGCACCCGTCGGACCCGCCCGGCGGGTTCCCGGATCCATCCAGCCGCTTTCCGGAGCCGCCCGACGGCTATCCGGCCGACCGCGGCCGGCTCGCCGATACACCTGCCCGGCAGTCGGATCCGCCCACCTGGAACCCGGAGCCGCGCGGTCGGTTCCCAGGGGAACCGCCGGCGGAGGGGTACTGGCCCGCCGACCCGGCGCCGAGGCCGTACGCGTCCCGCCGCGAGCGCCGCCAGGCCGAGGAAGCGCGCGCCCAGGCGGCCCACGTCCCGCCGGCCGCGAGCACCGGTCCGTTGCCGCCGGTCCGCGAGGCCCCGCCGCGGCGGCACCGGCGCGGCGGCGCGGACAGCCCGCCGATCGACCGGCGACTACCGGACGGCGGCCCGCCACCGGCGAGCGACTCCCCGTGGCCGGACGTTCCGCCGTCGGCGAGCGACTCCTCGTGGCCGGACGGCCCTCCGTCGGCGAGCGACTCCCCGTGGCCGGACGTTCCGCCGCCGGTTCGCCGGCACCGCCACGCGCCGCCGGAACAGGTCCCGCCCCGGCGCGGGCGCCGCACGGCCCCGCACCCTCAGGTGTCCCCGGAGGAGGTCACGCGCGCGGAGCCCGAGTCCGACCGCTCGCGTCGCCGAGCGGTCGAGCCGGAGGCGGAGCCCGATCGACGGCGGCACGGCGAGCCAGCGGCAGGAAGGCAGAAGCGGCGCCCGCGGCGGCGATCGGTGGTCGCCGTGCTGACGAGCGTGGTCCTCGCGCTCGCACTCGCCGCCGGCGGCGTCTACTGGTTCGAGCTGCGCCGCCAGGGCCTCGCGCCGCCCGCGTACGCGCGGCAAGCCTGCGGGGCCGTGCGTGACTGGCAGCAGGGCGTCGACTCCAGCAACGCCCGGCTGGTCAACCAGATCTCCCGGCAGCAGAACAAGACCACCGTCCGTTCAAACGTCACCGTGTACTACACGACGATCGCCGGCAGCACCGACCGGTTGCGCGTCGCGCTCCTCGATCTCGGACCCGCCGACCTCACCGGCGGCCGGGAGTATGCGGACTCGCTCGCCGCCGCGGTCGGCGACCAGGCGAGCGCGCTCCGCCGGCTGGCCGGCCAGGCGGGCAAGCTGGACCCGGCTGCCGCCGCGTTCCCGACCGACCTGCAGGGCATCCTCACCGGCGCGGACGCCGCGGTCAGCTCGGTCACCGCCGCCCTGGCCCGGCCCGCGGCCGGGATCACCACCGAGCTGCGCACGACCCTGTCGAACGAGCCGGCCTGCGCGCCCTACGTCGGCTGAGCTACTCCCACTCGATCGTGCCCGGCGGCTTCGACGTGATGTCGAGCACCACCCGGTTGACCTCCCGCACCTCGTTGGTGATCCTGGTCGAGATCCGCTCCAGCACGTCGTACGGCACCCGGGTCCAGTCCGCGGTCATCGCGTCCTCGGACGAGACCGGCCGCAGCACCACCGGGTGCCCGTAGGTACGCCCGTCGCCCTGCACGCCGACCGACCGCACGTCGGCCAGCAGCACCACCGGGCACTGCCAGATGTCCCGGTCCAGCCCGGCCGCGGACAGCTCCGCCCGGGCGATCGCGTCCGCCTCGCGCAGCACCGACAGCCGGGACGCGGTGACCGCGCCGACGATCCGGATCGCCAGCCCCGGCCCGGGGAACGGCTGCCGCCAGACGATCTGCTCCGGCAGCCCGAGCTGCAGGCCGACCCGGCGAACCTCGTCCTTGAACAGCGTCCGCAGCGGCTCCACGAGCGCGAACTGCAGGTCGTCCGGCAGCCCGCCGACGTTGTGGTGCGACTTGATCGTCGCCGCGCCCGACCCGCCGCCGGACTCGACGACGTCCGGGTAGAGCGTGCCCTGCACGAGGAACTCGACGCCGTCGGTGGCGGCGATCGACCGGGCCGCACCCTCGAAGGCCCGGATGAACTCCCGGCCGACGACCTTCCGCTTCTCCTCCGGGTCGGCGACCCCGTCCAGCGCGGCCAGGAAGGTGTCCGTGGCGTCGACGACGTGCAGCTTCACCCCGGTCGCCGCGACGAAGTCCTCCTCGACCTGCAGCGCCTCGCCCAGTCGCAGCAGTCCGTGGTCGACGAACACGCAGGTGAGCTGGTCGCCGACGGCGCGCTGCACGAGCGCCGCGGCGACCGCGGAGTCGACCCCGCCGGACAGCCCGCAGATCACCCGCTTCCCGCCGACCTGCGCGCGGATCGCGGCGACCTGTTCCTCGACGATGTTCGCTTCTGTCCACAGTGGACGGCAGCCGGCTCCCTCGTACAGGAAACGTTCCAGCATCGCCTGACCGCCGGCCGTGTGCAGCACCTCGGGATGGAACTGCACGCCGAACAACCCCCGCGAAGGGTCCTCGAACGCGGCCACCGGACTGTCCGGTGTGGACGCCGTCACGGCGAATCCGGGCGGCGCCTGCGAGACCGCGTCCCCGTGCGACATCCACACCGGACCGGGCGCGAACGCGAGCACCCCGCCGGAGCCGACGACGGACAGCGGGGTGCGGCCGAACTCCGACCTGCCGGTGCGGGCCACGGTGCCGCCCAGGGCCTGCGCCATCGCCTGGAACCCGTAGCAGATGCCGAGGGTCGGCACGCCGGCGTTGACGAGCTCGGTCGGGGCCTGCGGCGCACCCGGCGCGTACACCGAGGAAGGACCGCCGGACAGGATCACCGCCTTGGGCCGGCGGGCCAGGATCTCGGCCACCGGGGTGTCGTGCGGGACGATCTCGGAGTAGACCTTCGCCTCGCGCACCCGACGGGCGATCAACTGGGCGTACTGGGCGCCGTAGTCGACGACGATGACCAGGTCAGCCGTGGGATCAATCGTCACCCCGCCGAGCTTAGAGCCTGCACAGGGTGGAACCGTGTGACGAAGAAAGGGATCGGGTACACACTCGGACCGACAAGGGAGGAATTCAGGTGAAGATCGGTGCAAGCCTGTTCGTGTTCGCGGTCGGGGCCATTCTCACCTTCGCGGTGGACTGGTCGCCCAGCGGCATCGACCTGGCCACGGTCGGGATCATTCTCATGATCGTCGGTGGCATCCTGTTCCTGCTCTCGTTGATCATCCTCGCCACCCGCACCAACCGGGGCGAGCCGATCGAGCCGGGCGGGATCGTGGAGGAGCGGCGCATCTACACCGACGACGAGCTGCCGTAACCGGTTGGCACGGACGCGGGTGTGGCGGAAGGGAGTCCTCGAGGCCGAGGACTTCCCGGTCGACCGCGTCTCCGACTACCTGGGGCAGCCGGACACGCTGGTCTGGGCCGACCTCTGCCTCCCCGACCAGGACGAGCTGCACCAGATGGCCGAGGAGCTCGGGCTCGCCCCGCTCGCCGTCGAGGATGCCGTCACATCGCACGAGCGACCCAAGCTGGACCGCTACCCGACCCACCTGTTCCTCTCCACGTACGCGATGAGCTTCGCGGCCGACCAGCCGCTGCTCGTGACCCAGGTCTCGGCGTTCGTGCTGCCGCAGGCGCTGGTCACCGTGCACCGGGCCGACTTCGACGTCGACCCGGTGGTCAAGGCCTGGGACGACGGCCTCGAGATGCTCGAGTTCGGCGGTCGCGGCCTGCTCTACGGGCTGCTCGATGTGATCGTCGACGGCTACCTTGCCTGCCTCCAGCAGCTGGACGACCAGATCGAGGACGCCGAGGACCGGCTGTTCGACGACCCCCCGCGGACCGGCACCGACATCCAGCGGCAGACCTACCAGCTGCGCCGCCAGCTGACCGGCGTACGCAAGGTCGCGCTGCCGATGCGCGACGTGGCCGACTCGATGCTCCGGCACGCCGAGCTGCACACCGAGCAGGCCGAGGTCCTCGAGCGGCTGCGCGACCTGCGCGACCACGTGATCCGGGCGAACGAGTGGAACGACTCGCTGCGCGACGTGATCGCGACGATGTTCGAGACCGGGCTCTCGCTGGCCGACGCCCGGCTGAACCAGATCGTCCGCAAGCTGTCCGGCTGGGCGGCGATCATCGCGGTGCCGACCGCGGTCACCGGCTTCTACGGCCAGAACCTGCCCTACCCCGGATACCAGCAGTGGTGGGGCTTCCTCGTCAGCACGGCGGTGATCGTCGTGCTGGCGGTCGGCATCTGGGTGCTGTTCCGTCGCCGCGGCTGGCTGTAGGGCTCAGCCGGTGACCGTGAGCTCCACCCGCTGGAACTCCTTCACGCTCGAATAGCCGCACTTCGCCATCGCCCGGCGCAGCGCACCGAAGATGTTGCGCGCGCCGGACGCGTCGGCGGTCGGGCCGAGCAGCACCTCCGACAGCGCCGGCGGCTGGTCGCCGTCGCCCAGCGCGTCGAGCTGGTCGTGGGAGCGGTGCAGCCACGACCGGGGCAGCTTCGGGTGCGAGACGGTGGGATCCCAGTACCAGCCGGCGCCGGGCGCCTCGGCCGAGATCGCCAGCGGCTCGCCGAGCATGACCGCGTCCGCCCCGCAGGCGATCGCCTTGGCCGCGTCGCCACCGGTCATCACGTCCCCGTACGCGACCAGGTGCACATAGCGGCCGCCGGTCTCGTCCAGGTAGTCGCGCCGGGCCGCCGCCGCGTCCGCGATCGCCGTCGCCATCGGCACCTCGATGCCGAGCACCTCGTGCGTAGTCGAGCCCGGGTGGGCGCCGTAGCCGACGATGACCCCGGCCGCGCCGGTGCGCATCAGGTGCAGCGCCGTCTGGTAGTCGCCGCAGCCGCCGACCACCACCGGGATGTCCAGCAGCGCGATGAACGTCTTGAGGTTCAGCGGCTCCCGGCCCGCGGCCACGTGCTCGGCCGAGATCACCGTGCCCTGCACGACCAGCACGTCCACGCCCGCGTCCAGCGCGGTGTTCGCGAACACCAGCGTGTTCTGCGGGGAGAAGCGGACCGCGGTACGGGCGCCGGTGCCGCGGATCTCCTCGATCCGGGCGGCGACCAGCTCCGGGCGGACCGGTGCCGCGTAGGCGTCCCGGACCACCCGCTGCGCGGTCAGCCGGTCGCCCTCGGCGGCCTCGACGATGCGGGCGAGCACCGGCTCGGGCTCCTCGTACCGGGTCCACAGGCCCTCGCCGTTGAGCACGGCCAGGCCGCCGAGCTTGTCCACCACCGCGGCCGTGGTCGGCGAGACCACCGCGTCCGACGGCGCCACCATCAGCGGCAGGTCCATCCGGTGCGCGTCCAGCTGCCAGGCGATCGACACGTCCGCCGAGCCTCTGGTGCGCCGGGACGGCACCAGCGTCAGGTCCTCGAGGTGATAACCGCGGCGGGCCACCTTGCCCCTGCCGATCTCCACCAGGTCGCGCAAACCGGGCCTCCTGCCGACCTCAGCGGCCGGGGTAGTTGGGCGCCTCGATCGTCATCTGGACGTCGTGCGGGTGGCTCTCCTTGAGCCCGGCGGCGGTGATCCGGACCAGCTGAGCCTTCTCTTGCAGGTCCGCGATGGTCGCACATCCGGCGTAGCCCATCCCAGCCCGCAGCCCGCCGACGAGCTGGTGCGCGACCGCGGCGAGCGGGCCGCGGTAGGGCACCTGGCCCTCGATGCCCTCCGGGACCAGCTTGTCCTCGTCCAGCACGCCGGCCTGGAAGTAGCGATCCTTCGAGTACGACCGGATGGAGCCGCGGGACTGCATCGCGCCGAGCGAACCCATCCCGCGGTAGGTCTTGTACTGCTTGCCGTTGATGAAGATCAGCTCACCCGGGGTCTCGTCGCAGCCGGCGAGCAGGCTGCCGAGCATCACCGTGTCCGCGCCGGCGGCGATCGCCTTCGGGATGTCCCCCGAATACTGCAGGCCGCCGTCGCCGATCACCGGCACCCCGGCCGGGCGGCAGGCCTGCGCGGCCTCGTAGATCGCGGTCACCTGCGGCACGCCGACACCGGCCACCACCCGGGTCGTGCAGATCGAACCGGGGCCGACGCCGACCTTCACCGCGTCCACGCCCGCGTCGACCAGCGCCTGCGCGCCCTCGCGGGTGGCCACGTTGCCGCCGACGACCTGCGCCTCGGTGTCCCGCTTGAGCCGGGCCACGGTCTCCAGCACCGCCCGGGAGTGGCCGTGCGCGGTGTCCACGACCACGATGTCCAAGCCGGCGTCGAGCAGGGCCATCGCCCGCTTGTAGCCGTCGTCGCCGACGCCGACCGCGGCGCCGGCCACCAGCCGGCCGTGCGCGTCCTTGGTGGCCAGCGGGTATGCCTCGGACTTGGTGAAGTCCTTGACCGTGATCAGCCCGCGCAGTCGGCCGGAGTCGTCGACCAGCGGCAGCTTCTCCACCTTGTGCCGGCGCAGCAGCGCCAGCGCGTCGTCCTTCGACACCCCGACCGGCGCGGTCACCAGCGGCATCGGCGTCATGACCTCGCGTGCCGGTCGGGACTGGTCGTTCTCGAACCGGGTGTCGCGGTTGGTCACGATGCCGACCAGCACGCCGTCCGCGTCGATGACCGGCACGCCGGAGATCCGGTAGCGCGCACACAGCGCATCGACATCGGCCAGCGTCGCATCCGGCCCGCAGGTCACCGGGTTGCTGACCATGCCGGCCTCGGACCGCTTCACCAGGTCGACCATCGAGGCCTGGTCCTCGACGGAGATGTTGCGGTGCAGCACGCCGACCCCGCCCTGGCGGGCCATCGCGATCGCCATCCTGGCCTCGGTGACCGTGTCCATCGCCGAGCTCAGCAGCGGCACCTGGACGGTGATCTCCCTGGTCAGCCGGGCGGCTGTGGCCGCCTCTCCGGGCATCACGTCGGACGCGGACGGGAGCAGCAGGACGTCGTCGAACGTCAGGCCGACCGGGGCGAACTTCTCCGGGGGGGAGACGTCCATGGCACCTCTTCCGGGAGTGGGGGCGGTGACCAATCGTACCGGCGGACGGGTGACGGTTACCGCACCTGCGCGCGGACCGGCTACCGTGAGCAAGGTGACGGACGATTCGCCCCTGGACCCGTTCTTCGGCGACCCGGCCGACCCGGCTGCGGCGCTTGCGGATCTCGAGGAATCCGACGGGATCGACGCCCCCCTCACCCCTACCGAGCGGGAGGACGTGCTCGCAGACATCGAGGACCTGGACGTGTTCCAGGCGCTGCTCGCGCCCCGGGGGCTGCGGGGGATCGTGGTCGAGTGCGTCGACTGCGGTGAGTCGCACTTCTTCGGGTGGGATCTGATGCGGAGCAATCTGCGTCACCTGCTCGAGGCGGGTCGTACGCGGGTGCATGAGCCTGCCTACAACCCGGACCCCGCCCGCTACGTCACATGGGAATATGCGCGCGGGTTCGCCGACGGTGCGTTCGCGGCAGCGGAAGCAGAGTCCGAAGCGTAGGCCCCGGGTTCCCCGCCGCCCCTTCTTCCCCAGCGCTCTCTCGTTGGGTGCTGCCCTCTTTCTGGGCTTCCGGGGTTCGGTTGTGTGGGTTTGTCTTGTTGGGTTTGCGGCCTTTCCGGGGGCTCCGCCCCTCTCGACCCCGGCATGGGGCGCTGCCCCTGCACCCCCGGCAGGGGGCTAGCTGCCCCCTACAACCCCCACTAAGGGAGCTTCGCCCCTTGGGGTGCCCCGTTGGCGGCGCGGCGGCTCTCGACCGCCTCCGCCGGGGAGGCGAGCCGATCACCCCGCAGAACGCCTTTCGAACGCCATCGCCGACGCGCCGCCCCGGGTCCAGAGGGGCGGAGTCCCCGGTAATCCCAGACCAACGGGAGAACTGTGAGGACTAGGAGACGAGGCCTCGGCGGAAGCCGTGGGCTACGGCTTGGGCGCGGTCGTTGACACCCAGCTTGCGGAACAGGCGGCGGGCGTGCGTCTTGACCGTGTCCTCGGAGAGGAACAGCTCCTTGCCGATCTCTCCGTTGCTCTTGCCCTCGGTCATCCCGACGAGCACCTGCAGCTCACGCTGGGTCAACCGGATGTCCGCGTCCTGCTGCGCCGGGCGCGGCCCGGCCAACTCGACGCCCGCCAGCGCGTGCGCCAACGCCGCGCACACCTCCGCGTGCGACGCGTCCCAGCGCAGGTATCCGCGTGCGCCGCAGGCCACCGCTGCGACGATGTTGGCGGTGTCGTCGGCGGCGCCGAAGACCAGCACACAGGCCCGCGGGTGCCGGGAGACCAGCCGGCGGGTGAGCACGATCCCGGTGTCGACGGCACGCTGCGTGCCGACCAGGACAACGTCGGGCCGCTCCCGCGGATACCGCTCCAGCATGTCGTCCCCGCTGGCCACGGTGTCGACCCGGTCCACGCCCGGCACGACGGACATGAATTGCGCGAGCCCGTCACGAACCCCCCGCCGCTCGTCGCAGATGAGCACGCTGGTCACCGGAATCCTCCTCAGCGCAGGCCGCAGCTGGTCGTACATCACCCCCCGTGATGTGGAACGCCCTCGTGACTGTAGACCGTCCGGGTGATGTTGGGGAAAGCCTGGGCGGAACAGCTTCGCCGCCCGGGACCTGGGACGAACGTGCGGTCCGTCCAGGAGCCTAACGAAAACTCTGACGCTCGGCCGGATCTTCTCTGATGCTTTGTGCGGCATCGGCGCGCAGCCGTTCGCGCGCGGCCACCAGCGGCGCTCGGTCCTGCAGGATGCCGGCCAGCACCGCGTGGATGGGAGTGAGAAGCGGGATCAGGCCCAGTCGGCTGGCTCCACGGGAGGCTGTACGGAGCACCCGGGCGGCCGCACGGGTGCGACCGGCTGCATCCAGGGCGACGCCGAGAACCAGCGTCGATTTCACGGTGTGTCGATATGCGCTGGCTGTACGTGATATTCGTTGCGCAGTTCGGCCAATTTCGACGGCGCGCGCCGCGTCGCCGGCCAGCAGGGCCGTCTCGGCGGTCACCCACTCCAGTCGGACCCGAACCCGCCACTGTGTGTGATCGCTTGTTACTGCAACGATCCACTGGGTCGCGACGTCCAGTCGCTGGCGGGCCAGGGCCGGCTCGTGCCGGCCGACGGCGTCCGCGACCAGGCCGATCAGGGCGTCGGCCCGGGCCTCGGGATCGGCGGCGGTGGAGAGCGCGAGCCGGTCGAGCGGCTCGGCCTCGGTGTGCCGGCCGACCTGGCGGAGGTGGGAGGCCAGGCAGCTCGCGGCCAGCGACCCGGCCGGCTCGCCGCTGGGCGCCAGCCAGCGCGCCGCGGTCCGATACCGCCCGACCGCCCCCAGACAAACCCCCGCCAGCCACCGCACCCGCTCCGGCACACCGCTCTCCGGATCGTCCGGATCGACCCCACCCGGCCACCGGACCCGCCTCGGCAGGCCACTGTCCGGGTCGTCCGGATCGACGCGTGCCGGCCACCGCAGCCGTCCCGGCACGGCGCCGCCCGGGTCGTCCGGATCGACCCCACCCGGCCACCGCGCCGGTGCGGCGGTCGCCGGGTCGGCCGGGTCGGTGGTGCGCTGGGCCCGCTCCGGGAGGGCGGTGGCCGGGGTGTCGGGGGTGGGGAGGGTGGCGAGGGCGGCGGCGGGGTGGCCGTACCAGGCGGCGTGGTCGAGGGCGGCTTCGATCGCGGTCCAGCCGTCGGCGGTCGAAGCGCTCACTCAGCTGCCGACCGCGCGGGTGACCAGGCCGACCGCGGAGGCCAGGTCGGCCACGAACGTGACCCGGGCCGGCAACGGGCGACCGAGCCAGCCGGCGCCGCCGGCCAGCACCGCCACCGGCGGGCGTAGCACCGGCAGCGCGTCCAGCAGCCGGACGTCGGCGGAGGTGGCCGCGTGCGACCAGACCATGAGCGCTGCCGGCCCGGTGCGGCGTACCGCCGCCCGCAGCGCCGCCAGCGGGAGCCCGCCGCCGAGCAGCCGGGCGCCGATGCCGTGCTCGGCCAGCGCCGCCGCCAGCGCCGACAGCGGCAGGCTGTGCTGCTCGTCCGGCGCGCAGGCCAGCAGCACCGGCCGTCCGTTGCGGGGCTCGGGTGCGCTGCTGACCGCCCGCAGCGCGCTGCCCGCCGTCTCCGCCAGCAGGTGCTCGACCTCGACGCCCTCGCCGGTGGCCGCCCACCGCTCGCCGACCGCGACCAGCACCGGGCAGAGCAGCTCGGTCCAGGTCGGGATGACGCCGTGTTCGGCGACCGCGCGGTCGACCGCGACCCGGATCGACGCCGCGTCCAGCGCCATCGCGGCCCGGGCCAGCCCGCGGGACTCGGCGGTGCCGCCGGGCAGCGCGAGCACGCGACCGCCGGGGCCGCCGGGCCGGACGCCGTCGTCACGGCTCAGCCGGCCGGACGGGCCGGGCGGCGGGCCCTCGTCGGCGCCGGCCGGGGAGGCGTGGTCGACCGCCAGTCTGGCCGCATCGGCCGGCGGCACCCCGTCGAGCACCAGCCGGCGCATGGTCTCCAGTCGGGCGATGTCGGAGCGCGAGTAGCGGCGGTGTGCGCCCGCGGAATGCAGGGTAGGTCCGAGCCCGTATCGCCGGTCCCAGGTGCGCAGGGTCGCGGGGGCGACGCCGAGTCGTCTGGCTACCGCGGCAACGGTGAGCCTGGCTTCCGCCGGTTCCGGCGCCGGGTTGGCACCGGGTTCCGCTGGCACTGGCTCATCATCGGGGCCACCAGACGGAGCGGCAACTTGACAGCGTCTTGGTATTGAACAACCTATGGCGCGGTTGTACGGTCGGACGGTCGGGGGAACCTCCTCCTTCACCGATGGTGCGGAGGGATTTGTATGGCTGACGTCCGCAGGCTTCCCGGGCCGAACGCGGACCTCTGGGAATGGCAGCTCAAGGGAGCGTGCCGGGGGCAGGACAGCAGCCTGTTCTTCCACCCGGAGGGGGAGCGGGGACCGTCCCGGATCGCCCGCGAGGAGGCGGCCAAGCGGGTCTGCGCCCGCTGCCCGGTGGTGGACCCCTGCCGGGCGCACGCGATGTCCGCCCGCGAGCCGTACGGGGTGTGGGGCGGCATGTCCGAGTCCGAGCGGGACGAGGAGCTGGCGGCGACGATCGGCGTCCGCATCCTGCATTAGTCGCACACGACGACGGCGGCCGCCCCCGGGCTGGGGACGGCCGCCGTCGTGGCGTACCGGTATCTCAGTGGTGGTGGCCGTGCGAGTGGCCGGCGTGCCCACCGTGCGAGTGCCCGTGCGTGGAGCCGTCGTAGCTACCGGCCTGCGGCAGCTCGTCCGGCTTGTCCACAACCGCGCTCTCCGTGGTCAACACCATCGTCGCGATCGAAGCCGCGTTGACCAGCGCCGCCTTGGTCACCTTGACCGGGTCGATGATCCCGCGCTCGGCGAGGTCGCCGTAGTCGCCGCGATCCGCGTCGAAGCCCTGGCCGAGCGCCGACTCGCGGACCCGCGCCACCACGACCGAGCCCTCGAAGCCGGCGTTGCCGGCGATCTGCCGCAGCGGCTCGTCCAGCGCCCGGCGGACGATCGTCGCGCCGGTGAGCTCGTCGCCCTCCAGCGCGAGCGCGTCGATCGCGGCGGTGGCGTGCACCAGAGCCGAGCCGCCGCCGGGCAGCACGCCCTCCTCGACCGCCGCACGGGTGGCCGAGATCGCGTCCTCGATCCGGTGCTTGCGCTCCTTGAGCTCGACCTCGGTGGCGGCGCCCACCTTGACCACGGCGACGCCGTTTCCGAGCTTGGCCAGCCGCTCCTGCAACTTCTCCCGGTCCCAGTCCGAGTCGGTGTCCTCGATCTCCCGCTCGATGAGCCGGATCCGGTCGTTGATCGCGCCGTCCGAGCCGTACCCGTCCACGAACGTGGTCTCGTCCTTGGTGACGGTCGCCCGGCGGAACCGGCCGAGCACCTCGAGCCCGACCTCGTCGAGCTTGAGCCCGATCTCGGGCGACACCACGGTGCCGCCGGAGACGATCGCGAGGTCCTCGAGGAACTGCTTGCGCCGGTCGCCGAAGAACGGCGCCTTCACCGCGACCGCCGGGAACGTCTTCCGGATCGCGTTGACCACCAGCGTGGACAGCGCCTCGCCCTCGACGTCCTCGGCCACGATGACCAGCGGCCTTGACTGCTCGATGACCTTCTCCAGCAGCGGCAGCAGTTCGGCAAGGCTGCCGATCTTCTGGTTGGTGAGCAGCACGTACGGCTCGTCGAAGGCGGCCTCCATGCTCTCCTGGTCGGTCACGAAGTAGGGCGAGATGTAGCCCTTGTCGAACTGCATCCCCTCGGTGAACACCAGCTCGGTGGTCATCGAGTTGGACTCCTCGACCGTGATCACGCCCTTGCGGCCGATCTTGCTGACCGCACGGCCGATCAACGTGCCGATCGTCTCGTCCTGCCCGGAGACGGTCGCCACGTGCGCGATGGCCTCCTCGGTGTCGACGTCGCCCGCGATCGACTCCAGGTACTTGACGACCGCGTCGACGGCGAGGTCGATGCCGCGCTTGAGCTCGGCCGGGTTCGCACCCGCGGCCACGTTGCGCATGCCCTCCCGGACCAGCGCCTGGGCCAGCACGGTCGCGGTGGTGGTGCCGTCGCCGGCCACGTCGTTGGTCTTGGTCGCGACGTTCTTGGCCAGCTGGGCGCCGAGGTTCTCGTACGGGTCGGACAGCTCGATCTCGCGGGCGATCGTCACGCCGTCGTTGGTGATGACCGGCGCGCCGAACTTCTTGTCGAGCACCACGTTGCGGCCGCGCGGGCCGAGCGTCACCTTCACCGTCTCGGCGAGGTGGTCGACGCCAGCCTCAAGCGACCTGCGGGTGGCGTCGGCAAAGTTAAGGATCTTTGGCATCTGTCAGGTCCTCACTCCACCACCGCCCCGGGGCCGTGCGTACGGGCCCCGGGGCGGTTGCGGATGTCTCGGGTCGGGCGTCAGCGCTCGACGACGGCGAGGACGTCGCGAGCGGAGAGGATCAGGTAGTCCTCGCCCGAGTACTTGACCTCGGTGCCGCCGTACTTCGAGTAGAGGACGACGTCGCCGACGGCCACGTCGAGCGGGATGCGCTTCTCGCCCTTGTCGTCGAAGCGACCGGGGCCGACCGCGATGACCGTGCCCTCCTGCGGCTTCTCCTTGGCGGTGTCCGGGATGACCAGGCCGGACGCGGTGGTGGTCTCCGCCTCGTTGGCCTGGACCACGATGCGGTCCTCGAGCGGCTTGATCGAGACCTTGGTGGCGGTCGTCACGAGCTGACTCCCCCTCCTGAAGCTGGGGTTCGTGTGGTTTCAGGGTGTGGAGCGGACGTGCCGACCCGTCGTCGCGGGTGCCGGGTCGGAGTGCCCCCGCTCTCGGTTGGCACTCTAGCCCTCAGAGTGCCAACCCCTCAACCCACCCCGGCCCGGACCGCTCCGGCTCAGACCGTGGACGCGATCTGGTATGCCTCGGCGAGCCGGCCGAGCGGCAGGCCAGCGGCGGCCGCGTTGCCCCCGTTCCAGTCCCGGACCATCTTCTCCAGCCCCTCGCCGAGGTGCCGGGTCTGGCTCTCGTGCGCCCGCAGCGCGGCCAGCTTCCGCTCGAACGTGTCGGTGATGTCGACCCAGTGGTCGGCCTCGACCCCGCCGGTCATCCACACCTCGGGCACCGACCAGGCCTCGAGGCCCTCATCGGCGAGCAGCTCCGGGTGCGCGAACGGGTTGCGGGCGTCCGGGTACACCGCGCACAGCGTCGCCTCGCCGATGGCCAGGTGGTCGGGATGGGACGCGGCGGCGCGGCGGAAGTTGCGCACCGGCGAGGAGGTGAGGATCAGCTGCGGGCGGACCCGGCGGATCTGCCGGGTGACGTCCCGGCGCAGCTCGTACGTGACGGCGAGCTGGCCGTCCGGGTAGCCGAGGAAGGTCACGTCGGTCACCCCGACCGCCGCGGCCGCGGCACGCTGTTCCGCCTCACGCAGCGCCGGCATCCGCTCCCGCGGGGTGTCGTCGAAGCCGCCGGCATCCCCGTACGTGGCGATGCAGTAGGCGACCTCGACGCCGCGGGAGGTCCACTGCGCGATCGTCCCGGCCGACCCGTAGTCGATGTCGTCGGGGTGGGCCACCACCGCGAGCACGCGTTCGGGCACGATCGGCTCGGGGGTGGTCACGTCGCGGGATCGTACCGGGCGGTACAGCGATCGGCGCTGGTCCGGCTGGTGTCCGGACCGTTGGTCCGCTAAGACCGTCCAATGCACCCGACGGCGGCCGTGCCCCCGATCGGCGGGAGCGTGCCGGCCCGGAGCGCCGTCCGCGTCCCCGTCCTGGTCGGGGCCGCGCTGACCGGTGCCGCGCTCGCGGCGCTGGCGGTCTGGCTGGCCTGGCCGCTGCCGGCCGCCCGCGCCGTCGGCGATCTGGCCGGGCTGGTCGCGGCAGTGCTGGCCGCAGTGACCGGCGGGTTCGCGGCCGGGCGCACCCGCGGGCGGGTCCGGCGCGGCTGGCAGCTGCTCGCGGCCAGCTCCGGCGTGTGGGCGGTCGGGCAGCTGCTCTGGACCGTGCACCGGCTGCAGGGTGCCGGGCTCGCCCCGAACGACCCGGTCACCGCCGGGCTCATGCTCGGCTCGGGCGTGCTGGCGCTGGGCGGGCTGGTGCTGCTGCCCTCGCCCCGGCTCGACCGCGGCGGCCTGCTCCGGCTCGGCCTCGACCTGCTCATGGTCGTCACCGCACTCGGCCTGGCCTGCTGGGCGCTGGTCGTCGCCCCGGCGCTGGCCGGACCGGGCGGCGAACGGATGGCCCGCGAGTACGGCCTGCCGTACTCGTTCGCCTCCGTGGTCACGCTGGCCGCGGTGGTGCTCATCGCGGCCCGGGCGCGCGGCCGGTGGCTGGTGCCTGTGCTGCTGATCTGCGCCGGGCTCGCGGTCCGCGCGGTCGGCCGGATCACCCTGGTCGGCCTGCTGATCCGGGGGGACTACCACGCCGGCGGGCCGCTCGACCTCATCTGGCCGGTGGGGTTCCTGCTGATGGCGGCTGCCGCGGTGTGCCCGCCGGCGACGCCGGGTGGCGCGGTGCCGCTCGGCGGCCCCGACGACCGGGGCATCCGGGCCAGGGTGCTGCTGCCGTACCTGCCGGTCGCGGTGGCGCTGATCGCGGCCGCCATGGCGGGTCCGGGCCTGCGCGGCCCGGGGCTGATGCTCGGCAGCGTCGCGGTGATCGTCCTGCTGCTGGCCCGGCAGGTGCTCACCGCCCTCGACAACGCCGCGTTCGCCGCCGAGGAGACCCGGATGGCCTACTCGGACCCGCTGACCGGCCTCGGCAACCGTGCCCTGCTCGCCGCCGAGGTGGCCCGGGCCCAGCGGATGGCTCGTGGTGGCGGGCGGCTGTCCCTGCTGTTGCTCGACCTGGACGGGTTCAAGGCGGTCAACGACTCGCTCGGGCATGAGGCCGGCGACCGGCTGCTGATCCGGCTGGCGCGGCGGCTGGCCGCCACGGCAGGGCCGGACGACGTCGTCGCCCGGCTCGGCGGGGACGAGTTCGCGGTGCTGGTCGAGGACGCTGCGCCGGGCGCCGGGCTGCGGACGGCGCACCGGCTGCTGGACGCGCTCGGCGCGCCGGTGGACTTCTTCGGTCGGACGGTCCGGGTCACGGTGAGCATCGGCGTGGTCGAGCACGTCGGCGGCGACGCCGGGGACGTGCTGCGGGACGCCGACGTCGCGATGTACGCGGCGAAGTCCGCCGGCAAGGCGTGCGTACGCCAGTTCGAGCCGGCGATGCGCCGGGCCGTCGTCGCCAAGGCCGAGCTGGAGGCCGACCTGCGGCACGCCCTGGAGCGGGGCGAGCTCCGGCTGCGCTTCCAGCCGGTGGTCGACCTGGACTCGAGGGACGTGCGCGGCGCCGAGGCGCTGGTGCGCTGGGAGCACCCGCGCCGCGGGCTGCTGCCGCCGGCGGCGTTCGTGCCGCTGGCCGAGGAGATCGGGCTGGTCGGCGAGCTGGACGGGTGGGTGCTGGAGGAAGCCTGCCGGACCGCGGCCGGCTGGCAGGCGCTGCGGCCCGGGGTGACGGTGAGCGTCAACGTCACCGCCGACCGGTTCGCCTCCACCGACCTGGTCGGCGCGGTCGCCGACGCGCTCGCCGACACCGGCCTGCCGCCGCACTGCCTGACCCTGGAGCTGACCGAGACCGCGCTGGTCGCCGATGCCGAGGCGACGATCGGCCGGCTCACCGCGCTGGCCGCGCTCGGGGTGCAGGTGGCGATCGACGACTTCGGCACCGGCTACTCGTCGCTGGCGTACCTGCACCGGCTGCCGGCGAGCATCCTCAAGATCGACAAGTCGTTCGTGGAGGGGCTGGGCACCAACGCCGAGTCGACCGCGCTGGTGCGGGTGATCCTCGGGCTGGCGGACACGTTCGGGCTCGGCACGGTCGCCGAGGGCGTCGAGTCCGAGTCGCAGCGGGCGCTGCTGCGGGCGCTGGGCTGCACGACCGCCCAGGGCTACCTGTTCTCGCGGCCGGTGCCGGCGGACGAGCTGGCCGCGCTGCTGGCCGGGCCGCCGCGCGGGGTCGGCGCGGCCCGGCTGCGGACCGAGGAGGACGAACTGACCGCGGCCGAGGTGCCGGAGCCGGCGCCGGAGCCGCCGCTCGCGGTCGCCGCGCCGGACGCACCGCCGGCCGTGGTGGAACCGCCGGAGGAGCCGGCCGCCCGCGGGGTCGGTCCCGCCCGGTTGCGCCTGCTCCCGGATCCCGACGACCTCGACGAGGCCGACCAGGGCCGCAGCTGAACGCGGGCCGGCCGCCGGCGGTCAGGGCCAGCCGTCGGGTCAGCGGGCCATGGGACGGCGGTCGGGGGCGGCGGTCAGGGGCCCCCGAGGGTCAGCCGCCCGGGGGGTGAGCGGCCCGGGGGGTGAGCGGTCCGGGGGTCAGCGGCCCCGGGGTGAGCGGCCCGGGAGTCAGCGGCCCCGGGGTGAGCGGCCCGGGAGTCAGCGGCCCGGGCGGTCAGGCGCCGGGGTCAGGCCGGCGGCCGGCGTCGGGGGGCGGGGTCGGGGCCGGGGGTCAGTGGTCGGCGGGGTCGCGGGGGAGCTCGGCAGCGCCCTGCGGGGAGCGCGGCAGCGGCCGGCGCGGCTCGCGGACCCCGGCGCCGCCGTCCTCACCGTCCCGCCACCCACCCGGTGGCCCGTACGGCGGGGCGGACACCAGCTTGCGCAACCGGCGCCGGATCCGCAGCCGCTGCAGCGGCCCGAGCTTCTGCCCGGTCAGCCGCATCTGTTCGTAGATCTGCCGTCGTCGTCGGAGGAGCTCGTCACGATCGCCCATGACCGTGACCGTACGCGCGGGTCCCGTACCGGACGGGATGATTCCGCCTCAGGCGGACGCCTGCGGCGGACGCCTCAGGACGGCAGCGGCCCGCGGCAGAGCCGGAGCACCGCGCTGCCGAGCGCGACGCCGTCCTCGCCGAGCGTCTGCCGGTAGCCCTCGAGCACCAACCGCTCCCGCCCGAGCTCCACCCGGACGCCGCCGGCGGCGATGCGGGCGGCCTGGATGCGCGACGAGAGCCGGGAGCGCTCGGCGACCAGACGGGCGATCCCCGCGTCGATGGCGTCGATCTGGGTGCGCAGCAACGGGATGATCTCCGCTTCCCCGGCCGGGGAGTCGGAGGAGTCGGTGGGCGAGGTCAGCATGCTTGTCACTGTGGGCTCCGGTAGGTCGGTGGTCCAGGCCCGGCGCCGGAGAACACGAAACCCCGGGCGATGGGCCCGGGGTATCTGCGATGTCTGGGGTCAGACGGCGACGGATACCGGGGACCGGTACCCATAGAAAAATCGAGTCGTCGTCTGCACGAGCGGGGACTTTACCAGCGACACCGGCGCGCCGGAAGCCGCCGCCGAAAATGTCGGTGCTGGTCGTACGCTTGTTCGGATATGAGCAGCAGCCAGATGGAGATCCCGACGGAGTCCGGGGACTCCGCTCCGGAGCCTCGCCGACCCCGCCGCGTCCGGCTCGCGGTCGACGCGGACACGCTGCTCGACGACCTCAACCCGGCCCAGCGGGCCGCGGTCGAGCACGCCGGCTCGCCGCTGCTCATCGTCGCCGGTGCCGGCTCCGGCAAGACCAGGGTGCTGACCTACCGGATCGCCCACCTGCTTGCCCATCGCGGCGCGCAGCCGGGGGAGATCCTCGCGATCACGTTCACCAACAAGGCCGCCGGCGAGATGAAGGAGCGGGTCACCCAGCTGGTCGGCCCGCGGGCCCGGGCGATGTGGGTGTCGACGTTCCACTCGATGTGCGTGCGGATCCTCCGCGCGGAGCACAAGACGCTCGGGTTGAAGTCGACGTTCTCGATCTACGACCAGGCCGACTCGCAACGGCTGATGACGATGGTCTGCCGTGACCTCGACCTCGATCCGAAGCGCTACCCGGCCCGTGGCCTGCTGACCCAGGTAAGCAACCTGAAGAACGAGCTGGTCGACCCGGACGAGTGGGCCGCCAAGGCGACCAGCGGGATCGAGAAGGTGCTGGCCGAGGCGTACACGGCGTACCAGACCCGGTTGCGGCAGGCGCACGCGCTCGACTTCGACGACCTGATCATGACCACGGTCAGCCTGCTGCAGGCGTTCCCGGCCGCGGCCGAGCACTGGCGGCGGCGGTTCCGGCACGTGCTCGTCGACGAATACCAGGACACCAACCACGCGCAGTACGTGCTGGTCCGCGAGCTGGTCGGCCCGTCGGGCGGCGAGCTGCCGCCGGCCGAGCTGGCCGTCGTCGGCGACGCCGACCAGTCGATCTACGCGTTCCGCGGGGCGAGCATCCGCAACATCCTGGAGTTCGAGCGGGACTACCCGGACGCGACCACGATCCTGCTGGAGCAGAACTACCGCTCCACCCAGACGATCCTGTCCGCGGCTAACGCGGTGATCTCCCGCAACGCCAACCGCAAGCCGAAGAACCTGTGGTCCGACGCCGGCGCCGGCCACAAGATCGTCGGGTACGTCGCGGACAACGAGCACGACGAGGCCGCCTGGGTGGCCGGCGAGATCGACCGGCTGTCCGACACCGAGGACGTGCAGCCCGCCGACGTCGCGGTGTTCTACCGGACCAACGCGCAGTCCCGGGTGTTCGAGGAGGTGTTCATCCGGGTCGGCCTGCCCTACAAGGTGGTCGGCGGGGTGCGCTTCTACGAGCGGCGCGAGGTCCGCGACATGCTCGCGTACCTGCGGCTGATCGCGAACACGACCGATGTGGTCAGCCTGCGCCGGATCCTCAACACCCCGCGCCGCGGCATCGGCGACCGGGCCGAGGCGTGCGTCGAGGCGCTGGCCGCGCGGGAGCGGATCCCGTTCGGCGATGCGCTGGAGCGGGCCGACGAGGCGCCCGGGATCGCGCCGCGGTCGGCCGCCGCGATCAAGGACTTCGTCGCGCTGATGACCGAGCTGCGCGGGGTCGCCACCGGTGAGGGCAACGGGCCGGCGGCGGTGCTGGAGGCCGTCATCGACCGCACCAGCTACCTGCGCGAGCTGGAGGCCAGCGACGACCCGCAGGACGAGTCCAGAGTGGACAACGTCCGGGAGCTGGTCTCGGTGGCCAGGGAATACGAGCAGACCCGCGGGGACGCCGGTGCCACCCTGGAGGACTTCCTCGAGCAGGTCGCGCTCGTCGCCGACGCGGACGCCATCCCGGACGCGGACGGCAACGGCGGCGTGGTCACGCTGATGACCCTGCACACCGCGAAGGGCCTGGAGTTCCCGGTGGTGTTCCTCACCGGCATGGAGGACGGCGTCTTCCCGCACCTGCGCACCCTCGGCGACCCGCAGGAGCTGGAGGAGGAGCGGCGGCTCGCCTACGTCGGGATCACCCGGGCCCGGCGGCGGCTGTTCGTGTCCCGCGCGGTGACCCGGTCGGCCTGGGGGCAGCCGTCGTACAACCCGGCGTCCCGGTTCCTCGACGAGGTGCCGGAGGACCTGATCGACTGGGAGCGGTCCGAGCCTCGCCGGCAGCCGCCGGCCCAGGCGAGGGTGGCGGCGACCGCGCTGGCGCGCGGGACGCTCAAGGGCGGTGCCGGCAACCGGCCGATCCCGGTGCTCGACCTCGGCGACAAGGTCAACCACGACGCGTTCGGGCTCGGCACGGTGGTCGCCGTCCGCGGCGAGGCGGAGAAGGCGCAGGCCCAGATCGACTTCGGCGCCGACATCGGCCCGAAGTGGCTGCTGCTGCGCTACGCCCCGCTGGAGAAGCTCTAGTCGCCGGTCCAGTAGAGGCGACGCTGCCGCGGACCGCTCGGCAGTCCTGGCCACGTGGACGGGGTGCTCTTCGACGGTTTCGCCGTCGGGGTCGGGACGGCCGTGGGAAGGTTCGGCCCACTCATCGGATGTCTGGTCAGGGAGAGGCCGATGACCGTCAGGTGGCGCTTCGAGGCCGACGCGTTCCTCCGCTCGTGGTCAGGGTTCGACGCACGGCCCGCGCCGGTGGACCTGGAGAACGTGCGGGAGGAGCGCCGGCTCGGCGCCGCGACCCTCGCTCTGCTCGGCGCCAGGCGGGAGTACTGGGTGGCGCTCGGGCTGATCGCCGGATACGCGCAGGAGCAGGACGAGTCCATCCCGTTCCTGGTCGAGCGGTTGGCTCCGACCGGTGAGCTCCCGTTCACCCAGGCCGATGAGGTGGTCTCCTGGGCGACTGCGCAGGAATTCGCCGGCGAGCTCGACATTCCCGCGCCCGTCCTTTCGGCGGCGATCTACTCCGTCGTCTCCGGCATCCGTCCGGACGCCCTGGCCGCCGCGGCCGACGACGGCGCCGCGTTCCAGCTCTGCTACGACACCTACAAGCCGGACATGGACAGAGTGATGGCCTGCTACTGGGGCCAGATCTCCAGTTGACCGGTCGGACGGGATCACGGCATGAAGGCCTGGTTGACGATCTCGGCCGCCGTCGTGGTCGCCGCCGGCTTGACCGCGGCGTGCCTGTTCCCGATGGCGTGGGGAGTCTTCCATTCTGACGTCTCGGTGGCCGCCTTCGGTGTGGGCGGTGCGATCGTGGCGCTCGTGCTGCCGGCGTCGAGCCTCGCCCGCGATGCCGCGGGGCGCGTCGTCGACGCCTACGTCACAGGAACGGCCAGGGCCAGGAACGATCCCGCCCGCTCGCCGGATTCGCTGACGCCCGAACAGTGGGCGGCCGCCGGGTTGACCGAGATCGGCCGTCTGCGTGCTCGCTCGGCCGCGGCTCGCCTGGCTTCAGCCTTCGTCTACGTCGGGTTCCTGTTGTCGATCTTCTCGCTCCTGCAGGTGGCGGATCCGGTGATCGTCCACATCGGACAGCAGCCGGTACGGCCTTGGCACCTGGCCGTCGCCGGCGCGTTGGCGTGTCTGGCGGTGGGCGCGGTCCTGTTCCTGCCGTTGGCATGGTGGTTCTGGACGCCGAGACTGCTGGATTCCAGTGTGAGAACGCTCGAGGGCCTCGCGCAGCCGGTCGTGCCGCCGCCGCCCCCGCCGCCGGAGACCGAGGAGCGTTCCCGGATGCCGTTGCTGACCTGGCAGTGGAGCTGGACGATCAGGGTGCCGGCGGGGTGGTCAGGGTGCAGGCGCCCAGCCGGGCCGGGGCCGGGAGGTGGGCGGCGCCCGGGTCGTCGGAGGCGCGGCGGAGCTCGTTGAGACCTTCGGTGTGGGTGTGCCCGCCGCACCGGGTGGTTCGTCCGCCTCGCCTACCGGACCTGGCCGGCTGCGTGGCGGCGGAGGTGGGCCACGGTGGGTTCGGCGGGGAAGGGGCTGGTCAGGGTCGTCGGCGCGGAGCCGTCGACGGTCAGGACGTCGCCGGCGGTGTCGGTGCGGGAGGTCACGGCGAACCAGTCGACCTGGTACGGCCCGGGCGGCAGCGCGACCGTGAACGGCCGCCCGTCGGTCTGCAGCACCAGGTATTCGACGCCGGGGTTGACCAGCGC
>DATBFW010000115.1:0-5421 GCA_036558285.1 Mycobacteriales bacterium | reverse complement strand
AGCGTGATGTTGCCGGCGATCTCGCGGAGGGCGAGCCCGAGCTGAGCCGGGCGCGGCTCCTCGCGGCGTCGAGCCATCAGCGGTCCTTCCTGGCGGGGAGCAGGATCCGCCGCTCCAGCGCGGCGTGCGGGTCGACCTCGTCACCGGCCGGGACTACCCGGCCGTCCCCGTTCGACTCGGCCCGTTGCGGATCGGTACGGAAGGGACCGCCGTTGCCGGCGCGCGGCCCGGCCGGCGGCTCGGCCGCCGTCCCGGTCGCGGCCGGCGCGGGCGCCGGCCGGCGGACCGCTGCCGCCACGACCTCGGGGGTCGGGGCGGGCGTGGTCTCCGGATCGGGTGCACGGACGAACTCGTGCACCTCGTCGTCGACCGGCACCGGAACCGGCGCCGGCTCGTACACGTCGTGCTCGTCGGCCCTGATGCTCCAGGCCGGCGTCCGCCGGGCGTGCCAGTCGTCGACCGCGGTGTCCGCCGTCCAGGCCGGCGTGCCGAGCCCGGCCGTCGGCTCCGTCGTCGGCTCCGTCGTCGTCGGCTCGGCCGGCACCGGCTGCTCGACCGGCGCGACCTCGTCCACCGGCTGCTCCCGGTGGGCCCTCCGGTCCGCCTTCCCGGCGGCCTTCGCGGCGGCCTTGCTGCGCTGCCGCTCGCGCATCGCGAGCACCTTCGGCGGGGTGTCCCGCACGACCACCCGGCGCGGTCGCACCAGCAGTGACCGCTCGCCGCGGCGGCGGGAGTGCATCGCCGCCCGCGCCTCGGCGCTGAACAGTGCCGGCAGCGACCGCAGCGGCCGCTCGTGGTCGACGATCAGCATGATCGCCCGGGAGAACACGACCGACAGGCCGAGGGACCAGACCAGCGAGCCCAGCACGCCGGCCGGCCCGCCCCCGCCGAGCGGGATGATCAGCACGGCGGCGACCAGGAAGCAGGCCAGCCAGGTGCCCCAGGCGACGTAGCGCGCCTGGATGGGCAGCGTGTACTCGTCCGGCCCGAGCCAGACGGTGTCGAACTGGTAGACCTCGTCGTCCGGTCTGACGGTCAGCGCCATGTGTCTCCCTCCGCTGGCCGGTGCGTGATCGGACTCAGCCGAGGATCAGGTTGACGAGCTGCTGACCGAAGGCGAACAGGGCGCCTCCGGCGGCGATGAGCATGATCCCGAGGAACAGGTTGACGGCTACAACGGCGTTTTCGCGAGTCCGGCCCTGGTGGGCCCGAGACATGATCACCACGGCGGCGAAGGCGAACAGCAGCGGGATGATGTACTTGACTATCCATGCCACGACGCCGGTCGTGTTGATCGTGGGCTCGGCGGCCAGGATGTGGACGGCTAGATGCTGCACGTCCAGTGCTCCCTTCGGCGGTAACGCGACGCTGCGACGACACTACGGCACGTGCTGGGTTTCACGTGAGGGGAAGTCTAATGCGACTTTCCTATGACCCCCGCCGGGCGCCGAGGCCCCGGGACCAGTGATTGCATCACTTATACTACTTTCGGTGGCCGGAATGTCGACCTAGCGCACGCTTAGGATGCGCCCGTCCGGGCGACGCGGCACCGCGCGGGGAAAGGGGTCGGTCCGACATGGGGGAGCGGGATCCGTACGGGGACGGACCGCGGCGACGCAGCCGGACCAGCCCGGACCGCGTGCAGCGCAGCTTCTACCTACCTCGTGACCTGGTCGATCGGGCCAGGGCGGCGGTGCACGCGACCGCAAGCCAGCCCGGGGAGTCGCACAACCTCAGCGAGCTGGCCGGACGCGTCCTGGCGGCGGAGGTGCGCCGGTTGGAGGAGAGGTACAACGCCGGCCGGCCGTTCCCACCGGTGGCGTCGGTGCCGCCCGGTCCGGGGCCGGCCGGGATCGAGCGGATCCGCAACGGGGTCGTCCGGCGCGGGCGGTCCTGACCTTCCTGGCCGTTCCCGCTGCTCAGTGGCAGTCGCAGTTGCCGGTGCGGTGGACGGCCACCCAGTCCGCGTACTCGGCCGGGTCGTCCTCGTACGCGTCCAGGGCGTTCACGACGATGCTGGACACGACCTTGAGCACGTCCACCGACGGGCTGGTCCACACCTCGTCGAGGACCTGCTCGTTGATCGCCAGCGCGTCGTAGACCGCGGCCTGCCGGGGGTCCTCCGGGCGGCCCTGGTGGGAGCGGGTCCCGGCCGTGCGGGCCGCCGAGCGCGGCGTCTCGCGGGCGTCTTCCCGGTCCCGGGCGCGCGGCGGCTCCGGACCGGCTGGCCGGTACGGCGGCGGCGGGGCCGGTTGCTGGCCGTACGGGCCGCCGAACGGCTCGTCCCGGCGACCGGCCGGCGGCCCCTGGCCGTGCGGGCCGGGGCGTTCGTCCCCGTCCGGCGGGCGCTGGGGTTGGCGGCGGGGCCAGACCTCCGGCTCGGGTGGTGGCGGGCCGGCGGAGCGGTCCGTTGTGGGCGGCGGCTCGGGTGGTGGCGGCCCGGCGGAGCCGTCCGTTGTGGGCCGCTCGCCCGTGCCGGCCGGCCACGGCCGGTCATCCGGCTCCCCGGCTCCCGGTCGTGGTTCGCCGAGTTGCTCGGCGAGCGCCCCGAACCGGACCTCCCAGTCGTCGTCCGGCTCGCCACCCGGTGGGGTCGCGCCGAGGTCGGGCATCGGACCCTGCTGGTCGACGACGGGGCCGACCTGGTGGCCGGGCGCCGCCGGCAGCTCCTGGGCCCAGTCCTGGAACGGGTCGTCCGGCTCGCCGGCCGGCGCTGCGGGTGCCGGCGGGGTCTGCGGGGTCTGCGGGGTCTGCGGGGTCTGCGGGGGTGGCAGCGGCGGGTGGGCGGCCGAACCGCCGAGCACCGTGCCCATGGGCATCACGGCATCGCCGGGCGGCACCGGCGGGGTGGGTCGCGGCTGCTCGTGGGTGTCGTCGGCCTGCGCGGCCAGCGACTCCGCGAAGCTCGACCGCGGCGCGACCTGAGGGACGTCGTCGGTCTCCCGCCGCGCCGCCCACCCAGCCGCAGCTGCCGCGCCGGCCGCTCCAGCTGCTGCCGCTCCAGCTGCTGCCGCCCCGGCTGCCGCAGCGCCCCGCGGCTCGTCGGACTTCGCCGCGTCGGCCGCGCCGGCCGGCTCTGCTTCGGCCGTGGGCGGCTCCCCGGCGTCGGCTGGCGGCTCCCCGGGGCCGGCGCCGGGCGGTGGCTCCTCGCCGGCCGCCGCCGCTTCGGGCGCCTGGTCCGGTCCGGGCGGCCCGGCGGCGGCCGGAGCCCCGCCGTGGGCTTCGTCCGGTGCGGGCGGCCCGGCGGCGGCCGGAGCCCCGTCGGCGGGTCCTTCGTGCTCCTCCCTGGCGGGGATCGGTGGGAGCAGCTCGTCGGCGTCCCCGGGCGGCGTCGCCTCGTCGGGCGGCGTCGCCTCGTCGGGCGGCGTCGCCTCCTCGGCCCGCGTCACCTCCTCGGCCGGCGGCACCTCCTCGGCCGGCGGCACCGGACCGCCCCAGGCCGCGGCACCGGCCGGCAGGTCGAGCGCCGCCGCCTCCTCGGCCAGCGCCGCGTCCGGACCGGGATCGGGGGGCCAGCCGCGTGCCGGCTCCTCCCGCTCCGCCGGCTCGCGGACCGGCCTGACCAGCAGGTCCTCGTCCGGCGGCAGCCGGTCGGGAGCGGGCCGCTGCCAGGGCTCGTCGTCCAGCGGCGGTGCCGACGTGCGCGCCACCGCCGCCGGCGGGAAGGCGATCGGCGTCCGCGGCCGGTCGGCGACCTGCGGCGCCGGCCGGGGAGCCGGCCGCGCCGGCCGGGGCTTGCGCGGCACCCCGAACGAGGCGCGCAGGATCAACCAGGTGCCGAGGGCCAGCAGCACCACGCCGACAATGACCACCGCGATCGCGAGCGGACGCATGTCGCTCACGCCGGGCGGTCAGGGACGCCGACGTCGCTCACCGGTCCACCTCCGATCGGCACCGCGCCGTGCCATCTACGTACCCATGAAACACAACGGTGCCCCGGTCCGGTCGACGACGAGGGCACCGCGTTCATGATCAGCTTACGGGGTGGCGGGCTGGCCAGCCGGAGCCGCCGGGGCGTGTCCTGCACGGTTCACTCCGCTGGTGGGTCGACCTCGTCCGGATCGAGACCGAGCAGGTTGGCGACCTGCTCGACGACCACGTCGTGGACGAGGTCGGCCAGCTCGGTCCGGTCGAACGCGCGCAGCTCCAGCGGGCGGCGGTAGAGCACGATCCGCGGCGGGGTGGGGCGCCCGCCCGGGTCGGACCCGGCCGGCAGCAGCCGCGCCAGCGGCACGGCGCCGTCCTCGATCACGTCGGTGCCCCAGACCAGCGACTCCGGCGGCCCGTCCGGCACGGCCGGCACGTCCTCGACGGCGAACTCCACCGACTCCAGCTTGGCCGCCCAGCGCCCTTCGAGGTGCTCCACGGCGTCGAGGACCATGTCGTCGAACTGCTCGGCCCGGCTGCGGGACAGCGGCACTTCGGCCGGCACCAGCACGCCGCGCAGACCGCGCCCGCGGCGGTCCCGGCGGACGCCCGGCCGGCTCCGGCGGCGGGCCGGCGCGAGCCGGTCACCAGGCGGGCTCATGGTGCGGATCGTACTCGTCCGGCGACACGCCGTCCGGGAACGGCGACACGCCCGGGGAATCCCGGCGCGACACGGCCCGTGCGGGGCCGAAGGTGCCGGCCCGCGGGCAGGTCCGGGTCTATGGTGCCGCCGTAGGTGGGACGGGATCGGCGTGGGAGGCGCAGCAGGCATGGTCAGACACGTGCGCCGTTGTTCCCGCACCGGGTGCCCCGACTCGGCGGTCGCCACCCTCACGTACGTCTACTCGGACTCCACTGCGGTGGTCGGCCCGCTGGCCACGTACGCGGAGCCGCACTCGTACGACCTGTGCGAGGAGCACGCCCGCCGGCTGACCGTGCCGAAGGGCTGGGAGGTCGTCCGGCACGAGGGCGACTACAGCCTGCCGATGCCGAGCAGCGACGACCTGGAGGCGCTGGCCGACGCGGTGCGCGAGGCCGCCCGCCCGGAGCGCCGGACGCTGTCCGTCGATGCCGGCATCGACCCGGGCGCCCGCTCGGATCCGGGCACCGGCCGACGCGGTCACCTGCGCGTCATCCCCAGCCCGCAGTGACCTGGGGCATCCACCGCCAGTCAGGAGACACGCTCCATCCGGAGCGGTGACGCGCGGTATCACGCCGGCCGGTACGGTCGGCGGGGTGCGGAACCTGTCCTCCATCGTCAAGGCGTACGACATCCGCGGGGTGGTCCCAGACCAGCTCGACGAGCAGGTCGCGCGCGCGGTAGGCGCGGCGTTCGCCCGGGTGACCGGCGCCGAGCGGATCGTCACCGCCCGCGACATGCGCGAGTCCAGCGCCCCGCTCGCGGCCGCGTTCGCCGAGGGCGTCACGGCCCAGGGCGCCGACGTGCTGGACGCCGGACTCGGCTCGACCGACCTGCTCTACTTCGCCTCCGGC
>DATBFW010000114.1:0-13104 GCA_036558285.1 Mycobacteriales bacterium | reverse complement strand
TGCAGTGCGGCTTCTGCACGCCGGGGATGATGATGACCACCCGGGCGCTGCTCGACCGCAACCCCAACCCGACGCAGCAGGAGATCCGCGAGGCGATCTCCGGGCAGATCTGCCGCTGCACCGGCTACGCGACGATCGTCCGCTCCGTGCAGTGGGCGGCCGCCGAGGAAGCCGGCACCCGGACGGTGATGGAGGCGACGCCGTGACGGCCATCGAGGAGCGCCAAACGGCGTTCGAGGACAACGACAAGAAGCCGCTCGGGCACGGGCGGATGCTGCGCAAGGAGGACCCGCGCTTCATCCGCGGCAAGGGCCGCTACGTCGACGACCTGATGCTGCCGGGCATGCTGCACCTGGCCATCCTGCGCGCCCCGATGGCGCACGCGCGCATCGTCAGCGTGGACACCACCGCCGCGCAGGCGCACCCCAAGGTGAAGCTGGTCGTGACCGGCGCGATGCTGGCGGAGAAGGGCCTGGCGTGGATGCCGACCCTGTCCAACGACGTGCAGGCGGTGCTGGCCACCGACAAGGTCCGGTTCCAGGGCCAGGAGGTCGCCTTCGTCGTCGCCGAGGACCGGTACGCGGCCCGCGACGCGCTCGAACTGATCGACGTCGAGTACGAGATCCTCGATCCCGTCATCGACGTGCGGAAGGCGCTGGAGCCGGACGCGCCGGTGATCCGTACCGACCTCGAGGGCAAGACCGACAACCACTGCTTCGACTGGGAGACCGGCGACGCCGCGGCCACCCAGGCGGTCTTCGACAACGCCGACGTCGTCGTCACCGAGGACATCGTCTACCCGCGGGTGCACCCGGCGCCGATGGAGACCTGCGGCAGCGTCGCCGACTTCGACGCCATCGACGGCCAGCTCACGCTCTGGACGACCTCGCAGGCGCCGCACGCGCACCGCACGCTCTACGCGATCGTCGCCGGGCTGCCGGAGCACAAGATCCGGGTCGTCGCCCCGGACATCGGCGGCGGGTTCGGCAACAAGGTCCCGATCTACCCCGGCTACGTCTGCTCGATCGTCGGGTCGCTGCTCACCGGCAAGCCGGTGAAGTGGATGGAGGACCGCTCGGAGAACCTGACCAGCACCGGCTTCGCGCGTGACTACGTCATGCGCGGCGAGATCGCGGCCACGAAGGACGGCAAGATCCTCGCCATCCGCACCAACGTGCTCGCCGACCACGGGGCGTTCAACGGCACCGCGGCCCCGGTGAAATACCCGGCCGGCTTCTTCGGCGTCTTCACCGGCTCGTACGACCTGGAGGCGGCCTACTGTCATATGACGGCCGTCTACACGAACAAGGCGCCCGGCGGCGTTGCGTACGCCTGCTCGTTCCGCATCACCGAGGCCGTCTACCTGGTCGAGCGGATCGTCGACTGCCTCGCGTACGAGCTGAAGATGGACCCGGTCGAGCTGCGGCTGCGCAACCTGATCAAGCCGGAGCAGTTCCCGTACACGACCAAGACCGGCTGGGTCTACGACTCCGGCAACTACGAGCCGACGCTGCGCGAGGCGATGCGGATCGCCGGCTACGACGAGCTGCGCCGGGAGCAGGCCGAGAAGCGCGAGCGCGGCGAGATGATGGGCATCGGCGTCGCCTTCTTCACCGAGGCCGTCGGCGCCGGGCCGCGCAAGGACATGGACATCCTCGGCCTCGGCATGGCCGACGCCTGCGAGCTGCGGGTGCACCCGACCGGCAAGGCGGTCGTCCGGCTGTCCTGCATGAGCCAGGGGCAGGGCCACGAGACGACGTTCGCGCAGATCGTGGCCGAGGAGATCGGCATCCCGCCGGCCGACATCCAGGTCGTGAAGGGCGACACCGACCAGACCCCGTTCGGGCTCGGCACGTACGGCAGCCGGTCGACGCCGGTGTCCGGCGCGGCCGCGGCGATGGTGGCGCGGAAGGTGCGGGACAAGGCCAGGATCATCGCCTCCGGGATGCTCGAGGTCTCGGTGGCCGACCTGGAGTGGGAGAAGGGCTCGTTCCACGTCAGCGGCGACCCGTCGAAGTCGGTGACCATCCAGGACATCGCGATGCGCGCGCACGGCGCGGGCGACCTGCCCGAGGGCATCGAGGGCGGGCTGGACGCGGAGGTCTGCTACAACCCGTCGAACCTCACCTACCCGCATGGGGCGTACATCTGCGTGGTGGACGTCGACCCTGGCACGGCCGAGGTCAAGGTGCGGCGGTTCGTCGCGGTCGACGACTGCGGCACCCGGATCAACCCGATGATCATCGAGGGCCAGGTCCACGGTGGACTGACCGACGGCGTCGGCATGGCGCTGATGGAGATCATCGCGTTCGACGAGGACGGCAACTGCCTCGGCGGGTCGCTGATGGACTACCTGATCCCGACCGCGCTCGAGGTGCCGGACTGGGAGACCGGGTTCACCGTGACGCCCTCGCCGCACCACCCGATCGGCGCCAAGGGCATCGGCGAGTCGGCCACCGTCGGGTCGCCGCCGGCGATCGTCAACGCGGTCCTCGACGCGCTCAAGCCGTACGGGATCCGGCACGCCGACATGCCACTCACGCCGTCCCGGGTGTGGGAGGCCATGCGCGGCAACCACCAGCCGCCGATCTGAGGTCATAGTGGAGTGGTGAGGAGAAGTCGATGAGCCGCGGGATGGCGGCCCGGGTGCGTGAGCTGTCCGCCGGGCGAGTGCCGTTCGTGCACGCCACGGTGGTGCGCGCCCAGGTCCCGTCCTCGGCCAGGCCCGGCGACGACGCGGTCGTGCTGTCGGACGGCACGATCGAGGGGTTCGTCGGCGGGCAGTGCGCCGAGACGTCGGTCCGGACGGCGGCGCTCGGCGCGCTGCGGGACGGCGAGACCGTGCTGCTGCGGGTGCTGCCCGACGACAGCGCGCCGTTCCCGGAGTCGCCGGGCGCGCAGGTGGTCGTCAACACCTGCCTGTCCGGCGGGGCGTTGGAGATCTTCCTGCAGCCGATGCTGCCGGCGCCGCTGATCGAGGTCGTCGGCAACACCCCGGTAGCCGACGCGCTGGTCCGGATCGCCGACGTGCTCGAGTACGCGACCGCCCGGTCGCTGCCCGGCGCGGCCCCGGAGAACGCGTCCGCGGTCGTCGTCGCCAGCCACGGCCGGGACGAGCACGAGGCGATCCGGCTGGCGCTGGAGGCGGGCGTCCCGTACATCGCGCTGGTGGCCAGCCGGCGGCGGGGCGCGGCCGTGCTCGACGAGCTCGACCTCACCCCCGAGCAGCGGGCCAGGGTTTCCACCCCCGCCGGGCTCGACATCGGCGCCCGCACCGCGGGCGAGGTCGCGCTGTCCATCCTCGCCGAGGTGATCGAGACGCTGCGGTCGGCCAACCCGACCCCGGACCGGGCCGGTGACGACCGGCCCGCCGGACCGCCGCCGGCCGCGCTGCCCCAGCCGCGGACCGAGGTCGACCCGGTGTGCGGGATGACCGTGGTGGTCATGCCGGACACCCCGCACCTGACCGTCGACGGCGTCGAGCACTGGTTCTGCGGGTCCGGCTGCCGGGACCACTACGCGACCGGCGTGCTGGGAAGCGGATGAGCCAGGCCGAGGGCGCACAGGGCGAGCGGGAAGCGACGAGGGCCGACCTGTCCGAGCAGCGGGTCCAGCGGCTCACCGACGTCGCCGCCGTCCGCCGCCGGCTGGACGCGGTCGACTACCTCGTCGACGAGGGCACCGCGACGGCGATGTTCTTCGCCCTCACCCTCGGCCGGCCGCTGCTGCTGGAGGGCGAGCCCGGCGTCGGCAAGACCGCGGCGGCCAAGGCGCTCGCGGCCGCGCTCGGCACTCGGCTGATCCGGCTGCAGTGCTACGAGGGCCTCACCGTCGGCGAGGCCCTGTACGAGTGGAACTACCAGCGCCAGCTGCTGGCGATCCGGCTGGCCGAGTCGCGGCACGAGGCGCTGCGCGACGCCGACCTGTTCACCGCCGAGTTCCTGCAGGAACGCCCGATCCTGCAGGCGATCCGGCACACCGGGCCGCAGCCGCCGGTGCTGCTCATCGACGAGATCGACCGGGCCGACGACGAGTTCGAGGCGCTGCTGTTCGAGTTCCTCGGCGAGTCGGCGATCACCATCCCGGAGATCGGCACGTTCACCGCGGCCCGGCCGCCGATCGTCGTGCTCACCTCCAACCGCAGCCGCGAGCTGCACGACGCCCTGCGCCGCCGCTGCCTCTACCACTGGATCGACTTCCCGGGCCCGGGACGGGCGGCGGAGATCCTGCGCCGCTCGGTGCCGTCCGCGAACGAGCCGCTGATCTCCTCGACCACGCAGTTCATCGGCCAGGTGCGGGAGCTCGAGCTGGACAAGCCGCCCGGAATGGCCGAGGCGATCGACTGGCTGTCGGCGCTGTCGCTGCTCGGCGCCGGCGAACTGGTCCGCGACGACGTCCTGCGCACGCTCAGCACGATCGCCAAGACCCCGGACGACCGGGACATGATCACCGCCGCGCTCGACGACCTCGGGTACGCCGAGTCGGCCCGGCCGTGACCGCGCCGGCGCGCCTGCTGCCCGGCATCGACCGGGCGGCGTTCGCGACCGCGCTGGCGACCCGGCTGCGGGACCGGGGCGTCCAGGTCGGCTTCCCGGAGGACTTCGCCCGGGCCCTCGGCGTCGCGCCGCCGGTGGACCGCAGCAGCCTCTACTGGACGGCTCGCACCACGCTGGTGCGCCGGCAGGCCGACGTGGCCACGTTCGACGCGGTGTTCGCGGCGGTGTTCGACGACGGCACGGTCGGGCTCGACCCGCACAGCCGGCGGGACGCAAGAGACGCACCGTCCACAGGCGACACCCACGTACCGGTGCCGGATCACGCGGTGGCCGAGGAGCCCGGCGGCGGGCTGCCCTGGGCCACGCTGCCGCCGGCGGTGGAGGTGGCGGACGACGGGGACAGCCCGATCGGCTTCCCGCAGCGACTGCCGAGCGACCTGGCCGGACTGGCCGACGTACCGTTCGAGCGGCTGACCCCGGCCCAGCTGGCCGAGCTGGGTCAGTGGCTGGAGGCGGCGCTGGCGACCTGGCCGACCCGCCGGTCCCGGCGGACCAGGGTCCACCCGAGCGGCTCGCGGATCGCGGTGCGGCCGACGATCGCGCGCTCCCGGCGTACCGGCTGGGAGCCGATCCGGCTGGTCCGCGTCCGGCAGGTCGACCGGCCACGGCGGATCGTGCTGCTGTGCGACGTCAGCCAGTCGATGCAAGCGCAGGCCACCGCGTACCTGCACCTGATGCGGGCGTTCGCGCTGCGCTCGGACGCGGAGGTGTTCGCGTTCGCCACCCGGCTGACCCGGCTCACCCCGGTGCTCGCGCACCGCTCGGCCGAGGACGCGATCGAGCAGGCGACCGCGCTGGTCACCGACCGCTTCGGCGGCACCCGGATCGCCACGAACGTGCAGGCGCTGCTGGCCTCCCGGCACCGCAACGCGGTCCGCGGCGCGATCGTCGTGGTCGGCTCGGACGGCTGGGACAGCGACCCGCCGGAGGCGATCGCCGCGGCGATGGCCCGGTTGCGGCGGCGGGCGCACCGGGTGCTCTGGATGAACCCGCGGGCGGGCGCCCCGGGGTTCCAGCCGACCGTCGCGACGATGGCGGCGGCCCTGCCGTACTGCCACGACCTGCTGCCGGCCGACACGTTCAGCTCGCTGGCCGGGGTGGTCCGGGCGGTCAGCTCCACAGGGTGACGTGGATGGACGGCTTGAACCGGCCGGCCGTCACGCCTGCCCCGCGCAGCATCGCCTGGGTCGCCCGCGGTGTCGTCACGAACCGGGCCAGCTCGGCCGCGACCGGCGGCGCGGACCGGTCGGCCAGCGTCAGCACGCTCCAGGTGCCCTTGGTCGGCAGCTGCGGCCCGGCGAGTCGCTTGAGGTGGCCCTTGGCCAGGTCGGGCGAGACGACGAACGAGACCGCCAGCGCGACACCCCGGTTGCGCTTGGCCTCCTCCAGCGCCGCGGCATCGCTCTGGAAGATCCGCTGGTGCTCCTCCGGTACGCCGATCCGGCGCAGGATCTGGCTGGTGGCGCCGCCCTCGGTGGTCGCCGAGGGACCCAGCAGCCAGGTCTGGCCGCGCAGCTCGCCGGCGCTCGGCTGGGCGCCGACCGGGTCGTCCGCGCCGGCCACCACGAACAGCTCGTAGTTGAGGAACGGCGTGCAGGTCACCGCGTCGTCCAGCTCGTCCGGCCGCGGTCCGATCGCCACGTCGACGCTACGGGTGTGCAGCAGCCGGTGGAACTGCCGCGGCCCGTGCACGCTCAGCTCCACGTCCAGGTCGTCGGCGCGGCTGGCGAACAGCTCGAGCAGCCCGGGCGCGGCATGCTCGGCGAACAGGTTCGACGCGGCCAGCCGCAGCAGCCGCCGCCCGGCCCCGGCCTGGCTGACCTCGAGGATCGTCCGGTCCTGCAGGCCGAGCATCTCCGCGGCCCGGCTGGCCAGCCGCAGCCCGCCGGGGGTGAACGCGATCCCGGACGCGGTCCGGACGAACAGCCGGTCGCCGAGCTCCTTGCGCAGCTGGCCGATGTTGAGCGACACCGCCGCCTCGGACACCTCGAGGTCGACCGCGGCCTTCTTCACCGAGCCGAGGCGCACCACCGCGGCGAACGCCCGCAGTTGGGTCGGTGTCACCGATGCCACCCTCATCCCGCTCGACCCGGCCCCGTGCCACCCACAAGCTACCTCGCATCGGTGACCCGCCCGGGCGGGACCGCGCAACCGTGAGCGGGCTCCTATGCTCTGGCCATGCCGAAGGCTGACGGCGCCGCGGGCCCGGTCCGGCGGCGCGAAGGTGCGCCATCCGGGCCGGCCGCGACCGGCGCACGGACCGCGCTCGCCCCGAGCGGGCAGTGGTCCGCGGGGCCGGTGCACCGGGTGGCGGCGCCGCTGCGCGAGCAGGTCTTCGACGTGCTCCGCAAGGCCATCCTCGACGCCGACCTGCAGCCCGGGCAGCGGCTGATCGAGCGGCAGCTGGTCGAGGACCTCAGCGTGTCCCGGACGACCGTACGGGAGGTGCTGGCCCGGCTGGCGTCCGAGGGGCTGGTCACGGTCATCCCGCAGCGCGGCGCGATCGTGTCGGTGCTGTCCTCCGCCGAGGCCGCGGACATCTACGAGATGCGGATCGCGCTGGAGTCGCTGGCGGTCGAGCGGTTCGTCGAGCGGGCCGCGCCCGAGCAGGTGCGCGAGCTGCGGGTGGCGCTCGGCGGGTATGCCAGGGCGGTCCGGCAGAAGGCCGGCGAGGCGGAGGCGCTGCGGGCCAAGGACGCGTTCTACGAGATGCTGCTGGCCGGCGCGAGCAGCCCGCCGCTGGCCGAGACGCTGACCATGCTGCAGGGCCGGGTCCGGCTGCTGCGGGCGACCTCGCTGTCCGTGCCGGACCGGCCGGCCGCGTCGGTGCGCGAGCTGACCGAGCTGGTCGACGCGATCGAGCAGCGTGACGTCGACCGGGCGATCGCGGCGTGCAGGGCGCACATCCGCACGGCGGCGCGGACCGGGATCGGCCGGCTGGCCGAGATGGCCGAGTCCTGATCCGGCCCCTGAACCTACGGCCGGTTGGCGCGGGCCCAGGAGATGATCGGGGTCAGCGCCGGCCCGCCGCCGTACTCGTTGTCACCGATGGTGGAGCCGGTCGGCTGCTGGACCGCGGTGCTGCCGATCGTGCTGCCCACGCCGACCACCCGCGGCCACGGCTCGTCGGCCCACCAGCCCCACGCGGGACCGCCGGACTGGCCGGGCGTGAACTCGTTGAAGTGGCCGAGGACGGACCCGTCGTTGCCGTTGAGCGTGAAGTCCTGCTTGCTGGAGACCACCGCGCCGCCCTGGAAGGCGGGGCGCTCACCGCTGGAGAGCTCGCCCGGGTAGCCGATGTACTGCCAGTAGCTTCCGCCGTTCCAGCCGCCGTCGTACGTGCGCTCGCGGACCTCCAGGTGCTCGCCGATCGTCCGCCGGTTCAGCGCTGCCCGGGTGAGGTTCGGGAAGGGACGCGCGACGTCGAGCCCTTCGGCGCCGACGTCGGCGACCACCCGGAGCCGCCCGTTCTCCCGGACGATCCGCGGCTCGGCCCGCTCGTCCAGGGCGACGTCGAGCAGGTCGACCTCGGCCCGCTCCGCCTCGCCCTCTGCCGGCAACGTCCTCCGCTTGGCGAGAGCGGCCTGCTCGATCGGCTCCGTACGCGTCATCGCTGTCCCCCGTGTGTCCGACGCTGTTGACGTGACGAGCAGCGGCGGCGCGGTCGAGATACACGGTCACCGTGCCAGCAGGTGCCAGCCCAGCCAGGCCCAGGCGACCAGGACCACGAACCGGCCCACCCGAGTGGCACGCACGGCATCGAGCAGGGCGCCCGCCGGAACGAGGCCGAGCCTTCGGGTCCGCCCGGCCAGCTCCGCGAACACCGCCGCCAGGGCAAGGACCGCGTAGGCCGCGATGACGAGCGCCCGAGCGGTCATCGGCGGACCAGCCGCCACCCGACCCAGAGCCACCCGCACCACGCCAGGAACCGGGTCGGGCCCGCCCCCGTCAGCGGATCGAGGAGCACCGACAGAGTCGGCAGCTCCGGCGAGGCGACGTCGTACGCAGGCTGCCGTACGAACGCCACCAGCTCCACGGTCGCGGCGAGGCCGAGCACCGCTCCCCACACGACCGCCGTCCGCCGCAGCCTCTGGCCCGCCGGGACCACGGGCGCCGGTCGCGCGGCGGCGGCGAACACGATCACGACCGGCACCGCGACCGCCACCAGGGCCGCATTGGTGAGCGGCCGGGACAGCGACGCCGCAGCTGCGTAGAGCGCTCCGACGCCGACCGCGAGCCCGGAACGCACCTCCGGCTGAGCAGGCACCTGCCGAGTGTCCGTCCGGTCGGCGGCGGCGGAGAGTTCGGGGTGAGAGTCGGCCGCCTCAGCTGAGGCAGCGGTCGGCGTCGAGCGGCTGGCCGGCGGCGGCGAAGAGTTCGGCGGCCTCGCGCAGCCGGCGGTGAGCGGCCGCGGGGTCACCCTCAGCCCGGGCGAGGTGCGCGCGGGCCTCGGCGATCGCCCCTTGCCACGCAGTTCCCCGCCACAGCGCCGCCGAGCGCTCGGCGGCGGCGAGGTGCCTGCGGGCTTCGTCCACGTCGCCTGCATCGGCGCAGGCCGAAGCGGCGGGCACGGCGAGCATGACGTTGCAGAAGGTGCAGGAGTCCTCCTGGCCGAGAGCCGCAGTGGCCTGGTCCACAACCGCGCGGGCACTGTCGACGTCCGGCGCGGCACGGATCATCGTCCCGTACACGCGCTGCAGCAGGTGCAGCGCGATCGCCGACCAGCGGGCCAGCGGCAACGCGCGCTGGAGCAACCGAGTGGCCTCGGCGCTATCTCCGATCGCGAGCCGTACCTCCGCGAGCCGCTGCAGGCTATGAGCCTCGCCGGCGGTGGAACCGATGTCATGGTGGAGTTGGGCGGCCTCGGTGAGTTCCGCGTCAGCGAGAGCCAGATCGCCGGAGAGCAGGGCCGCCTCTCCCCGCAACGCGGTGGCGAACGCCACCGCACGCAGCACGCCCGACCGCCGCGCCGACTCCCGCAGGGTGGCCGCCAGGGCCAGCACCTCGTCGTACGGGGTCGGCCCGTAGAGCAGGAACTCCGCCACGCACAGGTGGCTGTCGAACATCGACCTCGCCAGGTCCGGCCGCCCCGCGCCGGCGCGTAGCTCGGCCGCCAGCCGGGAGAACCACTCCCCGCGCAGGTGGGCGACGAGCCCCTGCAGGGAGATCAGGTCGTACATCCGCCAGTCGCCGGGATCGGCCACGCCGAGCCGGCGGCGTGCCTCATCCGCTGCGGCCTCGGCCGCATCCAGATCACCTGTCAGGTAGGCCAGGATGCCGCGCTGGAGCAGCAGCGCGGCGTCTTCCGCCGAACCATCCGGTTCCAGCCCATCGAGCGCCTCGGCCGCGGTCGCGTAGTCGCCGGCAAACGTGGCCGCGCGGGCCAGCCGCGGCCGCAGCTTCCGCCGCTCGGCCGGGTCCGCCGTGGCTGCGAGTGCTTCCCGGTACGCGAGGACGGCACCGGCATCCCCAGTGGCCATGAGCATGTCCGCCCGCAGGGCCAGTAGCGGCGCGCGCTCCGGATCCTGCACGTCCTGGCGCACTGCGTCGATCAGCACGAGCGCGTCCCGGTACGCCCCGACGGCCGCCTCCGTGCGCGCGGCCTCAAGCAGGAACGGCGCCGCCGCACCGACATCACCGGCCTGCAGCAGCTGATGGCCGATCCGCGCCGGGGACGCACCGAGCCTGCGCAGGCCGTCGGCTGCCCCACGGTGCAGCGGGAGCAGCCGGTGCGGTGGAAGCCCGTCGAGCAGGGCGGAGCGAAGAAGCGAGTGCCGGAAGCGGTAGCCGGCCCCGGTCCGCTCGACCGCGCCGACAGCGAGCGCCTCGTCGAGCAGCGCGTACGCTCTTGCCTCGCCGACGCCGGACAGCGCGACGTACTCGTCGGTGTCGAACGCGGCGCCGAGGACGGCCACCCTGGTGAGCGCGGCGATCGCTTCCTCGCCGAGACCGCGCAGTACCAGTCCGCCCATGGGGCCCGCACGCTCGTCCATGGCCTCGCCGGTGCGGGCCAGTTCGAGCGCCGCGAACGGGTTGCCGCCCGCCAATTTCATGACCCGTTCGAGCAGCACCGTGTCGTCGCCGACGATCCGTCCCACTAACTGGGCGATGTCCGCGTCGGACAGGGGACCGAGATCAAGCGGCACTGACGTGCCGCGGCCGATCAGGCTGCGGCGCATCGCGTCCATCGGCGGCCGCACCGGCCACGGCCTGTGCGCGATCACGATGGCGATCCGCTCGCTCGCCGCGATCCGGGAGAGGTAATGCAACAGCCGAAGGCTTGCGTCGTCCGCGTCGTGCGCGTCGTCGACGACGAGCACCACCCCGCCGCCGCCGCAGGAGGCGAGACGCAGCAGCTCGGCGGTGCTGACGAACAGTCGCTGGTGTCGGCTCTCGCCGTCCCAGTCCGGAGAGGAACCGCGCAGGGCTGTCTCGATCTCGATGCGGTACGCGTCGGCCAGGCCGTCGAGGAGCGCCGGGTGGCGGCGGCAGAGGTCGGCGAGCGCCTCGAGAACCGGCGCGTACGGCCACGCCCCCTCGATCGCCGCGGCCGTTCCGAAGCCGACCCGCAGTCCGCGACCTTCGGCCCGACCGTCGAGCCAGCGCAGGACGGCAGTCTTGCCGATGCCCGGCGACCCGGACAGGAACAGGGTTCGCCCGGTGCCGGCACTCGCCGCCGCGATCAGCTGGTCGATCCGGCCGAGTTCCGGCTCGCGGCCGAGCGGCTGCGGCACCGCAGACCGATGGACCTCGGCTGCCGGGACGTCCAGGGCAAGCAGCTCGGCGCGGAGCGCGGCGACCTCCGGACCGGGCCTGACCCCGAGCTCGCCGCGCAAGGCTCGTTCCAACCGCTCGAGTTGCCGCAGTGCGCCACGCCGGTCGCTGTCGTCGGCAAGCCGCCGGGCGACGGCCAGGCTGGCTTCCTCGTCGGTCGGCTCGATGCGGGCGAGCTCTGCCCATCGGCCGGCCCGACGCAACAGCTCCGTGTGCAGCTGACGCAACCGGTCCCGAGGCGCCTCCAGCCACGGCTCGTACGGATCCTCGGGCAACAACTCCCCGCCGTAGAGATCTGCCGCGGCACCAGCGAGCCGGCCCGGGCCGTCCCTGGCGGCGAGCGCCCGCCGGGCGCACCGCTCGAACGCCTCGGCGTCCACGGCCACGTCGGCACCCGGGAACAGGCTCACCGCGTCCGCCGCAAGCACCAGCGCCCGTGGATCGTCGAGCGCGCGGCGCGCGTAGTGCGCGGCCTTGTGCAACCGGGGCGCCGCGTCGTCGACCGCTGTGCCGGGCCAGAGCGCGTCGATGACCTGCTCGCGGTGCAACGTACGCCGGGGCGCCAGGGCGAGCAGCTTCACCAGCGCCGCGGCCTGGCGGCGATGCCATCGCCCGGACGGGACGGGCCTCCCGTCGACCCGGACAGCGAAGCCGCCCATCAGGTCGATCTCGACGCGCATCGCTCCTCCCAGGCGAATGTACGCCGCGTCGACGCCTCCGCCGCCCTCGTCAGGCCGTGCGGGCCGGTGCGCGGTCGACGCCAAGGATGGCCTCGACGTCGTCCGCCATCACCGCGGACAGCCCTCGGAGCAGCCGGCGGACCTCGGCGCAGTCCCACTGGTGAGATGACAGGCGGTCCACCACAGGGTGCATCGCCAATGCCGATCGATCCCGCTGGGACTGGTAGCCGGCCAGCGCGATCGTGGTGGCACGCTCCGAGGCGACGCCTGCGACAACGGCGCCGGCGAGCAGTTCTGCGTGGTGAAGGGCATCGCTCATGCCGTACGTCGACAGTGGGTCTTTCCACCAGCCGGAGTCGCCCACCAGCGCCCAGCCGGGGCCGTACGGGCGGCGCAGCACGGCGGGCATTCCACGGAAGAACCGCACCGGGCCGACTGCGGGGGCAGACACGAGGTCTGCAAGGGTCCCATCCAGTCGGGCCAGCAGCGACCGGCGCTCAGTGGCGACGGTCGGCGCAGCCGGCGGCCCGCCGACGAACACGCAGGCGAGGCCGTCGTTGGTGGGGATCGCCCCGGCCGACAGGCCGTCGCCGTAGTACCAGTGGTAGCCGTCGAGGTCGCCGGCCGGCCAGTACCCGTACGCGTACGCGGCGGCGTGCGCACCGGCCGCGACGGTGGGCGCGGCCACCCGTGCGGCCACCACCGAGCCGCGGCCGTCGGCGCCGACGACGAGCCCTGCCTTCTCGGTTCGGGTGGCTCCCCTCGTGTCGCCCACGACGACGCCGATGACGCGGCCGGCGCGGTCGCGAGCCAGGTCAGTCACTGCCAACCCGAAGCGGAACTGCGCCCCGGCCTCCTCGGCCGCGTCGACCAGCAGGGCGTCGAGGACGGTACGGCGCGGCGCGTAGAGCGCGTCCACGCCGGCATAGGGCTTCAACGAGATCGGCATGATCTCGGCGCCGTAGTGGAAGGTCACCCGGCGCACGGGCGGTGCGCCGGTCGCCGCCACCCGGTCCAGCACGCCCCAGCGCCGCAGCTGCAGGACGCCGCCGCGCATCAGCGCGTGCGTGGACAGGGTGTCCGAGCCGCGGCGG
>DATBFW010000113.1:0-33908 GCA_036558285.1 Mycobacteriales bacterium | reverse complement strand
CGTGTCGACGCCGTCGAGGGCGCGCCGGACGTCGTCGGCGTGGCCGTAGTCGGCGATCTGCCGCACGCTCTCCACGCCCGGCAGCTGCGGTGCGCGGGCCGGGTCCCGCACCACCAGCCGCTGCGCGATCCCGCGGTCGGCCAGCAGCTCGGCCACCTTGCCGCCGACGACGCCGGTCACCCCGGTCACCGCGATCAACCCGTCAGCCATGCGCGAGACCCTACGCGCGCGCCGGACCCACCCGCGCAGACCCGACCGGCTCAGCCGCGGAGCGGGGAGCGAGCGGTCGGCACGAGGCGGGCGATCTCGGCGCGGTCGTCGTACTCCCGGTGAGCGGCGCTGCGGTCGAGCGTCACGTAGACCGTGGCGTCGGTGCGGACCGGCAGCCCCGCGAAGGTGTTCTCGGCCGGTTCGGTGACGAAGCTCGCCAGCTCGCCCCGCGGCGCCCGGTCGGCGAGCTCGGCCGGGTAGACCCTGACGACGACCTGGCCGCCCGGCTCGGCGTCCGCCGGCGGCAGCGGCATCGGCCCGAGCCCGGTGCCCGCGGCGGCCGGGCGGAGCAGCAGCACGTCGTCGGTGTCGACCATGGTCGGCCGCACCGACGGGCCGTGCTCCTTCCACACCGGCCCGGAGTAGAACTCGGTCAGCGACTCGTGCCGGGAGTCCATGTCCGGAAACCCGCGCAGCCAGACGAAGTGGTCCGGCCGGTCGAGGTCGCGGAAGGTGCCGAGGATCGACATCCCGGTCGCTTCCTGCGTCTCCATCAGCTCCCGCTCGAAGATCGAGATCATCTCGTCACGCCGGCCGGGCACCAACGTGTATCGCCGCAGCTCCACAACAGGCAGGTCCATGCCCGGTTCCTATCGCACGGGTACGACCATCCCGGCGGGTACCCTCGTCCGGTGGATTCCGGGACTCCGCTGCGGGTGCAGCGGGCGCAGCGGCCGCTGAGCGATCTGCGGCCGCTGGAGGCGTTCACAACCAAGGTGCTCTACGCCGTGGACGGTGCGGTCGGCGATCACTCGGTCACGACCGACCCGGACGGCATCGCAGCGGCCGCGCGGGTCGCTGTCGCCGCCGGCGGCGGGCACGTGCTGGACGAGAGCGCGGTCGTGTTCCCCAACGGCGCGGTGACGCTGGTGCTGGTGCTGGCCGAGTCGCACCTGTCGGTGCACACCTGGCCGGAGGAGGGTCTCGTCGCGGTCGACCTGTTCAGCTGCGGCAGCATCGACGGGCCCACGGTGATCGACGAGCTGGTCCGCCGGCTCGGGCTGGAGCGGGTCCGGATGCAGCGCCTCGACCGCGGCCTGGCCGCCGCGCGGTGAGCGCGCCCACCCTCGATCCCGACGCGGTCGCGGCCGACGTCGCGGGTGCCGTCGGGCTGGCCGAGGGACCGGCCGGCGTCCGGGCCGTGCTGCGGGAGATCGCTCGCGGCGCCGGCTCGACCCGGGCGGTCGGCCGGGCGACCGCGATCCCGCTGCCGGTGGTGGCGGCGATCTGCGGCGAGCTGCGCACCCGCGGCGTGCTCACCGCCGACCGCCCGGCCCGGCTCACCGTCGCCGGCCGGGCCGCCTTCGACCCCGGCGCCGCCGTCACCGGCCGGTGCCCGACCTGCGCCGGCCGCGGCGTGCTCGCACCCGCCGATCTCGTCGCCGCGCTGGCCGAGCCGGCCGCCGCGGCGCCGCCGGTACGGGTCGAGCTGGACCAGACGCACTGCACGCCGGAGACGAAGGCCCGACGGGTGCTGGCCATGCACGACGCCGGCGCGCTGGCCGGCCGCCGCGTGCTGGTGCTCGGCGACGACGACCTGATCTCCCTGGCGCTGGCCGAGTTCGCCCGCCGGCACGGCTCCGGACCGGCCGCGGTGACCGTGGTCGAGCTGGACCCGGCGATCGTGGCGTTCCTGCGCTCCCGGCTGGCCGACGCGCCGTTCCCGGTCGAGGTCGTCGAGCACGACCTGGCCGAGCCGCTGCCGGTCGAGCTTTTGTCCACAATGGACACCGTGCAGACCGACCCGCCGTACACGGTGGCCGGCGCGGAGCTGTTCCTGACCCGCGCCGTGAGCGCGCTGCGGCCGGGCGCCGGGGCCGAAGTCTTCCTGTCTCTCGGCGTGCGGCGGCCGGCGGAGACGGTGGCGCTACAGCAGGTGCTGAGCCGGCTCGGGCTGGCGGTGCGGGCGATGGTGCCCGGCTTCAACGACTACGCCGGGGCCGGCGTGCTCGGCGGCACCAGTGCCCTCTGGCACCTGGTGAGTGCCGGCCCGTCGGCGGCCGAGCCGGGTGGGCTCTACACCGGCACCGGACGCAACCGCCGCCGATACGTCTGCACCGCCTGCGGCACCGCGCAGACCGTCGGCGAGGGCCGGCGCTGGCGTACGGTCGGCGAGCTCAAGCAGGCCGGCTGCCCGCGCTGCGGTGGCCGCGTGTTCCGGCCGAGGAGCAGCGGTGCCCGCTGACACGATCCGCCCGGCGACGGACGACGACCTCGACGCGCTCGTCGCGTACGAGATCGAGATCGCCCGCATCTCGTTCGGCGACGAGGCGGTCACCGATCCCGCGCTGCACCGCAGGCGGATCACCGGCTCGCTCGGCAAGCCGGACGAGGTGACGCTCGTCGCCGAGCGGGACGGCGCCGTGGTCGGCTGGGTCTGGCTGTCCGGCCGGACCAACTCGCTGACCGGCGACCGCTACGGCAACCTGCGCTCGCTGGCGACCAGCGACGTGCCCGGCCGCAGCGCGGTCGCCGAGCTGCTGCTCGACGCGGCGCTGTCCGCCGCTCGCGAGCGGGGAGTGTCCGAAGTGGTCGGCAAGGTCCACATGCGCAACGTCAACATGCGTGCGGTCTACGCGAAGCTGGGCTTCGCCGCCGAGCACCTGTCGATGCGGAAGGCGCTGTGACGGCCGTGGCGACGCGGCTGGTCAAGGTCGTCGTGTGGGACCTGGACGGGACGCTGTGGCCCGGCGTGGCGCTGGAGTCCGAGAGCCCGCCGGTGCCGTACCCGGCCGCGCTTGCCGCACTGGACACGCTGGCCGAGCGCGGCATCCTGGTCAGCGTCGCCAGCCGGAACCCGGCCGAGGTGAGCGAGCTGGTCGAGGGGTCGGCGCTGGCCGGCCGGTTCGTCGCCGCCCGGTACGGCTGGGGGCGCAAGGTGGACGCGCTGCGCCGGATCGCCGCCGAGCTCGACCTCGGTCTGGACACGCTGGCGTTCGTCGACGACGACCCGATGGAACGGGCCGACGTGGAGCGGACATTGCCCGAGGTGACCGTGCTCGCTCCGGACGAGGTCGCGGACGCGCTGAGCTGGCCGGAGTTCGACCCCGGCCCGGTGACGACGGCGGCCCGGTCGCGAGTGGACAGTTACCGGCAGCGGGAGCGCCGGCGCTCGGCCCGCTCGGCGTTCGCCGGGTCCGAAGAGGACTTCCTTCGCTGGTGCGAGCTTCGGGCCACGCTGCGGCGTGCGGCGGACGGCGACCGGGACCGGCTGGTCGAGCTGGCCCGGCGGACCACGCAGTACAACTCGACCGGCGTGCAGCTTCCCGCCGGCGGTGCGGCCGTGGTGCTGTCGCTGGCCGACCGGTTCGGCGGCGACGGGCTGGTCGGGGTGGCCGCGGTGTCCACACCGGACGGTCCGGACTGGATGGTCGACCTGGTGGCGGTGTCCTGCCGGGCCGGCGGCCGCGGTGCGGTGCCGGTGCTGCTGACCGGCGTGGCCCGGCTGGCCCGGTCCCGCGGCGCCGGGCGGCTGGCCGTCCCGTGCCGGCTGACGGAGCGGAACGTGCCGATCCGGCTCGGCCTCAAGCAGGGCGGCTTCACCGCCGCCGGCCGCACCGGCGACGTCGCCACCTACGCGCTCGACCTGACCGACACTCCGGCGTACCCGGGCTGGATCACGGTGACGGAGCAGCTGTGAGCGTGCCCGGGATCCTCGCGGCCGTGGTCGGCGACCCGGCGGTGGCCGAACTGCCGCGGGACACGCCGCTGCTGTCCGGCGGTCTCGCACTCGACTCGGTGACGGTGGTCCGGCTGCTGGCCGAGATCAGGACCGCGACCGGCGTGGACGTTGCCGACCTCGACCTCGACCTGGACGCGCTGGCCACGATCGGCACGCTCACCGACTTCGTCGCCGCGCAGGGGGAACAGCGTGACGGGGCACCCGGTTGACGCGGCATGCAGATCGGAATCGTCGGCGCCGGCCACATCGGCGGCACGCTCGCGACCCTGTTCACCCGCGCCGGCCACCAGGTCGCCCTGGCCAACTCGCGTGACCCCGGGACGCTGGCCGACACGGTCGCCGCGCTCGGGCCGAACGCGCACGCCGCGACCGCGGCCGACGCGGCCGCGTTCGGCGAGCTGGTCGTGGTCGCGGTGCCGCTGCGGGCCTACCCGGCACTGCCGGCGGAGCCGTTCGCCGGGAAGATCGTCGTGGACGCGAACAACTACTACCCGCAGCGGGACGGCCAGATCCCCGAGCTGGACTCGAAGTCGGCCACCTCCACCGGGCTGCTGGCCAGGCACCTGCCCGACGCCCGGGTGCTCAAGGCGTTCAACACGATCAACTACGCGCACCTGCGCGACCGCGGCCGCCCGGACGCCCCCGCCGCCGACCGCTACGCGATCCCGGTCGCCGGCGACGACGCCCCGGCGAAGGCCGTGCTCACCGGGCTCATCGACGAGATCGGCTTCTCCGCCGTGGACTCCGGGACGCTCGCCGACAGCTGGCGGCAGGAGCCGGGCGCACCGGTCTACGGGGCCGAGGTCCAGCCCGACCAGGCCGTCGTCCTGCTCGCCCAGGCCCGCCGCTAGCCGGCCGTCCTGATCTCGACCACGTCGCCCGGCTCGACCCCGAGCCGGGCGGCGGCGCTGCCCCGGTTGACCGCGATCGCGACGTAGCCGGCCGAGTCGGCCAGCACGACCAGCTCCCCGTCCGGCACGTCCGCGAACGTACGGCCGACGGTGGCGAGGCCGTCCTGCACGCGCACCGTCCCGGTGAGGCCGCCGAGGTCGGTCGCGGCCAGCTGCACGTTGCCGAAGCCGTCCACCGACAGCACCTCGGCCCGGACCTCGTCCGGTCCGATGTGGACGGTCGGCTCCCGCAGCCGCACCGGGTCGGCCACCGGGGGGCCGAGCCGGGCCGGGTCGAGCCCGCGGCACAGGTGCGCGGCGGCCGGTGCGAACACGTCCCGGCCGTGGAAGGTCGCCGACACCTCCGCCAGCCGGTACGCCGGATCGACCAGCTCGTACCCGCCCGTCACGCCGCCGAGCGCGTCCGCGGCCGGCAGCAGCAGGCCGTTGTCCGGCCCGACCAGCACGCCACGGGCGGCGACCACCGCGATGCCGCGCCGCTGCGTACCCACGCCGGGGTCGACGACCGCGAGGTGCACCGCGGGCGGGAACCACGGCACGGTCTGCGCCAGCACCGCCGCCCCGCGCCGCACGTCCTGCGCCGGCACCTGGTGGGTCACGTCGACGATCGTGACGTCCGGGGCGATCCCGGCGATCACGCCCTTGACCGTGGCCACGAACCCGTCGAGCGTGCCGTAGTCCGTGGTGAAGGAGAGCCAGCGGTAGCTCATACCTCCAGGTGCCGTTCCACCGAGGCGATCTTGGCGGTCAGCATGTCGGTGAAGCCGGGCCGGATGTCGGCCTTGAGCACCAGGCTGACCCGGGGCGCGGACGCGGCCACGGCGTCGGTGGCCGCCTTGACCACCGCCATGACCTCGTCCCACTCGCCCTCGATGGTGGTGAACATCGCGTCGGTCCGGTTGGGCAGCCCGGACTCGCGTACCACCCGGACCGCCTCGGCGACTGCGGCCCCCACCGCCTCGCCGGTGCCGACCGGGCTGACCGAGAACGCGACCAACATGGTGTCACCTCGCTTCCGCGGCACCGGGTCGGCCGCTGCGGCTGACCGTACCGAGCCGGGCGTCGGCTCCGGACCCGCAGGCGCACCATGGAGGTGTGACGCTGTCGTGGCAGGGCTCGCTCTTCGACTCCGAGGACGGCCCGGCGCTGGACTTCGGCCGGCTGGTGCACCACCAGCTGGACGAGCGGTCCTGGATCGACGAGGTCGAGGGCTGGGCGCCCGACCACGCCGAGATCTTCGACGAGCTGCTGCGGGACGCGCCGTGGCAGCAGCGCGAGCGCTGGATGTACGACCGGAAGGTGCTGGAGCCGCGGATGGTCGCCGGCTGGGCGCCGGCCGCGCTCGGCGACCTGCCGCCGTCGCTGGCGGCGATGCGGCGGGCGGTCTCCGACCACTACCGGGTCGAGTTCGACTCGGTGCACGTCAACCTCTACCGGGACGGCCGGGACGGGGTCGCCTGGCACGGCGACACCAACCGCAAGACGCTGACCAACCCGCTCGTGGTCACGGTGTCGCTGGGGGAGCGGCGGCGGTTCCTGCTCAGGCCGGGCACGTCCGGCTCGCCGACCCGCTCGTTCCGGCCCGGCGGCGGTGACCTCCTCGTCATGGGCGGCGCGTGCCAGCACGAGTGGCAGCACACCGTGCCGAAGGAACCCCGCGGCGCCGGCGCCCGCATGTCCGTCACGATGCGCCACTCCCGCGAAGGCTGGTGGGTCTAGACCCACTCCACCCGGAACCGGGTGTGCGGCCGGTCGATGGTCGGGGTGGGTACGTCCGTGCCGGCCGGGTAGGCGCGAATGCGCAGTCGGCTGGAGTCGGGGCGGCCGGCCCCGGCCCAGTCCAGGACGTGGTCGAGCAGCCGGCCGGCCAGGGTGTCCCCGTCGGCTCCGTAGCCCTGCACCTCGGTGGCCGGACCGGCCGGGGCGAGCGCGGCCAGCCCGCCCGAGCCGACCAGCACCGGCATCGGGCGCTGCGCGTTCTCCCGCTGCGCGAGCAGGTCCCCGGCGGCCGGCTCGTGCAGCGCCAGCCAGGTCCGCAGCCCGGTCAGCGCCTCCCGCCGGCTCACGTCCACCGGCGTCGCCACCACCGGACCCGCGTCCAGCGCCGCGAGCAGGGCGGGCGGGTTCACCAGCGCCGGGTCCTCGAGCAGCAGGAACAGTCCCGGCCGGCCGAGCGGGTGGACCGGGTCGGTGCCGGCCAGCTCCCCCTGCAGCGGCATGAAGCCGCAGTCGACGATCGACACGCTCTCCAGCACGCGGTCGCCGGCCCGCTCGAACGCCACCGACCGCTGGCTGCCGCGCAGCGCGAGCGGCAGCACCATCCGCCCGGCCGGGGCGAGCTGCTCCCACCAGGCCGGGGCGATGTCGCGCGCGGCGGCGGTGAGGATGATCCGGTCGTACGGGGCGCCGGCCGGGTAGCCCTCGGCGCCGTCGGCCCGGACCAGCCGTACCGTCCCGGCGCCGGCCGCGGCCAGGTTGCGCCCCGCCTGCTCGGCCACCGCCGGGTCGATGTCCAGCGTGGTCACCGCGCCGCCCGGGCCGGCCAGCCGGGCCAGCAGGGCCGCGTTCCAGCCGGTGCCACTGCCGATCTCCAGCACCTGGTCGCCGGGCCGGACGCCGAGCTGCTCGAGCATCGCGGCCACGATCGCCGGCTGGGACGAGGAGCTGGTCGGCCGGCCGTCCGCGGACCAGCGGGTCGGGATCGCCTCGTCCTCGTACGCGGCCGCGGGCTCGACGCCGGGCAGGAAAAGGTGCCGGGGCACGGTCCGCAGCGCGTCGGCGACCGGGCCGGGGGCCATCACCCCGCCCGACAGCAGCTGGTCGACCATCCGGTCGCGCAGCGTCCCGTCGTCCACGGCATCCATGGTGCCGCCGCCCGACCGGAATGCGCTCCTATCCGGCGGCGCGCCAGGCGTCGGCGATCGCGCGGAAGCTGGCCGTGCGCCGCGGCCGGTCGAGGTTCGGCGTGACGACGACGATCTCGTCCACCTCGGCCTCCGCCTTGAGCTCGAGCAGTCGCTCGACGACCGCCTTGGCCTCGCCGGTGACCATGCGCCCGTCCCGGCTGCCACGCTGGAACTCCGGCGACCGGGCGTACTCCCTGACCTGCTCGGGTCGCAGCGGCTCGCGGATGCCGCGGCGCAGGTTGGCGATCGTCAGCGTCCAGCCCGCCTCGAACTCGGCCACCGCGTCCGGATCGTCGCTGGCGAACGACAGCACGGACATCGCCGAGTACGGCGTGGCGCCGTCCTGCCGCGGCCGGAACTGCGCCCGGTACTGCTTCAGCGCCGGCACCGCCAGATCTGGGCTCATGTGATGCGCGAACACAGCACTCATCCCGTTCACCGCGGCGAACTGGGTGCCGTAGCCGCTGGAGCCGAGCACGAACAACTGCGGCACCTCGTCGACCACCGGCGCCGCGACCAGCCGCCCGTACGGGTGGTTGTCGGCGAAGCCGACGCCGTCGCCGAGGAACGCGAGCAGCTCGGCCACCTGCTCGGGGAACTCGGCCGCCGGGTCGACGTCGATCCCGCGCCGCAGCACGTGCGCGGTCAGCGGGTCGGTGCCGGGCGCCCGGCCGAGACCGAGATCGATCCGGCCCGGGTGCAGCGCCATCAGGGTGCGGAAGACCTCCGCGACCTTGAACGAGGAGTGGTTCGGCAGCATGATCCCGGCCGCGCCGACCCGGATGGACTCGGTGCGGGCGGCGATCGCCGCGGTGAGGATCTCCGGCGCCGAACAGGCCAGGCTGCGCATGTTGTGGTGCTCGGAGACCCAGTAGCGCCGGTATCCGGCCTGCTCCACGGCCCGCGCGATCCCGATCGCGCCCTCCAGCGAGTCGTGGGCGCTCTCGCCGTACTCGATCCCGACGAAGTCCAGCACCGCCAGTGGCAAGGTGTCCGTCACGTTCGCGGCAACCTCGGTCGGGCCGGTTTCAATCCCCGGGGTCGAACGTGCGGACGGCGGTGTCGAAGACCCCGCGCTCGGCGGTCCAGCGGCGATCCTCGGTGGTCCAGGAGATGTCGTACGCCTCACCGGCGGGGAGGACCGTGGTGCGGACGACGGTGTGCATGACCGGCCCGGTGCCGGCGCGATACTCCCAGTCCGCCGTGCGCCATTTCCGATACGGGACGCGGGCGACGCGCATGAAGTCGTAATCGGGGATCGTGGCGCCACGGGCCTTGTCCTGCGCGAGCAGGTCCGCGTACGGGTCGGCCGGCGGGGTGGGGCGCTCGCGCACGGACAGGACGTGGTCGCCGTCGCGGAACGTGACGGCGCCGGCTCGGTGGGTCGCCGGCCAGGCTCGTGGCACCGCTATCGACCAGCCCGCCGGGTCGCGGTAGAGCCGGTATCCGGCCGGCGGCGGGGCGACCGTCGGAGCAGCCGACGTCGCCGTCACGGTCGGCGCCGACGTCGGCGCGGGTTCCGACACCGCCGGTGCGCTGTCGCCGCGCTGCCGCAACACGGGCACCAGCACGGCGATCACCAGCAGCCCGACCGCGGCCACCGCCCCCCACGACCACCGCCGCCGCTTCGCCCGCCCGCCCGTTCGCGTGGCCCCCCGATCCGCGGCACCGCCGGATCCGCGAACCGCCGGCGCACCGCCGACGGCACCAGCCTCCTCGGCACTCGCAGCGCCCGCACCGGACCCAGCGCGCACTCCGTCGACGCCGGCCGCCGCGACCGCGCCGCCCGAGTCCCCCGCATCCTCCGCATCCGCCGGCTCGGCGACGTCAGCCGATCCACTCCGATCCACGGGATCACCTCGGCCCGCGAGGCCACTCTGATCCGTGGGGCCGTCCTGATCTGTGGGGCCACTCTGATCCGTCGGGCCGTCCTGATCCGTGGGGCGGCTCCGATCCGTGGGGCCACCGTGATCCGTGGGGCCGCCCTGATCCGCGGGGCCGCCCTGATCCGCGGGGCCGCCCGGATCAGCGGGGCCGCCGTGATGCGCAGGGCTACCAGGATCCGCGGGGCCGGTCCGATCCGCGGTGCTAGACGGATCCGTGGGGCCGCCGTAATCCGCGGTCCTAGCGGGATCCGCGGGGGCGCCGGAATCGGTCGGGCCACCCCGATCCGCGGCGCTGCCGGAATCCGCGGCGATGCCGTGCTCCGCCGGGCTTACCGGGTCCCCAGGGCCACCTCGATCCGTGGGGAAACCGGTATGTGCGGAGCGGGCTGGTTCGGCGGAGTTGGTCAGATCTGCGGAGCTGGTCAATTCGGCGGAGCTGGTCAGTTCGGCGGAGTTGGCCGGATCTGCGGCAGCGGCCGAGTCCGCCGGGTTGGCCGGGTCTGCCGGGGCGCCCGGATCGGCATAGCTGCTCGGGTCCGCAGGGCCAGTCCGGTCACCGAGATAGCGCAGGTCGGCTGGATCCGAGGGATCCCTTGGCTCGGTCGCATCCGCGGGAGTAGCCGGGCTCGTGGGGTCGGCGGGAGCGCCGGCCGCGTGTGGCGCAATCGCATGTGTGACATCTGCCGGGGCGGGTGTGTTGGCTGGCGCCGCTGCGGGGGCGCCGGGGCTGGCGAGGATTGTGGGAGGGAATGGGGGTGACGGCCGTTCGTCGGGGTGGTCGAGGGTCGCCGGTGGTTGCACCTGCATGGCGGCGTCGAGGGCCGCCAGCGCAGCGGCGACGTCGGGATCGTGGACCTCGGGCGTGGATGCGGGCGTGGATGCGGGCGGCGCGCCGCCGATCGTGCCGAGCAGCCGCCGTACCTCGTCGGTGTCGGACCGCTGCGCCGGGTCGATCGCCAGGAGCTGGTCGAGCACGGGACGCAACGCCCCGCCACCGGGTCCGTCCGGCAACCGCCCCTCCACCGCCGCATAGAGCGTCACACCGAGCGCCCACAGGTCCGCCGCCGCGCTCGGCCCGCCCTCCGGCGCACGGAATCCGGGCGTCTCGGTGCCGTCCACGCGCGTCGTAGCGAATCCCGTCACGGTGACCCGACCGTTCGCACCGAGCACCACGTCGTCCGGAGTCAGGTCTCCGTGCGGCACGCCGGCCGCCCGCAGCGCGTCCACCACCTGCAACCCGACCAGTGCCGCCACGTCCGCCGACAACGGCCCGTCGGTCCGCACGACGTCAGCGAGGCTTCGACCGGCCGGCCGCAGGCTGATCACCCACGGCGTGCCGTCCTCGACCACGGCGTCCACCACCGGCGCGATCCCGGGGTGACGCACCCGCGACACCGCCGCCGCGTCTTGCAGCGCCCGCTGCCGGGCCAGGTCGCGGTCCGCGGCCGGCATCGCCGCTGGCAACGCGACCACCCGCGCCACCAGGTCCCGCCGGTCGACCTCGTCGCGTGCGTGCCAGCTCCGACCGGCACCAGGCAGCGGCTCGAGAAGCCGGTAACGCCCCCCGAGCAGCGTTCCGGCTGGCAGCCGTTGCGACGTGGTCATGTCCCGTCTCTCCTACCCAGCGCAGGCGGCACCTCCACGCGGAGCCGCGCGATGCCTAGGCTGGCGAGGTGGCTCAGCAACTCACGCACGTCGACTCCCGCGGCGCCGCCCGCATGGTCGACGTCTCGGCGAAGACCGTGACCGTCCGGGAAGCGACCGCCACCGGCAGAGTACGCACATCTGCGCAGGTGGTCGCGTTGTTGCGGGACGACGGCCTGCCGAAGGGCGACGCGCTCGCGGTCGCGCGCGTCGCCGGCATCGCCGGCGCCAAGCGCACCCCTGACCTGGTGCCGCTGTGTCATCCGGTAGCCCTGCACGCCGTCACCGTGGATCTGGACATTCTCGACGACGCCGTGCTGATCACGGTGACCACACGCACGGCGGACCGCACCGGGGTCGAGATGGAGGCGCTGACCGCGGTCGCCGCAGCCGGCCTCGCCCTGATCGACATGATCAAGGCGGTGGACCGGTCGGCGTCGATCACCGATATCCAACTGGAGTCGAAGAGTGGCGGCCGGTCCGGCACCTGGCGGAGGTCCTCATGACCCTCCCGGCGGGCACGCGGGCGGCGGTGATCACCGCGTCGAACAGAAGCGCTCGAGGCGAGCGCGAGGACACTTCCGGGCATCTGCTGGCCGATCGGCTGCGCGAGCTGGGCTGCGCGGTCGACTCGGTCACGGTCGTCCCGGACGACGTCCCGGCGATCCAGGCGGCGTTGCGTTCGGCGCTCGCCGGCGGAGCGGACCTCGTGATCACGACCGGCGGCACCGGGGTCACGCCGACCGACGTGACCCCGGAGGCGACCCGGCCGGTGCTGGAGCGCGAGGTGCCGGGCATCGCCGAGGCGATCCGGCTGGAGACCAGGGACAAGGTGCCCACCTCGATCCTGTCCCGCGGGCTTGCCGGCACGGTCGGCGCGTCCCTGGTGGTCAACCTGCCGGGGTCGCCGGGCGGGGTGAAGGACGGGCTCACCGTGCTGGCGCCCATACTGGAGCACGTGTTGAGCCAGTTGCGCGGCGGTGACCACAAGCCGGGCGGTGGTCCCGAGTGACCGCCATCCAGCCGGTGCTGTGCGAGATCAGCGCCGAGCCGCTATCCACCGACGCGCACCAGGCCGCCGTCGCCGGGCCGGCGTCCGGCGCGATCGTGGTGTTCAGCGGCGTGGTCCGCGACCACGACCACGGCCGTTCGGTGGTCTCGCTGGAGTACGTCGGGCATCCGAGCGCTGCCGGGGTGCTGCGGGCATGTCGGGAGGAGATCCTCGCCGACCCGCTGGTGCACGCCGTGGCGGTGAGTCACCGGATCGGTGACCTGCAGGTCGGGGACGCAGCGCTGGTCGCCGCCGTCTCGGCAGCCCACCGGGCCGAGGCGTTCGCAGCCTGCGAGCGCCTGGTAGACATCGTCAAGAAGCGCCTCCCGATCTGGAAGCGCCAGGTCTTCCCCGACGGCACAGACGAGTGGGTCAACTGCCCCTGATCGCCTGACCGCCGGCAAGGCTTGCGCCTGTGCCAGGGTGCGTCGCACGGAGCACGAGCACGGGACGGCCGGCCGGTCGGGCCTCCGGCGAGGCGACCTAGCCGCCGGCGAAGGGCGGGAGCACGTCTATCACGGCACCGGCCGGGAGTGGGTGGGCGGCGTCCTCGCGCCGGACGGCGGTGCCGTCGACGAGCAGGCTGGACGCGATCAGCACCCTGTCGAGCGGGGGCCGTCCGCCGATCGCGCCGAGCAGCTCGCCGACCGTGCTGGCCTCGACCGCTTCCTCCTCGCGGCCGGCCGCAGCTCGCGCTCCTGCCCAGTACCGCACCGTCACCACCCGACCATCATGCTCCGTCCAGTCGCGCGACGCCGCCAAGCCAACCCACTCACCGAATGTGCTCACCTAGTCACCGAGAGCTGGCCGGCGCCGCCTCGCCGGCACCATTTCCCCGGCCCGGTGGGTGTGTATCGCGGGAGGCGCCCTGAGTCAGCGGGTGTTGGGGCGATCGCCCGGTCCGTCAGGGTCGGCGGCCGGTGGCGCCTCGGCAGCAGGCATGTTCGCGGTCGACGCATCGGCGGGCGGCGGCGCGGCTGTCGGTGGCGCCGCGACAGCGGGCGCGGCCGCAGTGGACGCATCGGTGGGTGGTGGTGCGGCGGCGGGTGGCGGTGCGGCGGCGGGTGGCGGTGCGGCAGCAGGCGGTGTGGTGTCCGTCGCAGGGGTGCCGACTGAGGGCGGGGTGGCCGGCGTGGGTGGCGTGGGCGCAGGCGGGGTGGTGGCCGCAGGTGGGGTGTCCGCCGGCGCGGCCGGGGGCGGGGTGGGCGGGAAGCCGTCGTCCGCGGCGGCGGTGCCGTTGGCTGCCACGCGTTTGTCGGCGTAGTCGCCGACCACCTGTCCGACCTGCGTGATCTTGTCGTGGTATTTCCCGCCGGTGCGCTTGTCGATCTGCTGCCCGGCCTTATCGACCGCGGTGCGCGCGTGTGGAGCGGCCTTGTCGATCAGCGGTCCGGCCTTCTCGGCCAGCTTTCTCGCCTTGTCCAGGAAGCCCATCCCGGTCCTCCTCCCGAAGCGCCGCACCGTCTTGGCGGCGCTACCCTGCGATCATCCTGTCAGAGGGCGGTGACCAGGTGGCCGGAGCGAAGCCCGACCCCACGCCGTCGCCGTCGGCGGACCGGGACGGCACCGAGCCGACGCCGACCAACCGTCCTCGGATCGCCCGCCGTCCGCCGAGCACCGGGCCGGTCCTGCCGACCGTCACCGACGACGAGCGGGACGTCGGCTGGGGCGAGGCACCCGAGCCGGACAACGACGAGCGCCTGCGGCGCGAGGTGCCCCCGCACCACGGGAGCTGACACGCCGGCGCGATCGGATCAGACGCCGTGGCCCTGCTGCTCGCGGAGCAGATCGCGGATCTCGGCGAGCAGCACGACGTCGTCCGGCGGCGGTGGCGGGTCGACCGGGCCCTGGCCCCGCTTCCTGCGCGCCTCGAAGGCGTTGTACGGCGCGACGACGAGGAAGTAGATCACCGCCGCCGTGATCAGGAAGAAGATCACCGCGTTGATGAAGGCGCCGTAGTCGAATCGCTGCCCACGCACCACAAACGTGCCGCCGGCGGGGCCACCGCCGGCGAAGACCGCGACGAGCGGCTTGATGAACGAGTTGCCGAACTGGGTGACGACAACGGTGAACGCCGTGCCGATGGCGACCGCTACCGCCAGCTCGATCACGTTGCCGCGCATGATGAAGTCGCGGAACCCCTTGAGCATCTGCTGCGCCTCCAGGTGCTGTCCGTCCAAGTGACCGCGGAGACTAGTCCGGGTCACGGCGACCGCACGTTGACCGTCAGCCGATGCCGCGCGGCGGCGCCCGCAAGGGCCCGGGCGCCCGACTCGCCCGTCGCCACGACCAACACGACGCCGTCGGCCGGGTCCCGGCTGCGCAGCACCGCGAGGACGCGCACCGCGGAAGCCACCGTGACGGTCTCGCCGGCGGTCGCCTGGCTGCCGTCCGGCGCGACCGCCGTGCCCAGCACGTCGACCCGGTCGCCGACCCGGGCCAGCGCGGCCGCGTCGGGATCGGCGATGCGTACCGGAACCGCCGCCGACTCGCCGGCGCCGAGCCCGGCCGTCAGCCCGGGGCCGACCACGCGGGCGTCGGTCAGCGCCTCACCACGCCGGATCGCCCCGGCGGCGGTCCGCCCGATGAGTCCGGCCGCTCGCGACGCCGACCCGGCCGGAACGATCGCGGCCGGCATCGACACGATCGTCAGGTCGGCCGCCGTCAATTCGGTCCCGGCAGCCAGATCCCGCGCGGCCACGACGACGTGTTCGGTCGCCCCGGCCGCGGCCACCGGTGCCTGCGGGCCCTCCGGCCGCAGTGCCAGCACTGCGGCCGCAACGAGCAGGATCCCGATGGCCACCCTTCGCGGCCACCCGGCCAGCCGGGCCCCGATCCGAGTCAGCCGTACCCGCCGTCGCCCCCACCGCCGCGCCAGCTCCGCCGGCTCGGCGCGTCGACCGCCGTGCTCCGGCCCGTCGCGCCTCAACGACTGTCTGGGCTCCGCGCCGAGCTCCGGGTGCCACGGCTCGAGCCCTGCGCGGCCTCGCACCCGCGCTCGTTGGCGCTCCAGGTGGGTCTCGTGCCCGTCACGGTTGGGTGGCCGCCGGCCGGACTCGGGATCATCGGGTCCGGATGATCCGTCGCCGTCACGGCGGCTCTGGCCCGACCGCCGCGGGCGTCCCGAACCGCCGGACGAGCGAGGACCGTGGCCCGCGTCGGCTTGCTGGTTGCCGGCGTCAAGCTCCGACTCGTCGGGATCGGTTACCCAGCGCCCGTCCGGCAGCCAGGTGAGCACCTGGCCGGGGCGAAGCTCGGGCGAGCCCGGCGCCGTGGGAGCGGGCAGCCGAGGATCCGGCCCGCGCAACCACGCGATGCCGGGCGGGAGGTCGTCCAGAAGGGCCGGCGCCTCACCGGAGCGCGATGTGTCAGGACTGCCGTTCACGCATCCGACGCTAGAGCGTCACGAACGGGACGGAAGACCCAGATCAGGATCTGTGGATGACGAACCGGCCTGTGGACGGCCGTTTCAGGACGCGGCGGCCTTGCTGGTAGACCCTGAGGACGAGCCGGACGATGCGGAGCCCTTCGACGCGGACCCGGACGATGCCGAACCCGACGACTCCCCGGAGGACGACGATGACGCCGCCTCGCTCTTCTTCTCGCCCGAGCCGTTCGACGACGCGCCGTTGGAGGACGAGCCGTTCGAAGACGCGCCGTTGGAGGACTTCGCGTTCTCCCGGCTGTCGGTGCGGTAGAAGCCGGAGCCCTTGAAGACGACTCCGACCGCGGAGAAGACCTTCCGCACCTGGCCTTCACAGACCGGGCAGATCGCTATCGGGTCATCGGAGAACGACTGCACCGCTTCGAATCGGTGACCGCACGCCGGTTCCTTGCAGGCGTACTGGTACGTCGGCACGCCGACCTCCTGTATTGGCACTCTCATAGGTGGACTGCTAACGCACATGGTGCTCCACGACAGGCAGTTCCGTCCACCCGATCGTCGGCTCGACGGCCGAGGTCACAGTCGTATCCCAGGTGTCCGCCGGCAGCTGCTCGACCAGCTCGCCGTCGTGCAGGAGCGCGGCCGACCGCGCGCCCGCCGGAAGGGCGGCCAGCGCGCGGTCGTAGTAGCCGCCACCCCGGCCAAGCCGGACGCCGCGGTGGTCCACCGCGAGCGCTGGGACCAGCACGGCCTCGGCCGTGGCCAGTGCGGACGACCCCAGCCGCGGGCCGGTCGGCGTCCGGGTACCCCGCGGGCCTGCGACGAGCTCGCGGGCCCCGGCGTACCAGGCCCAGTCCAGACCGTCAGCCACCACCACCGGAAGGAGGACCTCGGTGCCACCGTCACGCAGCATGTCCAGCAGCCGCAGCGAGCCCGGCTCCCGCCCGATCGGGACGTACGCGGCGATCCGCCGCAGGCCACCGAGCCTCGCCAGGATGTGGCCGGACAGGGCCTCGGCGGCCGACTCGAGGCGCTCCGGCGCCAGCTCAGCCCGCGCCGCGAGCAGACGCGCCCGCCACTCGCTCTTCCCGCTTCCGTCGCTCACGCCGACTAGTCTCGCGGCATGCCTGACCAGCGCCGCCCGACCAAGGCCGTCATCCCGGCGGCCGGCCTCGGCACCCGCTTCCTCCCGGCGACCAAGGCGGTCCCCAAGGAGCTGCTGCCGGTGGTCGACGTCCCCGCGCTGGAGTACGTGGTTGCCGAGGCTGCGCGCGTCGGTCTCACCGACGTCCTGGTCATCACCGCCCGTGGCAAGGAGGCCATCGCCGACCACTTCGACCGCGTCCCCGAGCTCGAGGCGGCGCTGGAGAAGAAGGGTGACGCCGACCGGCTGGCCGCGGTCCGCCGCTCGTCCGAGCTGGCCGCGATGCACTTCGTCAGACAGGGCACCCCGCGTGGTCTCGGACACGCGATCCTCTGCGCGGACGCGTTCGTCGGCGACGAGGTGTTCGGCGTGCTGCTCGGCGACGACCTGGTCGACGAACGGGACGAGCTGCTCCGCCCGATGCTGGACGTGCAGGCCGAGCACGGTGGTTGCGTCGTGGCGCTCCTGGAGGTGCCGCGGCACTCTGTCTCGCTCTACGGCTGCGCCGCCTTCGAGGCGACCGACCGCGACGGCGTCGTCCGAGTCACCGACCTGGTCGAGAAGCCCGCGCCCGAGGACGCCCCGAGCAACCTCGCGATCATCGGGCGCTACGTGCTGGCCCCGAGCATCTTCGACACGCTGCGCGACACCCCGCCAGGCCGCGGCGGGGAGATCCAGATCACCGACGCGCTGCAACGCCAGGTCCACGAGGGCCAGCCGGTGCACGGTGTCGTCTTCCGCGGCCGGCGGTACGACACGGGTGACCGGGCCGACTACCTCAAGGCGGTCGTCCGGCTGGCGTGCGAGCGGCCCGACGTCGGCCCCGAATTCCGACAGTGGCTCGAGGACTTCGTGGCGGGACGGGCGTGACCGGCCGGCGGCAGTGCGCGGAGGAGCGGTGAGCGAACAGCGGTCGGTCGATGACCACCTGCGGCGGGTGCTCTCCGACCTGCGGGTGCCGGAGCCGATCGAGCTCGCGCTGCTCGACGCGCAGGGCCTGCTCTGCGCCGAGGACGTGCTCGCCGAGGCGCCGCTGCCGGGTTTCGACAACTCGCAGATGGACGGCTACGCGGTGCGCGCCGCCGACACCACCGGCGCGACCGCGGAGGAGCCGGTCGAGCTGCCGGTGGTCGGCGACATCCCGGCCGGGTCGCGGGCGCCGCGCGGGGTGACCCGAGGCCTGAGCCTGCGGATCATGACCGGTGCGCCGATGCCCGCCGGCGCGGACGCGGTGGTGCCGGTGGAGTGGACCGACCGCGGCGTCGCCCGGGTGCGCATCGACCGCCCGGCCGAGCCGGGCCTCTACATCCGCCGCACCGGCGAGGACATCCGCACCGGCGAGCTCGCAGTGCGGGCCGGCACCCCGATCGGGCCGGCGCAGGTCGGCCTGCTCGCCGCGGTCGGCAGGGAGCGGGTGCTGGTCCGGCCCCGGCCGCGGGTGGTCGTGCTGTCCACCGGCAGCGAGCTGGTCGACGTCGGCCGCCGCCCGGGGCCGGGGGAGATCCTCGACTCCAACAGCTACGCGCTGGCCGCCGCCGCCCGGGACGCCGGTGCCGAGGTCTACCGGGCCGGGATCGTGCCCGACGATCACGCCAGGCTGCTCGCCGTGCTGGAGGGACAGCTGCTCCGGGCCGACCTCATCGTCACCTCCGGTGGCGTCAGCCAAGGCGCGTACGACGTGGTCAAGGAGACGCTCGGTGAGCTGGGCACGGTCGAGTTCGTCTCGGTCGCGATGCAGCCCGGGCAGCCGCAGGGATTCGGCACGCTCGGGGACAACGGCACGCCGATCTTCTGCCTGCCCGGCAACCCGGTCAGCTCGCTCGTCAGCTTCGAGATCTTCGTCCGCCCCGCGATCCGGCTGATGCTGGGCAAGCGGCACCTGGTCCGCCGCACGGTGACCGCCACCGCCCTGCGATCGCTCTCGTCACCACCGGCCCGCAGGCAGTACCGTCGCGGCCTGCTGCACCGGGAGGCGGACGGTGGATACTCCGTCGAGCCGGTGGGAGGGTCCGGCTCGCACCTGCTCGCCGGCCTCGCCCAGGCAAACTGCCTGATCGTGATCGACGAGGAGGTCAGCGAGGTGCCGGAGGGCGACCAGGTCACCGTGATCCCACTGCTGCTCGCCAGCGCCTGACGGGCGTCGGTGGGAACGAGCACGGGCCTGTTCCGATGAGCCGGCATCCCGGGTGGCCCGCCCGGTTGCAGGAAGGCCGGGTCGGCCTGCGCCCGCCGCGGCTGCGTGACGCGACGACCTGGAGCTCGCTCCGGTTGCGCAACGAGGGCTGGCTCTCGCCGTGGGAGCCGAGCTCGAGCGAGCCCTGGGCGGTGCGGCACTCGGTCGCCAGCTGGCCCTCGGCGCTCGGCTCACTGCGGCGGCTAGCCCGCGCTGGCGTGTTGCTCCCGTTCATGATCACCTACGACGATGAGCTGGTCGGACAGCTCACCGTCAACAACGTCGTCCGCGGGGCACTGCGGTCGGCCCAGATCGGCTACTGGGTGGACGAAGGCCACGCCAACCGCGGCATCACCACGACCGCCCTCGCCATGGCCACCGACCACTGCTTCGGGCCGGTCGGGCTGCACCGGGTCGAGGTCGACATCCGCCCGGAGAACGTGCGCAGCCGCCGGGTCGCCGAGAAGCTCGGCTTCCGCGAAGAGGGCCTCTACGTGCGCTACCTGGACATCGACGGCGGCTGGCGGGACCACGTCTCGTACGCGCTGACCATCGAGGACGTCCCGAACGGGCTGCTCCGGCGGCTGCGCGAACGGTCCGCCTGAGCCGCCATCGGCACCCTTCCGGGTGAACCCGAACGGTCAACCAGACATCGACACTCCCGCGCGCCTCCCCGACCGGAGGTCCCGGTCTGGCTAGCGTGATCACGTTTGTGAATCGTGTGACGGGAGGGGCACGGTGAGCTCGACGATCCTCATGGCCATCGTGCTCGTGATCATGTGGCTGGTCGTGCTCGTGCCCATGTTCGTCCGCCGCGGGGACGATCGCGCCGAGCTCCGGTCGATGGACCGGTTCGCGACCGCGATGCGCGTGCTGTCCCGGCGCGGCCCGTCCAGCGGCCCGGCCGGGCGCCGGCGGTACGCGACCGCGCCGCCCGCTCCCTACGCCGACGGCACCTCCCCGATCCGCACCGCCGCCCGGGAACGGATGCTCCGCCGGCGCCGCCGCACCCTGGCCGCGCTGGTCAGCATCGCGCTGCTCGCCGCGCCCGCCGCGCTGGCCCTGTCGCCCTGGCTGTGGCTGGCGCAGGTGCCGGCCACCCTGCTGCTGGTCGGGTACGTCGGCTGGCTGCGCGCGCAGGTCCACCGCGAGTACGAGCGCCGTGCGCGCCGAGCTGCGCTGTTCGGGGAGGCGGCCGCCGCCGCACCGCCCGTGCCCGCCTCGCATGCCGTCCGGCGCACCGGCCGGGTCGCCGCTGCAGTCGCCGCCGAAGAGGCCTCCGAGGGCGCCGAGCGGTCCTGGCGCCCGGTCCCGGTGCCCACGCCGACGTACGTCACCGCGCCGGTCGCCCGCCGCCGGACCGAGTCGACCGTCGACCTGGACGACGACGACCCGACCTTCACCGACCTCGAGGCGAACGGGCGGGAACGGGCCGGCGGGCGGGCCTACGCCCGGGCCCGGGCCGTCAACGAGTGAGCCTGGCCCTGATACCCTCTACCCCGGCCTGGGGCTGTGGCGCAGTCCGGTAGCGCACCTCGTTCGCATCGAGGGGGTCAGGGGTTCAAATCCCCTCAGCTCCACCCAGTCCGGAGGCGGTGTCGAGAAATCCGACACCGCCTCTCACGCGCCATGGGTGGCCTCGATGCCGCGCAAGTTCTGCCCGCGTGACTCGCCGGTTGCCCAGTGGCTTGCGGCATTAAAGGTCTCGCTGATCAAGCCTTTGCGCGCCGCCGGGACGCGCTGGATCGAACTTGTCAGCTAGAGCATCGGGTCTCAGACGTCACGGATGGCCGCTCTCCGGCGGTGGAACACCAAATGTTCCGGTGTCGCGGGACCCGGCGCCGAGGAATGCGGTCCCGAAGAACAACTCGGCCCAGGAGAGATCAGCCAGTTCTTTCTGCATGGCTGTGCGAATCGTCTCCCAGGGGCGGCGCATGACCCACTCATCAATAGAAGCGAAAGGCCGCAGAATTCCGCTTCCGAGTTGCGTCAGCCACTCGGGCGTGTTGTCGGGGACTTTCAGATCCAGTACGACCCAGCGTCCGCCCCCGGAGAGGGCTGCGGCGCCGCGGGCGATGACGTCCGCGGACTCGGGCACCTGCGACAGGGCGTACGTGGACAGGATCGCGTCGACCTCGGTGGGGAAGTCGAAGTCGATCGCGTCCGATTGCACGAGGCTGATATTGCTCCAGCCGTTGGTCTCTATCCGATCCTGGGCGCGGGCGAGCATCGCGTCGGTCAAATCGACACCGACGATCCGGCCGTCGGGACCGATCACCTCCTCGATCAGCGGGAAATTCAGACCTGTGCCGCATGCGATGTCGACCACGCTGTCCCCCGCACGAAGGCCGAGCGCCCGTACGGCCCGGAGGCGTTGTCCAGGCTGGGGGTAGCCAGGCGCGGGGTAGAGCCGGGAGGTGATGTCGTAGTGCTTCGCCCTCTTGCGGTATATGTTGATCAGACGCTCTTGCTCTCGCGTTCGGTCAATCTGGCTCACGGCGTGATCCTCGATCTCGTCAGCGTCGCGGTGGCACGGCGCGCAAACCCCGGCTAGGACTCCGCGCCTTCCCGCGCAGCGGACTCGACCGCGGCCTTGATCGCCACCATCTCGCGATTGCTTACGCGCTGAATACTGCCCTTGAAAAGGCCGGGAGCCACCCGCATGATGCCCGCGAGGTCGACCTCGACCCACATCATGGTGTCGGTCTGCCCGTCGTCCATCGGCTCGAATTCCATGCCCCAGCGCGCCGCGGACGTACCCATCGGCCCGGCGAATGCCAGGTGGCGGGGCGCCTCGAGGACGGTCACCTCCTGGCTCCGGCGGTGAGTCCGCAACAGGTCCTTCGCCCGCTGGTCCACCCGCGAGCCGGGCTGGAGCGGACCTCCTCCGCGAACCCAGCATTCGAGAACCGTCGGTGCCCACTCCGGCCAGCGTCCGACGTCACAGAGATACGCCCATACATCACGGACGTTGCCAGCGATTGTTATGCGGCTCTCGGTCCTGATTGTCATTAGCCAGCCTCCAGCCTGCGGCTGATCTGACATACATCCGTCGCCGATCCGTCATACATGACACGGGATGGCACGGAGAAAAGGCGGATACGGTTCGACCTGGGGCGATCGGCGTCCGCCGGGTAGGGGACGTCGGTCACCGGCCGGCGCCGGTCAGCCACCGACGCGCTCCAACGCCTGCGGAGCCGGATCGGGCTGTCTGGACCCGTCCGGGTGACCCGGGCCGCCCCTCCGGCGAACGGTGTCGCCCAGCAGCAGGCCGGCGCCCGGAGCAACCGCAGCCAGCATGAGCACCGCATAGAGCGTGGCGATCGTGACCCCGGTGGCCGCGCCGAGCCCGGCTGCGGCGAAGGCCCACGCGGCAGCACCTTCCCGGGGCCCCCATCCGCCGACGCTGGGGATGCACGCTGCGGTCTGGATGACCATCAGCAGCGCGACCAGTTCACCCAGGGGCGCGGTGCTGCCGCCGACACGGGCCGCGACGACGAACGTGGCCGTGTGCCCGGCCACGACCAGTACCGATGCCAGCATGAGCTGAGGCCACACGTCCGGGGCCAGCAGCTGGCCACGCAGGTCAGCCGACGCGGCCCTGGCCGTGCGTGCCAGCCGCGACCGGCCACGGCGGGCGGCGCCGCGCACCACCAGCGCAGCACACGCGGCCACACCCGCGACACCGGCCAGAACGTACGGCAGCGCGGGCCGGACCGGCGAGGGCAGCGTCAGCAAGACGACGGCGGTCACAAGCGCCTGGACGACCTGACCCCACATCCGTTCCCACGCCACCGCGCGCATTCCCCGCGGCACGTCTCCAGAGCGGCGACCATGGGTCACCGCCCGGTGCACGTCACCGATAATCCCGCCGACGAGCACGGAATTGAGGAACAGGGACCGGTAGTAGGCACCGATCGCGCGCGGCAGGCCGATTCCGATGTCGAGCGTCCGGGCGACGACCCGCCACCGCCATGCAGAACAGAGCGTCGTCAGGGCGGTGAGCGTGACGGCGGCCGCGACCGCCGGCCAAGTGACCGCTCGCAGGCCTTCCAGGAACGGCGCCGCGCCCACCAGCCGCACGAGGAACCACAGCACGACGACGCCGGCGGCCAGGCGCAACAACAACGGGCCGAACGGGCGGACGGCTCGAGCGAACCCGACCGCGCCAGAGCGCACGAAGGCCACACCTGTCACACGGGCCCACTGGTCACTCCGTTCAGCCGTCCGGCCGCGGCGGGAAAGCGGTCGCGCTGCCGGTCACGCCGAACCGGCAGGGCGAGTCGGCTACGTCAGGGGCAGGCGGACTATGGGTTCGCCGGCGGCGTCGGTGGTGCCGGTGGGGGTGAAGCCCTGGCGGCGGTAGAAGTCGGCGGGGCCGTCGTCGGCGGGGACGTAACTGGTCAGTAGTTCGGTCCCGCCCTCGGCGCGGACGAGGTCGGCGACCTGGCGGATGACCTCGGCGCCGTAGCCGCGGCCCTGGTGGCGGCGGTCGATGAGGATCTTCCAGAGGAACCAGGGTCCGATGATCTCCGGAGGCTGGGGCTGCACGTCCCAGCTCAGCATCACGAAGCCGACGGGGTCTTCGTCGGCGTAGACCGCGCGGTACCAGGGCTTGGCGTGCGGATAGTCGGCGGCGTCGTCGAGGGCATCCTGCACCGATCCGACGAAGCGATCCTGTTCCGGCGCCACCCGCAGCGCCAGGACGGCCGCATGATTCCGCTCGGTGATCTCGCGCAGCGTCACGACCACGGATATCACCGTAGCGCCGCCGCGGCGGGCTACTTCGTGACCCGGTAGCGCAGGTGGGTGACGCCGTTGCCCTCGACCACCGTGACCGGGCCCTCGAACTGCACCGGCGTGGCGCCGAGGTCGGCGAACAGCGGCGTGCCACTGCCCAGCACGACCGGCACCAGCTCCACGCCGACCTCGTCGAGCAGGCCGGCCTCCAGGCACTGCCGGGCCATCTGGCCGCCGTTGACCGCGACGTTCTTGTCCCCGGCCAGCTCCTTCGCTTTCGCCACCGCCGCCTCGATGCCGTCGGTGACGAAGACGAAGTTCTCGTCGTCCTCGGGACGCTCGTCGGGGCGCCGGTGGGTGAGCACGACGGTGGTCACGCCCATCGGGTGACGCCCGCCCCAGGCGTTGGTCATGTCGTAGAGGTGCCGGCCGACGACAAGAGCGCCGGTGTTCTCCCACTCCGGCTTGATCAGCGTCGCGCTCGCCGCGGAGATGTGCGGCGCCGGCACGCCAGGGCTGGCCGACGGGATCTCGACGTCGCCGTTGCCGTACCACTGGAAGAGCAGGTCGAAGCCGCTCTCCTCCGGTCCGGCGATGTAGCCGTCGAGCGACATCGTTCCGCCTGCGGTGACCTTGCCCATCTCGTTTCCTCCTTCGCCGTGGCGCTGTCGTCAACGAGTCGGAGCGCGGGCGCCGTTCTCGACATCCTGCTCGGGAGGGGTAGCGCAGCGCGCTCCGTTCTTGCCATGGTGCGGCCGTGACCAGCGCAGCGTTGGGCGTCGTCGAAGGCCCCGACCTGGATCCGGACGGCGAGCGGGTCGCCTTGGGAGTGGGGGCGTTCGCGCTGCTCGGCCTCGCCGTCCCACCGGACTTCGGCGCGCCCGGAAGCCGCCGGCAGATCCTGGTGGACGCCGGCAACGGGGTCGTCGCGTACACGGTGGCGGCGGCCGACAGCAACAGCGGCGAGGTCATCCGGATGGGCCGCGCGGCGATGGGCAGGTCCCTCTTGCAGGTGCCACCGCCGGCACCGGTCGACGTCACGACGGACGTCCTGGCCCGCTGCGAGCTGCAGGAGATCGCGGTCCTCCGCTCGTGCGCCAGTGTCGCGGTGGTCGCTCCGCACGGTGGGTCCATCGAGGACGAGACCGACGAGCAGGCAGAGCTGGTCGCGTCCGATCCGTTCATCCGCGCCGACTCGTGGATCTGCCGGGCACCGGCCGGCGGCGCATTCCGGCGGTGGCACATCACCAGCGACGACCTGTCCGAGGCCTCGTTCGCAGGGTTGCGGGCGCTGCTGGGCGTGCCGCACGAGTTCGCCGTGTCCTTCCACGGCTTCGGTGCCGTCGGCGACCTCGACGTCATCGTCGGCGGGCTCGTCGACGAGGAGGTCAAGCGCCGGGTACGGGACGAGCTGGAACGCAGGCTCACCGCGGTGCTGCAGCGGCCGGCAAGGGTGCTGCGCGCGACCTCGTCGCAGGACCCGCATCCGGGCCTGCTGCCGGACAACGTCGTGAACCGCCTGGCGACGCGCGGCGGCCTGCAGATCGAGCAGGCCGCCGCGGTGCGGCGGGTACGGCGCGCGACGAGGACCGTCGCCGAGGTCGTACGCGACGAGCTGGCGACGCTCACCTCCTCGACCACGGCCGCACCTCCAGCCGCAGGAACCCGCCCCTAGCCGGGCTGCGGGACCGCCTCGACCTCCAGGACACTCCGCACCTTCTCGCTGAGCGTCACGCCGCCACCGGGGATGGGACCGGTGTAGGTGATGACGAAGCCGGCGTCGGAGTGAGCCGGGTCGATCGTCCAGGTTCCGGCGACGTAGCTCGGGACTTCGAGCAGGCCGACGGACATCAGTGCTCCTTGTCAGAGCTTCTTCGGATCGAGTGCAGGTCAGGGCTCGAGGACGATCCGCCCGGCGACGCCGCCCGCGGCCTTCGCGCTGTATGCCTCGACCGCCTGGGAGAGCGGGTAGACCGCGCCGACCTGCGGGCGCAGCTGCCCCTCGTCGACCAGGCGGGCGAGCTCGGCCAGCTGAGTGCGGTTGGACTCCTGGATGAACACGACCGTGCCGATGTCGTCCCTGCCGGTGGGCAGCGGGGTGTCGGCCCGGACCGTGACCAGCCGGCCGCCGGGCTTGAGCAGGTCCGGCGAGCCGGCGAGCACGTCGCCGCCGATCGTGTCGAAGACCACGTCGACCCGGCCGGCCAGGTCGTCGAGGCGCTCGGCATCCAGCGCGACGTAGCGGTCGGCGCCCAGCTCGGTGACCAGCTCCCGGGAGTGGCTGCGGCCGGTCCCGATCACCTCGGCGCCGGCCCAGCGGGCGAGCTGCACGGCCGTCGACCCGACGGCGCCGCCTGCGCCGTGGACGACCACGGTCTGGCCCTCGGCCAGCTTGCCGTGGTCGAACAGGCCCTGCCACGCGGTCAGCCCGGCCCGCGGCACCGCGGCGGCCTGGAGGTGGTCCACGGTCCGCGGCTTCGGCGCCAGGTTGCGGGCCTCGACCGCGACGTACTCGGCGGCCGCGCCGTCCCGCAGCTGGTCGGTCAGCCCGTACACCTCGTCGCCGACGGCGAGCCCGGCGGTCCCGAAGCCGAGCGCGGCGACGACGCCGGACACCTCGTGGCCGGGGATGACCGAGGTCCGCTGGTGACCGGCCCGGCAGGTCCAGATGGGCCAGTCCAGCTCGTTGTGCGTGATGCCGCAGGCGGCGACCTTGACCAGCACCTCGCAGAAGTTGGGCGTGGGGTCGGGCGCCTCCTCGAAGACGAGCCCGCTGACGCCGGTCGGTTCGTGGGTGCGGATGGCCTTCATCACCAGTCCCTTGTCGTGTGCGATGTCCTCTCGCCCCTACCGACGACGGAGCCGGTCCGAACGTCAGGCCTCACACTTGTGGGCCGTGTCTCGTCGTACCGGTGAGGGCAGACGCGAAGGGAGCTGTGCGATGACCGCGCCGTCCGATCCGAGCCTGGCCGAGATCATGAGCGAGCGGCGGCAGCTCATCAACGTCGCCTACCGGCTGCTGGGGTCGCTTGCCGAGGCCGAGGACGCGGTCCAGGAGACCTACGCCCGCTGGTATGCGCTCACCCCCCGCCAGCGCGACGACATCGAGTCCCCCGGCGCCTGGCTGGCCACCGTGACCAGCCGGATCTGCCTCGACCAGCTCAACTCGGCCCGCGCCCGGCGGGAGCGCTACGTGGGCCAGTGGATCCCCGAGCCGCTGCCCGAACCCACCGAGTGGGTCGGCACCCGCGCCGGCGCCCCGGCCGATCCCGCCGACCGCATCACCCTCGACGAGTCGGTGTCGATGGCGTTCCTCGTCGTGCTGGAGTCGATGACCCCGGCCGAGCGGGTCGCGTTCATCCTGCACGACGTCTTCGGCTATCCGTTCGGCGAGATCGCCGGCATCGTCGGTCGCACCCCGGCCGCCTGCCGCCAGCTGGCCTCCTCCGGTCGTCGCCGCATCCGTGCCGCCGACGCCGCCGCGGCGCCCACCGCCAGCCAGGCCGCCATCGTCCGCGAGTTCAAGCACGCCTGGCAGACCAGCGACATCGCCGCCCTCGTCGGCCTGCTCGACCCGGACGCCACGATCACCGCCGACGGCGGCGGGCTCGCCCCCGCCGCGCTGGAGCCGATCGGGGGCGCCGAGCAGATCGCCCGCTACCTGGCCGACCTGGCCACCCGCACGGCGGGCATGAGCATCCTCGAGCGCACCGTGAACGGTCAGCCCGGCCTGATCGCCGACGACGGCAGGACCATCGTCACCGTCTTCGCCTTCGACGTCACCGGCGGCCACATCAGCCACATCTGGGCCGTACGCAACCCCGACAAGCTGCGGCCCTGGACCTCGGGCTGACTCGCGTACGGGACAGAGACCTGCCAACATGACCGGAACGGGCGCGGTCTGGAGTCCCCCGCGCCCTCTGGATGGTGTGGTGTGGTGGCCGCTGACGACGCCGACTCCGGGCTGCGGCTGGCGGAGCTCGTGGCGGCCTTCTCGTTGGCCACCGACCTCGGCCTCGGCCAGCCGATGGAGCACGTGCTGCGGTCGTGGTTGATCGCCGGACGGCTGGCGGACCGCGTCGACCTGGACGAGGACGTCCGGACGTCGCTGTTCTACGTGATGGCGCTCGCCTGGGTCGGCTGTGTGGCCGACACCCCGGAGGTCGGTCGCTGGTTCGGTGACGACATCGCGTTCCGCCGGGACAGCTACACCGTCGACCGAGCCGCGTTTCCGATGCTGGGGCTGTCGCTGCGGCACATCGGCGTCGGCAAGCCGCCGCTGTCCCGGGTCCGGCTGGCGACGAACTTCGTCGCCACCGGCGGCCGGGCGGTCGAGCAGGGGCTCATGGCGCACTGCATGACCACGACGCAGATGGCCGAGCGGCTCGGACTCGGCGGCCGGGTGTGTGACCCGCTCCGGCAGGTGTTCACCCGGTGGGACGGCAAGGGCGTCCCGGACGGCATCGGCGGCGAGCAGATCGCGGTCCTGACCCGGCTGTTCCACCTGGCCGACGCCGTCGAGGTGCACCACCGGATGAACGGTCTCGGTGGCGCCGTGGAGGTGGCCCGGGCGCGGCGGGGCACGCAGTTCGACCCGATCCTGGTCGACGCGTTCACCGCGGCCGCCGAGGACGTCCTGGCGGGCCTGGACGCGGTGTCGGACTGGGACGCGCTGATCGAGAGCGAGCCAGGGTTGGACCGCACGCTGACCGAGGGCGAGCTGGACGACGCGCTGGAGGCGGTCGCCGACTTCACCGACCTGCGCTCGCCGTCGCGGTCGGGCCACTCGCGCGGCGTCGCCGCGCTGGCCGCGAAGGCCGGTGACCTGCTCGGGCTGCCGGCGGACGAGGTGCGCAACGTGCGCAGGGCGGCGCTGGTGCACGACATCGGCATGCACGGCGTGCCCGCCACCATCCTGGAGAAGCCGGGGGCGCTGACGGCCACCGAGTACGAGCGGATGCGGATGTACGCGTACTACACCGAGCGGACGCTGGCCCGACCGCGGGCGCTGGCCCGGATCGGCGCCGTCGCGGCGTTGGCGACCGAGCGGCTGGACGGGTCCGGGTACCACCGCGGGCTGTCGGGCGGCGCGATCCCGCTGTCCGGCCGGATCCTCGCCGCCGCGGACGCCTTCCACGCCATGACCGAGTCGCGCCCGTACCGGCCGGCGCTGTCGACGAAGGAGGCGACCGCCCGGCTGCGGGCGGCGGTCCGGGCCGGCCAGTTCGCGGCCGACGCCGTGGACGCCGTGCTGGCCGCCGCCGGTCAGCAGCGCGGCCGGCGGCCGGGCGGGCCGGCCGGGCTCACGCCGCGGGAGGTCGAGGTCCTCACCAGGCTCGCCCGCGGCGCGTCCACCCGGCAGGTGGCGCAGGCACTGGGAATCACGCCGCGGACGGCCGGCACGCACATCGAGCGGATTTACGCCAAGATCGGCGCGTCCACCCGGTCGACGGCCACGCTGTTCGCCATGCAGCACGGGCTGCTGGACTCGCTCGAGCCGCTCGACTTGTCGGGTGAACTCCGGACGACATGACCCTCCGCCGCTCCTAGCGTCAGTTCCTGCCACGCCGCCCAGGACCGCCCTGGACCACGGCGTCATGCGGGAAGGGACGTCGCCATGGGTGGGAAAGCGGTCATCAGCCTCGCCACTGGACTCGAGGACCCCGAGAAGGTCACCGTCGCGTTCCTGGTCGCGGTCGGTGCGGCCGAGACGGGCCGACCGACGCTCATGTTCCTCACCAAGGAGGCGGTCCGGCTCGCCGTCGACGGCATCGCGGTCGGGGTCGCCTGCGAGGGCTGCCCGCCGCTCCCCGACCTGCTGAAGCGGTACGAGGCCGCCGGCGGGCGGTACTACGCCTGCCCGATCTGCTTCGACGCCCGGCACCTGGACAAGGCCTCGCTCGTCGCGGCGGCCGAGGTCCAGGGCACCGTCCCGATGTGGAACTGGATCGGCGACGAGGGCGCAACCACCTTCAGCTACTGACCACATTGCGTACGACCAGGACGTCGCCGGCAGGAGGAGGGCGATCAACGATATTCCTCGGCGGCGCCACGGGCTGACCGCCCGGATTCCGCGATAGATAGCGAGTATGTATGCTTGCTATCCATGCGCGAGGTGTTCATGGCGCTGCTGTCCGGGAGCGGCGGCCACGGGTACGAGCTGAAGCAGTCGTTGGAGCACCGGTTCGGGTCGCTGCTGCCGGCGCTCAACAGCGGGCAGATCTACTCGACGCTGGCCCGGCTCGAGCGGGACGGTCTGGTCGAGGGCGACGCCGTGGCCGGGGACGCCCGCGGGAAGCGGCGCTACCGGCTCACCGACGCCGGGCGGAAGGTGCTCGACGCCTGGGTGGGGGAGCCGGTGCCCGGGGCACGGCTCAAGGACGAGTTCTTCGTCAAGTTCGTGATCGCGACCTCGGCCGGGCTCGCCGACCCGCGTGCCCTGGTCGAGGCGCAGCGCACCGAATACCTCCAGTCCCTGCGGGATCTCGACAGCCGCCTGGCCGAGACCGGGCCGAGTTCCACCGCCGAGCTCCTGATCGAGGGGGCGGTGCTGCACCTGAAGGCCGACCTGGAGTGGCTCGACCTGATCGAGCAGCGGCTCGCGCCGGCGGGAGTCCCGGCATGAGCGTCCTGCTCGACGCCCGCCACGTCGTGAAGCGGTACGACGGGGGAGACCCGTCGACCCCGGCGCTGGCCGGCGTGGACGTCCGGCTCGACCGGGGCGAGTTCGTCGCGGTCATGGGCCCGAGCGGGTGCGGCAAGTCGACGATGCTCACCATCCTGGCCGGCCTTGACCGCCCGACGGACGGCGAGGTGTGGTTCGACGGCCGGCGCATCGACCGGCTGGGCGAGACCGAGCTGGCCAAGCTGCGGCGCCGGCGCATCGGATTCGTCTTCCAGTCGTTCAACCTGCTGCCGACGCTGTCGGTCGCCGAGAACGTCGAGCTGCCGCTGCTGCTGGTCGGGCAGCGCCGCGGGACCGCCCGCCGTACCGCGGCCGCGCTGCTCGAGGACCTCGGGGTGGCCGAGCGGCGCCGTGCCGCTCCCGGCCGGCTGTCCGGCGGGCAGCAGCAGCGTGTCGCGCTGGCACGCGCCCTCGCCAACGATCCCGACCTGGTGCTGGCCGACGAGCCGACCGGCAACCTCGACTCGCGGTCCACCCGGGACGTGCTCGGGCTGCTACGGGCCGCGCACCGGCGCGGGCGCACGCTGCTGGTGGCGACACACGACGCCAGGGTCGCCGCCGCGGCCGACCGCATCTTGCGGATGAGCGACGGACGGATCGTCGAGGGCCGTGTCCTCGGCGACGCCCGGCCGGTGCGCCTGCCGTTCGACCCGGATCCGCTTCCGTGACCGCGACGCTGCTCAGGCTGGCCTTTTCCGGCATCCGGTCCCGGCTGCTGTCCAGCAGCCTGACGATCCTGCTCGCCGGCGCCGCCGCCGCGACGCTCGTGCTCGCCCTCCAGGTCGGCGACACCAGCCGCGATCCCTGGCAGCGCACCTTCGACGCCGCCAACGGCGCCCACGTCCTCGCGCTGATGCCGACCGAGGACCAGGCGCGCCGGCTCGGCCGGCTGGCCGGCGTGGTCGACGCCGCCGAGCCCACGCCGATGGCGGTCAAGGGCGTCCGGCTCGCCACCGGTAGCGGCAGCCTGCCGCTGTGGCTGGCCGGCGCGTCGGAGGCACCGACCGTGAACGCACCGGTCGGCATCACCGGCACGACCGCGCCGGGCGGCGGGATCGTGCTCGAACGGAGCCTGGCGACAGCGCTGCGGGCCGAGGTCGGGACGAGGCTGCGACTGGTCGGTCCACTCGGCCGGCCGGTGAGCCTGCCGGTGGCGGGTACGGCGGTCGTGCCGAGCCAGGGCCGCTACCCGCGCGTGAATCCCGGCGTCGCGTGGGTGAGCCCGTCCACCCTGCAGCTCCTGCAGCCGGACCGGCGGGACTGGCGCTGGGTGGCGGGACTGCGGCTGGCCGACCCCGACTCGGCCGGCGCCGTCGCGGCCTCGATCGTCGCCGGCGCGCCACCCGGCACCGTGATCGCCACGACCTGGCAGGACCAGCGCGCGGACGTGCTCAAGGACGCCGAGCCGTTCCAGCTGCTGCTGACCATGTATGCGGTGATCCTGCTCGCGGTCGGGTTCGCCGTGGTGACGATCCTGGTCGGGGCCCGGGCGCTGCAGCAGCGCCGGGAGATCGGGCTGCTGCGGGCCGTCGGCCTGACCCCGCGGCAGGTGAGCGGCGTCTTCGTGACCGAGTCCGCCGTGCTCGGACTGGCCGGCTCGGTCGTCGGGTTCGGCGTCGGCACGCTGCTCGCGCCCGTCCTGTCCCGGGCCACGACGCAGTCGCTGCTGGGGTCGCCGACCGTCGCCGCCGACCCGTCCGACCTGCTCGTCGCGACGATCCCGGTCGTCCTCGTCCTCGTCGTCAGCTCGTGGCTGTCCACCCGCCGCCGGACCCGCTACCCGGTGCTGCAGGCGATCGACGCCGGACACCCGGCGCCGCCGAGCGGCGCGGCGCGGCTGCTGAGCCTGGTGTCGAGGTCGGTGGTGCTCTCGGTCGGCTCCCGCACCCTGCTGGCCGGGCGGGCCCGGGTCGCACTGCTCACCGCCGCGATCTCGCTCACCGGCGCGACGTTCGTGTTCGCCCTGTCGATGCAGGAGGCGCTGGCGCACCGGCCGTCCGGCGCGCCGAGCGACGTCCCGACCGACCTTCCGGCGATGGTCTACGCCCTCGACGCCGTGCTGCTGGTGGTCGCGGCCTCCGCGCTGCTCGCCGTCGCCCTGCTCGCGATCCGCGAGCGGCTGCGGGACTTCGCCGTGCTCAAGACCGTGGGGTTCACGCCGAGGCAGGTCGCGGCGACGCTCGTGTCGCCGTTCGCCGGGCTGGCGCTGGTCGCCGGCGTCGTCTCGGTGCCGCTCGGCCTCGCCCTGTACGTCGGCGCGTACCGCCTGGCCGGCGGCGACGGCGCGGTGACCGTGGCCTCGTGGCCGGCGCTGGCGCTCGTCCCGGTCGTCACCGTGCTCGTGGTGCTCGTCTCGACGGTGGTTCCGGCCCGCGTCGCGACGCGAACTCCCGCCGCATCCGCATTGCGTGCCGAGTAAGCGCAGTCCCTGGTGCACGGGCTCATCCGGTCCGTATTCCATGGTCGCTGCCGACGACATCGTCCGGATGCGGGAGCACCTGTTCTTCGAGGGCGCCGACGTCCGGTCCCGGCTGAGCCGGTTCTGGTTGCTGCTCGTGCTGGCGGCGGTCATCGCGACGGCCACCGTCATCGGGGCGATGATCGTCGCCCCATTGATGACGCCGATCCTCGGCATCGTCCTGGCGATGGTGCTCAACGACCGCCGCAACCTGCTCCGGTCCATCGCGATGGTCGTCGCCGGAGCGTGCGTCGTCGTCGCCCTGGGCTACCTGATCGGCCTGGCGATCCCGGAACCCGTGACCGCCGCCACCGACTCGCAGGTGGCGAGCCGGGTCAGCCCGAGGCTGGTCGACCTGCTGGCCGCGCTGGCCACCGGAGCGGTGGGCTCCGTCGCCCTCATCCGGTCCGACATCAGCGACACGCTGCCCGGCGTGGCCATCGCGATCTCGCTGGTGCCGCCGCTGTCGGTGGTGGGGCTGACCCTGCGCGCCGACCTGACCGCGGCAGCTCGGCGAGGTCACCGTCAACGTCGAGCTGGTCCCGGAGAAGCAGGTGGTGCTCGGACCCGGCTAGGTGAAGACGTTCACCGCGCGGGCGATCACCAGGCCGAGCACGGCGATCGAGATCATCGACTGGATGGCCATGGCGATCTTGGCCCACGGGACCAGCGGCATGACGTCGGTCGGGCTGAACGCAGCCGACGAGGTCAGCGACAGGTAGAGGTAGTCGAGGAACTGGGGGCGCCAGCCGGGCGGGGCGATCTCCGGGGTGAGCTGCTGGGGGAATGCGAGGTCGGGATGCTGGCGCGGGTGGTGCGCTCGCGCCGCCGCGCCGCCGCCGTCCACCAGCCAGTAGAGCAGCGCGAATGCGAGCACATTGCCCGACCAGACCAGGACTCCGGCGGCGAGCAGCTTGTCGGCCGAGTTCGTCTCGTTGCCGCCGTGGATGAGCTGGTCGACCAGCCGGACGGT